>CAKZQY010000001.1 GCA_937142015.1 uncultured Halobacteria archaeon
CGCGCCCCGAGTCGTTCGGGTACGCCTTCGCCACTTCGAGTTGGACTTCGTTCATTGTTGGGGACGGGAGAGTCGTAGACCGGGTGTCGGCGACGCCACGAGTTAAGTGCTGTGCCGACGCCCGCCAGTTGTCGGTCTGTGCGTCTGTGTCACTCTCTGGGTGCCAACGGGAAAACACCACGGGTTGCGGGTCGACGCGTGCTGTTTACGTCCTCTAGTATCTGAAACGATAATTGGAGATTCCGTGGTGTGTGAACTGAGACGATCGTCACCGCAGTAGTTCTTCGAGCAGTCGTCCCTGTGCAGCCGCGAGGTGTTCGGCGAACGTCGACTGCGCGATGTCCAGTTCCGCAGCGACGGCAGTCGCGTTGGCTCCGCCGCGGTACTCGAAGTACCCCATCTCGTGTGCCGTCCGGAGCACCTCGCGCTGTCGGTCCGTGAGACAGTCACGGTCGACCACTGTCGGGTCGCGGTCCGCGTCGGCCGCCTCGTCCGCCGACCGCACGAGGTACCGCACGGCGACGCGGTCGGCGACCTCGTCGAGTGACGCGACGATCTCTCTGAGTGCGTCCACGTCCGGGAGGTGGAGTGTGAGGATCAGCTCCCCGTCGGACGCGTACACGTCCGAGATCGGGTGGCCGAGCCCCTCGACGACCTCACACGCACACGGTGTGTCGCTGTCGCGGGTGAACCGGTACACCGTCTCGTCGCCGACTGTCACGACTGGGTCGGCGTCTGCGACGGCTTCCGGCTGGGCGGCGGCGACACTGTCGCTCACGCGAAACTCCTCTGTCACCCGCCCGTCTGCCGCCCGTGTCCACGTCACGTCGCTGACAGCCGGCCCGTCTCCGCCAGCCGACTCCCCGTCGCCCGTCTCGCCGGCAGAGAGAGCGGAGACTGGACACCCGCCTGCGACGCGAACTGCGATCTTCGTTCGGACGCTCGCCATCGACTGTCTCTCGCTCGCCGACTGTATACGAATTGTGGTCTCTTCATAGTGATTACTGCGAATGGCACCACGGACGGTGTCGAAAATCGACGGCTCAGACGCTCTGATCGCCGACACGAGTCACCACGGCGGTAGAGACTCGCAGTAATCACTATCAGCCACCGTCGTCGACGTGGTTGAGCGCGGTGGTGTACGCCTCCCGCACCTCGGAGAACGCTTCGCGGCTCCCGCCCTGATCCGGATGCACTTCCTTGACACGTTCGCGGTAGGCGTCCTCCACGTCGTCGGCGTCGGCCCGTTTCGAGAGACCGAGGGTGTCGAACGCTTCCGCGACGGGGTCGGGCGTGGACTCCGGTCCGAGGTGAACCTCGGCGACCTCGAACGGGAGTCGCCGACCGAGGTGGTGTCCCGGCATCTCGTGTTCGATCAGCACGACGAACAGGCCGTCCGTGTCGGTGTCGGCGTCGAACTCCACGTTGCCGGTCGCCTCCGGCTCGGCGTTCGTCAGCCGGAAGTACGTCTGTGGATCGAAGGTGATCGCAACGTCGCGCTGCGGGAGGTAGAAGGCGACCCGCCGCCCGCCGAGTTCCACTCGCTCGGCGTACCGCTCGTCGATCCGCCCGAGGTACTCTCTGATCTCCGCTCGCCGTCGTGTCGTCCCGTCGACTCGACTCGCCGTCCCGCCGGTGTCCCGGCCGCCGCGTGCCGTCGAGTCCGGCGAGAGCCGCAGCCCGACCGCGAACAACACTGCGATACCGACGGTGACGAGGCCACCTAACACGAGCCCAGAGAGCAGCCACGAGGGGAGTGACGCGAACGACTCGGGGAGCACATCTCCCGTTCGATGCCGCCGAACTTGAACGTCTCGGGACGAGCACGAACACCGCTACAGCGATGCCCGCAACTCGGCGATCACGGGCACACGGAGGTCCAACACCTCGGCCAGCGCCTCGGCGGCACCCAACAGCCACGCTGCGCGCTCGATCCGCGACTCCAAGTCGCCCGGCCCGATCCGGTAGTCTCCGACGAGGTCGGCGACGCTCGCGCCCTCGGTCCACGCCAACAGAATCCGCGCGGTCTTCACCGACTCCAGCCACGACTCGAAGTCGTCGGGCTCGTCGAGTGCCGTGGTGAGTTCGCCGCTCCGCCGCCTGACGAACTGGTACAACGACGCTCGCTCGCTGTTGCCGAGGTAGGTGTCGTCCATGTCGGGCGTGTCACACACGACCTCCAGCAGTGTCAGTTTCGTGACCTGCTCGTCGGCCATCCCCGCGACCCTCTCCAGCCCGTCGACGATCCGAGTCCCCGTCTCGGGGGTGACGTACTGCCTCGACACCTGCTCGCCGAGATCTGTCGCCGTGAGTTCTACACTCTCTTCCTCGGCGGGTGCGAGCAGTTCCGCCTCGATCAGCTCCGCGATCACGTCGCCGACGACACCTCCCAAGTCCGGGTTGGGGGTGCGGTGGGCGTAGAACGTCTCCCCCAACAGGTCGAGAATGCCGGCCTGTGAGTCTGCGAATCCGGCGGCGACGACGGCGAGAACGTGAGTCCGCAACGCGGCACGGTCCCGAAGCTGGCTCTCGACGGCCTCCGGCTCCGCGTCGACGTACCGATCCCACAGCTCCGTGCGGGTGTTCGGGTCGCCGACCAACACCGCCTCGCCGTACGGGTCGAGACCGGGACGCCCCGCCCGCCCGGCCATCTGGTGGACTTCGAGGGTGGGAAGCCACTCCATCCCGGAGCCGGTGTACCGACGCTGGTCGCGCACGACGACCCGCCGGGCTGGTACGTTCACGCCCGCGGCGAGTGTGGGGGTCGCACAGATCACGGCCAGCTTCCGGTCGCGGAACGCGGTCTCGACCGCGGCGCGGTGGTCCGAGCGCAGGCCGGCGTGGTGGAACGCGACGCCCCACGCGGCGGCCTCGGCGAGACGCGTCCCCTGCTCTGTGGTGCCCGCCTGTCTGAGCTCCTCTGCGACTGTCGCTGCCTCCATCCCGATGTCTGCCGTGGCTGCGAAGTTCTCGTCCGTGAGCCGCTCTGCGAGACGTTCCGCCTCCCGACGCGAGCGGACGAACGCCAACGCCTGCCCGCCCTCCGCGACGGCTGCCTCCACGAGCGCGACTGTCGCCTCCGTCTCGTCACCGTCTGCTCCCGTGTCGTCGGGTCCCTGCGGCGGGTCGTCGACCGAGACGACCTGTGTGTGGTCGTCGTCGTAGGTGACCACCCCGTCGGCGTAGACGCCGGTCCGGAGGTCGATGGGTCGCCACGCCGACTCGACGAGCGCGGCGTCGAGCCAGTCCGCGATAGCCGCCGGGTTGTCTACGGTCGCGGAGAGCGCGACGAGCTGCGGGTCGGCCGTCCGCCGACGGAGCGTCGCGAGCGTCACCTCTAAGGTCGGCCCACGACCGTCGGAGCCGAGGAGGTGGACCTCGTCGACGACGATACAGGCGATGTCGGCGATCCACGCCGCGCCGTTGCGGATCGCCGAGTCCACCTTCTCCGAGGTGGCGACGACCACGTCGTGTGCTGCGAGCTCTGCCGCCGCTGAGTCGTAGTCTCCCGTTGCGATGCCGGCGTCTAATCCCGGAATCGCGGCGAACTCCTCGTACTTCTCACGGGCGAGCGCCCGGAGCGGACAGATGTACAACCCGGGACCGTCTGCCGACAACAGGGCGAGCTCCGCGACGAACGTCTTCCCCGACGCTGTCGGCACCGCGGCCACGAGGTTCTCCCCGTCACAGACGCCGGCGTCGACTGCGGCCGCCTGCGGCGGGTACAGCTCGTCGATCCCCTCCTCGCGGAAGTGATCGCGGTAGTCGCTGTCCAGCGGGAGCTCCCGCACGCGCATGGGTCCTCTCGGGCGGCATCGTACAAAAGCACGGGGCCGTACGGGGTTCCTCTCGGACGATATTGGACAGATAGTACAGGACTCGTTCGGTGTGTCACCCACCCATCTCGGTGGGGAGCGACAGCGTGACGACACTCCCGCGCGGGTCGGCGTCGGCGAAGGAGACCGAGCCGCCGAGGTAGGTCACGCCCCAGTTCACGAGCCACAGTCCGATCCCGCTCCCGTGTCGCAGCGGGCTCTCGTCGCCCTCCACGAGCACGCGCCGTTCACGCTCCGGGATGCCGGGGCCGTCGTCGGTGACTGTGATCTCGACGGTGTCGTCTGCGGCGGTGACGCCGAGTTCGACCCGCGGCTCCTCTCTGTCGCTGTGTTCGACTGCGTTCTCGACGAGTTCCGTGAGGATGCGTCGCACGACCTGCTCGTCCGTCTCTGCGGTGATCTCCCCCGGCGTGGTGACGCTGATCTCGCTGTCGGGGTAGTCGCCGCCGACACGGTCGGCGACAGTCGTAGCAACCGCCGTGACGTTCTGGCGTTCGAGCGGTCCGCGGTCGGTGTCGAGGAACCGCTCGACGTCGCGGGCTTTCTCGCTCACGCGAGCGAGGTCGGTCGCCAACGACTGGATCGTCTCGGCCCGCTCGCTGTCCTCGACTGCCTCGGCGTTGGCCACGATCACGTCGACATCGTTCCGGATGTTGTGGCGCAACACGCGGTTGAGGACGGTGAGTCGTTGTTTCCGTGTCTCGCGCTCCGTCACGTCGCGCATCACCACCGTCTGTCCGACCGACCCCTCGTCGCCGATCTCGGTGACGGTGATCTCTAACTGTCGGACCCCCGCGTCCGTCTGCACGTCGACACGACGCGTCGGTGCGCCGGGGGCCGGAATCTCGGCGTCGACGAGCGCGTCGACCGACTGTCCGACGGCCGCCTCCGTCGTGCAGTCGAGCAGTTCCGTCGCGGTCTCGTTCGTGTCCAACACGCGTCCGTCCCGGTCGAGCACCATCACCCCCTCGCGGAGCGTCTCGACAACCTCGTCGCGCGTGACGTGCTCGGCCTCCGGCACGACCGTGGTCACCGGGTAGCGGTACGTCGCCACGACGACGGCGACCGCAGCCAGCGCACTCACGAGGTACACCGCCTCGAACCCGAGCAGCCGCGGCCCGTCCTCGCCGCTGGTGACGTTCGAGAGCGAGACGACGAGGTACGGCGCGACGACGCCGAACGTCTGTGTGGCGACCTGCGAGACCGGGACGTGGTCGTACGTCGTCACGAGCTTCCCGAGGAAGTAGACGCCGGCAGCCAACAGCGCGACGAGGTAGGCGGCGACGACGAGGAACACGCCGGCCAACAGCAGATTGGACGACTCCTGCGGGTTGGAGAAGAGTGCGACGCCGACGAGAATCACGCCAGCCGCCACCATCGGACTACAGAGAGCGAGCAGTCGACGGTTCGTCAGGCTCTCTCCGCGACCGGTGTACGCCATCGCGTAGACGACCCAGAGAACTGGCACCAGTGCGCCCGCGACAGTGCCGAGGAGCGCCGCCACAGCCGAGACACCGACGCGACGCAGCGGCGTGAGATCCGGCGCGAGTGAGCCGACGATCACCGCCGTCAACGCCGCGATCAACACGCCGTACAGCGGCGCTGTCGGTCGCTCGCGCACCCAGACCGTGTACGCACAGACGCCGAGCAGCGTCGGCACTGCGGCCGATCCGAGAACGACGAGAGGGAGGGGGACGCCCGCTTCGGAGACCATCGGTCGGTCGGTGCGTCGCTGGACAGTTAACAACTGCGTGACGTTTCGGTAGCGGCAAGCCAGCGCCGAGAGTGAAGAGTCGACGGGTGGCGGTCGGGTCGCGCACACGGCTGCCGGTCAGATTTCCCTCCACGGAGAGAACAGCGAGGTGCAATGACGAAAGCAGCAGTCGTCGTTCTCGCAGGCAACGAGTCGCACGCAGACCACGGGCGCGTCGCCAACGCGCTCGAAGCCGCAAAGGAGTTCGCCGAACACGGCGACGAACTGGAATTGAAAAGTGAGTGTGATCTGGATTGGGGACTCTCGCATCTAAACCTGAGCAGTCCCCTTCCCGATAGTGATTACTGCGAATGGTTCCATGGACGGCGTCGAAACCCGACGGCTCAGACGCTTTGACTGCCGACACGAGTCACCACGGCGGTAAAGAATCGCAGTAACCGCTATGACACGAATTAAAAACTAATTTATTTAGTATATATAGATTAATTTTGAATTTTTCGGATAATATCTAATAGCGTGCGACCCTCGTAGCGCGATAGATCCCAAGCTTTGCATCTACTATGATCCCTTAATTCATGCTATCTCGGCAGCTCTCAAGCCTTATTAGGGGGCAGTGTTCCCGGTCTTCATTCACAGGCTTCCCTCAGAACTCAGCTGAATCCTATTCTGGATCCTCGGGGTCCATTTGGAACAGCACTCCATCAAGTTCCTCACTTTGTATGTATCCCCGGAGCCGGACTTCCATCTCCACAAAGTCATGGGGTGCCTTAGTATACGGGATTGACTCCAGCGGCTTGTTTGGCATATCAATCACCTCGGCTTCCTCTCCTGGCGTAGTTTCCAGATTGAATACTATATCGTCTTCAACGAACTCCACTCCATGGCTTTCGTTCTCCAGAAGGAGGAGGGCAGAATACGTTTCCGTGGTCTCAGTGAGGACAGGGATGTCCAAGAACGTGCGATGGGAGTTTGGGAGATCGCTTCCGTGTGTGAACCGGTCGTCTTCTAAATGCTTCCTACGGAGTCCTCCGTCCCCGATGAGGATTACTGAAGGATGTCTTTGCTCCACCTGATTTTCTATTTCATCGAGTAATTTGTCGACGGTATCTACGGTGTACTCATCAAGGGTCAGACGTCTCAAAACGTACTCTCGATAACTGTCTAAGATACTCCGGAAGTTGCCTGTTGGAGATTTGTGTACTGCTTCCTCAGACACGAAGTGTAGCTTACGTGGATATCCAACTGAGATCTTGATGCCGTCAAGATCCGGGGGGAACGGTTTCTGCTTCAGCAGCCCGATTTCTTTCAGTGCTTGTCTCAATAGACACGAGCTATCGAATTGGTCGTTCACCTCTTTTTCCCAAGCGTCGACGTACTCTGATTCGATAGGATGGTTTCGCATCCGAATTATATTTTGTTTCTCAGCATGTGAACATGCTGTATTCAGGGTTTCAGACAGTTTCTCTATTCTCTCATTTATATCGATCTGGTTGTCTAGGAGGAAGTCCAGAGGATAGTCGTCTTCAAATTCTTCAATTGCATCCAGCAGGTTGTTGATCTCGATCCGTTCCCTACTTCCTGTAGGGAATGGCAGTTCTTCGGGAGTAGATTTCGAGAAGTTCTCTTGAGTGTCTTCGTCGAACAGATACAGTGAAAACGCCAGGTAGAAAGAGGGTATCCAACTGTTTGTTCCCATAGAGGTCATGACTGGGCCGAGTGACTGCTGCAGTTGTCTGTTTGTCTCCCAATCTTCCCAGTAAGACACCTCACCGATAGATTGAATCTCAAAGTAGGTCTCTGTAAGAGAGCTAATGGAGGAGAAGTTCTGCTCGGCGTATTTCTGAACCAGTTCTTCTATAAACTCTTCCTCAGAAATTACGTCTTTTACGTAGAGGTTGTATCCCCAAGAGTATCCGGCGAATTTCTGTATCTGGATTCGCTTCCGGAAGGTGTCAGCGATCTCCTGCTTTTGATCAAGGAAGTCTCCGTTGTACTCGCTTTCCGGGGTTCCGAGCGGGAGGTACTGGGCTCGTTCAAATGCTCTTATGTCATCCAAATTGTGGTGAAGTCGTTTGATAGACTCCTTACATCCGTTTTCAATAGACCACCGCCAGAGTTTACGGTAATGCTGGAGAAGTGTGTCGATAATTTCCTGGCTTTTAGCTAATCTATCGACACTATCCACGTCTTCGAATGTCTGAGTTGTTCCGTACTGGATATGGCTGAATCTCTCGAAGATATTCCCAACAGCGTCGTCAAACCCTGGGTTCGGGTATGACTGCACGTAGCACCAGGTGATGGAGTTAAGCAGTTGATCGAAGGCCTCCAGATCATTTGCTTGACGGGAGTAATTGGCGATCGCTGATATAGAGTCGATGATGCTAGTTCTTAGATCCTCGTCAGCACCATTCTCAAGCACTGTATCGTATAGCTGGATGTACTGGCGTCTGCAGAATGCGTAGTTTGACCGGAACCGGCCATTTGAGTCGATCTCTCTGTCGATCAGTTCCTGAATCAGCTCTGCAATATGAGATAGATTATCTGAAAGCTCCTGACCTTTTCCTTCTCGGATTGAGGCTTCTGCATTGTCGAAGAAGTGCTCCAGATATTCTTCGTAGTTGGGCATCAGTTTTCCCTACGTGTCCGTAGTCCACGACGTAGTTGTTCCGTGAGCTCTTCCACTGTTTCGTCATCAATATCTCCTTCTAAAGAGAGAACTGTGGTATCTTCTGCGAGAGACATTCCTGCTGTCGGGTTCTTCACTATACTGGTGGCGGGCTCTTGGTCAATGATCTCTGAAACGTTTTCCATTTTTTTCATATTAATGTCCGCGATGACTCCTGTTTTACCGAGATCTTTTGAAGAGATTGTAGTCTGTTCTAATCCGAAGTTTGGCACACCTATCGATATCTGTTCAAAGTTGTGTATCGTCTCTGAGAGCACTTGGTTCGGTGTAGAGCTTTCTCTCACTAGTTCTTTCTCTAAATCCTTTTTCGCATATTTTTTAACTTCTTCATCAATGTCTGTGTAGAATAGGAGATCTAATGCATCCAAGAATCGCCAAGCTACAAACACGATAGACAATACGAATAATACAGCGGTTACATAAACTGGTCGAAGCCCTACGTTCTGTACTGAAGATTGTGTGAAGGCTATGACTCCAAGAAGCAGGTTGGAACCGAAGACAAAGGTAACAGTCCAGATCGAACCTATGTCCTCGACGAACAACCTTGTTAATTCGTCGCTGAGAGAGTTACTGTAGATTTCTTCCCAGACAAAAGTCAGGGCAACAAAGCTAAAACCGATGATGACTGCGTGTACCTGCCAGGCTCTTCCGAGGACACTCCTCTGGACGTTGAGCGTGAAGTCATTTACCAGATTTAAATGAAGGAAAGAGGTTAAAATCCCTACAGACACTGCTACAGTAACGAAGAAAAGCCCTTTCAGAACTTCCACTCTCCGGCGTTCCCGAGATTTGAACACTCTTAGAAGCGGTACAAAGCCTGAGTAGCTGTATTTCCGGTAAAGTGATCGTAGCTGCAGTGACCAAGGAGATAAGAAGAAACCTTGTTTCCACATCCATCCTAAGATCAAGAGGATTGCTGCGATGACGGCAGACGTGAGGATCTGCCAACTCACATTTAGAACCTGGTTGAGGAAGACGAACGGGGCAGATACGATTACGGCAATGACCCCGAAGCGGATCACTGAGGTACCCAGTGATCGCGTGTTTATAGCAGATATTTGTCTTCGGGGAGCCATCCTCTCTTGAGGAATTATTCAATCCATTGGTAAAAGCATGGTGTGTTTCGTCTTCTCGCTCTATGGTTAGCCTGTGCAGTGCTTCAACTCCGACTGGTGAAGTACCAAGGTCCAGATCGCTACAATCTCTTTCTCAGTGATATTCTACATAAATTAAAACATGAAGAGATTCACTTTACCACCTCAGCTGAGGCTACTGGAGGTGAAGTCTAAACAGTTCTGAGACGCGACTACGAGATCATTACGTTCTGATCTCGTCGATCACGTTCGAGAGAGCACTCACAGGGTCGGCGGGCGTCGACTCCGGCGTGTTCAAGACCCGTCAGAACGAACGGCACGACGTGAGCCACCAGACGTACCCCCCAGTCGACCGTCACGTAGACGACCCGGAGGCGGCAGCAGCGTCCGGGCGGCGGAAGATGGAGTGGGCACGACAGCACATGCCGATTCTCGCGGCGTTACGCGAGCAGTTCACGGAGACGGAGCCGTTCGCGGGCGAGACGGTCGGGATGGCGATGCACGTCGAGGCGACGACAGCGAACTTAGCGACGTTGTTGGCCGACGGCGGCGCGGAGGTCGCCATCACCGGCTGTAACCCGCTGTCGACACACGACGACGTGAGCACGGCCCTGAACGACTACGAGTCGGTCACCTCCTACGCCGTGCGCGGCGTCGACGACGAGGACTACTACGCGGCAATCGAGGCCGTGATCGGTCACGAGCCGACCGTCACCGTCGACGACGGGATGGACATGGTCGCCGCGATCCACGAGGACTACCCGGAGCTGATCGACAGCATCGTCGGCGGCTGTGAGGAGACGACGACCGGGGTGCATCGACTCCGCGCGATGGACGAGGACGGGGAGCTCGACTACCCGGTGTTCGCGGTGAACGACACGCCGATGAAGCGGCTGTTCGACAACGTCCACGGGACGGGCGAGTCGGCGCTGTCGACGATCGTCCAGACGACGAACCTCTCACTCGCCTCGAAGCACGTCGTGGTCGCGGGCTACGGCTACTGTGGTCGCGGCGTCGCAAAGAAGGCCGCCGGCCAGAACGCGAACGTGATCGTCACCGAGGTCGACCCCCGGAAGGCGCTGGAGGCGCACATGGAGGGGTACGACGTGATGCCGATGCGCGAGGCCGCCGCGGTGGGAGACATCTTCGTCACCACGACCGGCAACCGCGACGTGATCACGCGCGAGCACTTCGAGGTGATGGACGACGGCGTTCTGCTCGCCAACGCCGGTCACTTCGACGTAGAGGTGAATCTCGAACAGCTGGACGACCTCGCGGTCGACCGCTACGAGGCACGCGACGGCGTCGAGGCGTTCGAGATGCCGGACGGGCGACGACTGAACGTGCTCGCGGACGGCCGGCTGGTCAACCTCGCCGCGCCGGTCGCACAGGGTCACCCCGCCGAGGTGATGGACCAGAGCTTCGGCGTCCAAGCCGTCTGCGTCCGGGAACTCGTCGCCAACGGGGACGACTACGAGGCGGGCGTCCACGAAGTCCCGGACGAACTCGACCGCGAGGTCGCCGAGGTGAAACTCGACGCCGAAGGTGTCGACTACGACAGCCTCTCCGAGGATCAGCGTGCGTACATGGACTCTTGGCAACACGGGACGTGACGCGATGCCTGGCAATACGGGACGTGACGCGATGCCTGGCAACACGGGACGTGCCGCGATGACGAGACGCCCTGCGGGGAGGAGACGTGAGACGACGAAGACACACCACGAGAGCGACTCGACACGAGACGACAACGGGAGGTGGTGAGGTGGCGACAGAGCCGTGTGACGGGTGTGGTGCGGACGTGCCAGTCGCGGGCGGCATCGCCAACCTCTGGACGCTCGACAGCGACGCGACCGGCGGTATCAGCCTCGAACTCGCCGACGGCACCGACGCGTTCCTCTGTTTCGACTGTGTGGAACGCCTCCCGGACGACGAGACGATCACGGCCGACCACGTCGAGCGGCTGCCCGCAGCCGACGGCAACTGATCCGATCGCGCTGGGGGACGACAGAACGCAAGCTACAAACACCGACCGAGACAAGCCGTTCGCATGGAACTCCGCGTCGTGGACAGGACGGACAACGAACTCCGCATCGAGATCGCGGGAGAGAACCACACCTTCATGAACGTGTTGAAGGGCTCGCTGCTCCGCACGGACGGCGTCGCCGCGGCGACGTACGACGTGAACCCGGAGCAGTCTGGCGGTCAGACGGAGCCGATTCTCTCGATCAACACGGAGGCGGGTGTCAGACCGCTCGACGCACTCGAAGAGGCTGCCCGCGGCGTCTCCGACCAGATGGGCTCGCTCGGAGCCGAAATCGAGGCGGCGTTCGCTGCGGAACCGTAGGTTGCTGTCGCTCTCTGCGTCGTGCTGTTTCACTGATACTGATTACTGCGAATAGTTTCACGGACGGCGTCAAAAACCGACGGTTCAGACGCTCCGACCGCCGACACGGATCGCGACGGCAGTAAAGACTCGCAGTAATCACTATGAGCGGACCGAAAAACCGCCTTCTCCAGCCCACGCTCAGTGGTGTTCGTGGTCGGACAGCTCCGCGGGCTCGAAGCCGGGGAGTTTCTCTCCCGCTGTGATCGACACGTCGAGCCAGTTGTCCATCGGAACGAGCGGACACTCGTACGCCTCGGAGTAGGCGCAAAACGGGTTGTACGCTCGGTTGAGGTCCAGCACCCAGCGGCCGTCCTCCGTCCGGTGGTCGGGGTCCTCCAAGTCGAGGTAGCGACCGGCGGGATACGTCTCCTCGCCACTGGTCTCGTCGCGGAACGGCACCCACAGCCGGTCCTCGTCGTCGACCGGACGGAAGCCGTGGAGGGTGACGGTCTCGCCGGCGACGGTGAACTCGAACTCGCCGGCGTCCTCGTACCGCTGCTGGCCGTCCTGTGTGGTCTCGACGGTGATCACCTCCGGATCGTCGTACTCGTCGAACGCGACGACGAACCGGTAGTCAGGGTCGACGGGGTAGTAGTTCAGCCCGTCGAACGACGACTGCTCGGCGCGGGGGATCGGCGACCGCGGGTGTTCACCGAAGAACTCGTCTTTCTGTGCGCGCTCCTGGCTGACTGTCTCCACGTAGTCGTCTGGTGTCTCGACTGACTTGCTCACGCCGTGGACTACGCCCCGAACTCAGTTAAACACACGAACGTCTCTCCCCCACTGACACCATCGGCACCGACCTGTGGCGTCCGAGGTCGATAGATCCGGCCTGACAGAATCGTGCTGACGGAATCGTGCCGACAGAGTCCTGCAGACAGAATCGTGCAGACACTGCAGCCACAGTCGGCGACCGCAGCTACAGCAGGCTCTGCCCGAGAACGATCACCGAGAGGTTGTTGGCGAACACGCCCAGTCCCGCCGCGACCAGCAAGCCGAGCCACACCTCGATCACGAGCGTGTAGTACGGCCGCAGACGCGGCGGCGTCCGTTCGAGCGTGGCGACGACACCGCGGAAGCCGACCGCAGCGGCGACGACCACGACGAGGTTGACCCCCACCAGTGCAGCGACAGAGCGTCCGAGCAGCCACCTCACCAGCGGGTTCTGCTCGTAGCCGACGCCGACCACCGCAGCCGCGTACAGCGTGGTCAGCAGGTCGACCGCCGTCAGGAGGTACAGCGCGACCGCGAGCCACTCCCAGTACTCCTCGACGCGCTCTGTGAGCACGCTGTCGTCGAGTCTGCCGCCGAACGGACGCAACCGCTCGCTCACGGCCAGCCCCTGACGGTCTCGTCGACTCGACGGTCGGTGACCCTCCGACCGCCGTTCGTCTCACTGGACGTGATCGCTCGGCCGTCGCGTGCCTCGCTAGACGTGATCTCTCGGCTGTCGCTCGTCTCGCTGACAGTGATCCCGCTCACACCAGCGTCGCTCGTCTCGTTGTTCGTCTCCTCACTCACACCAGTGTCACTCGTCTCGTTGTTCGTCTCCTCACTCACACCAGTGTCACTCGTCTCGTTGTTCGTCTCCTCACTCACACCAGTGTCTCCAGCCTCGTCGTCGGTCATTCCGTCCACGCCGGCGTCACTCGTCGTCCGGGCGAGTCGTCCCGGCGGCTCCCCGCCGCTGGAGATATCCGTCGTCTCGTTGTCGACACGGGCGAGCGCGGCGTCGGGGTCGAGTCTGTTCTGTCGGCCGTCGGCAGTCTCGCGGAGGATGCGCGCGATTTCGCCCGGTGACAGCGCTCGCCCGCCCGTCCGCGCCACCATGCTGCTCACGGTGCCGGCGACGACCGGCGCGGCCGCCG
Organism: uncultured Halobacteria archaeon; assembly: GCA_937142015.1. GTDB lineage: Archaea > Halobacteriota > Halobacteria > Halobacteriales > Haloferacaceae > JAHENP01. The sequence goes on from CAKZQY010000001.1 coordinate 13,585, forward strand.
AGGTGCCGCGGAACCGACCGGCGACGTCCGTCTCGATGCCGTCGGGCACGCTCACGTCCCCGCCAGCGGAGGTGTACGGACGAGCCCGTCCGCCCGCTCCGAGCGCACCGACAGAGATGACACCGCGCGCAGTCGCCGGTGGGAGTGCGCTCCCACCCGGACTGGTGTGTGAGAGGCTGTGCGTCGCGGCGAACAGATCGACCGGCGCGGAACCCTCGCGGTTGTACACGCGAACGTAGTAGTCCCCCTCGGTCACTACCGTGTCGATTGCCTCCGCGGTGCCGTTCCGTCTGATCGAACTGGCGACGATCTGGTCCGGGCCGTCCGACACCTCGCGGTAGAGGTAGAGGTCGTAGTCGGCCTCGCCCGTCCAGTAGAGTCGGAGTGTGACGGGGCCGCGGATAGCGCTCGCGGGACTGTCGTTCGTCCGGTTCGCCGTGCCGCCGAGGTAGTTGCGCGTCGCGGTCGGGCCGAACGACACCCACCCGGTGCCGTCACCGCGCCCGCGCCAGTGTCGTTGTGCGTAGTTCCCCGCCGACGTGACGAACACTGTCCCGGCGGTGGCGGCGCGTCCCGCGGCCGACTCGAATCTGTCGAGTCCGCGACCGGTCCGCGGCAGGTAGCTCCCGGCGTCGACGATCACGTCGACCTCGCGGTCGAGGAGCCAGTCGACGGCGCTCGTGTACCGCGTGGCCGTCGGCCGACTGCCGATGCCGACGAGGTACAGCGTCGCGGACGGCGACCGCTCGGCGACGATTTCGGCGACGGCCGTGTCGTGGAGCGAGCCGCCGCCGGAGCGCAACAACGCCGGCGAGCCACCGATGCGCGCTCGACTGCCGACGCGACCGCTCAACGACGGGTGGTCGGCTGCGAACTGGCTCCCGATGATCCCGACACGGACGACCTCGCGGTCCCCGTCGTCGGTCGACCCGGACTCCCCAGCCTCCGAGGACGGCTCTGCAGAGAGTAGTTCCGACCGCTCCGGGAGGAACTGCGAGGCGTCACGACGCGGAGTCTCGTCGGCGACGACCACCGCCCCGACGGCGCTCGTCGCAACGAGCACGACGACCGCCGCGGCGATCCACACGACCCGTGGTCGTCTCACGAGAACCCACCCCGCCTACGCCGTCAGTCGCGTGACGGCGAGTGCAGTTGCGGCGACGAGCAGTCCGCCAGCGAAGAACAACAACCCCGGTGAGAGACCCGTCGCCGGAGCGACGCTCCCACCGACCGCGTCCGGAATCCGCGTGGCACCGACTGTCGAAGAAGACGACAACTGCCACTGGACGACGACGCTCGCGGCGACCAACACCGCGAGACTCCCGAACAGACTCCGGAGTGAGTCCAGAAACGAGGAGCGTTCCTCCTCGCGTCCGACCGCGACGACCAGCCGCTCGTCGGTCGGCCCGTACACGTCCATCTCGCGGCCCTTCACGGAGTACCGCGTCGTCGTGACCTCCGCCAAGCCAGCCTCCTGGAGGTTGTCGAGGTGGTGACGGACGTTCTGGACCGACGTGTCTGCGGCGTCTGCGAGCTCCGAGGCGGTCCGCTCACGCTCGTGTAACGCCGCGAGAATCGACCGTGCCGTCTCCGAGGAGAGTGACCCAATCAGCGTGTCCGCGTCCTCGTCGTCGAGCCAACAGACGCGAACGTCGTCCGACGCGCTGGACGTGTCGGCTGTCGCGCTGTCGGCTGTCGCCTCGGCGTCCACGCTACTCGGCTCTTCGGGGGCGCTCTCGTCGCGGCCGAGGAGTCCCCCCGGCCCTTCGGATGGGTCGACCACACCGCCGTCCGCCCGCTCGGCGTGCTCACCCGACCGGCTGCCGCGGTCGTCGGGGTCCGACGGCATCGGCTCAGACATGCGGTAGGCTACCCCACACGACAACTAAACGTTTCGGGGAAGTTTCTCATACTGTGGCTCGGATGTATCTTCACCGGGCCCGTGACAATTCACTACAAGTTGTCGTTAATTTCTCGACACGTTCGTCGGGCCACCGCGGAGTCGGAGGTGTAGTCTCCCACAGCTACCGAAGTTCGGCAGCGAGTCGCTCGAACGCGTCGTCCCCGTCCGTCCGCAGTGGGGTGCCGTGTCCCATCCCGACCACCTCGAACGGCGGCGCGCGGTCGGCGAGTGAGACCACGCTGTCGGCCACGGTGTCGGTGTCGTAGCTCACGATCCACGGTGAGGCGGCGAGGTCCCCGTCGCTCTCGCGTACCAAATCCCCGACGAACGCAGTTTCCAGCGCGGGGTTGATCCACGCGAGGTGGCCGGGGCCGTGACCCGGCGTGTGGTAGGCGGTGAAGCCGCCGACAGTCTCGCCGTCCGCGACGGTCTCGACCGGGAGCGAGGGTGTCGAGAGCAGCGGCTCGGTCACCCGCTGGAGGAGCGCCTTGTGGGGCCACAGCCCCGGCGAGTCCGAGCCGGCGAGGTAGGAGGCGTCCGGCTCGTGTGCGTACACCGGCGCGTCGAGACCGTCCAACGTCGCCAACGCGCCGACGTGGTCGTAGTCGTAGTGGGTCACGAGCACCCGCGACACGTCTCCGACCGTGTACCCGGTCTCTCTGATCCCGTCTCTGATCGCGTCCGCGTCGCCTGGGGTGCCGGCGTCGACGAGAACGACATCGCCGTTCTCGGCAGTCGCGTCCGCTCCGCTTCCCTCCTCGACAGTCGCGTTCGTTCCGTCGTCCCCAGCAGTCGCGTCAGCCTCGTTGCTCGCACTCTTCGCTCTCGAACTCGACGTGGGTTCGTCGACAGCGAGAAACACGTTCGACGCCGACCCGTCGATCCACCACACTCCCTCTCGGAGGCGCTCGATCATGCGGTCTACTACAGTCTCGCTAGTGAAGAGTCGTCGGTCGACGAGACACAGCGTCGAGCAGAGACGACTCGAAGCACAGTCACTCGAACATCTTGTCGTCGAACTCGGGGATGTCGAACCCGCCGTCCCCGCCCCAGCCGTCCATCACGCGGCTCTGGTACAGCGCCATCGCCACCTGCGGGACAGCCTGCGGCGGAACCGGTGGCGCGGCGTCGAAAGCGTCGGCAGCCCACTCGTTGTACTCGTCGACGACGTCCATCGCGTCCTTGAAACTGCGGAGCATCAACTCCTTGTACCGGTCGCGCATTGCACGCGAATTGTGCGTGCGTCTGTAAGCCTCTTTGGATGTCTGTAACACCGTGTTTGACCAGTCCGTACACTGTGTGGTCCTGTTTGACGGTCACTTGCCTGCTCCCGTCACCATCCTCGTTCGTACGCGCGATGAATCGCTTGGCGATGCGCGCGATGAACCAGTTGACGCGGTCATCGCGCGGTGTCAGAATCACGTAGAGTCTCGACGTGATCTGCCTTCGTCGCCACACCGCAACATATGGCTGTCTGGGGAATATGAGTTTAGATTAGGAGCCTGGGGCGGGATTCGGATTTCAGGTTCGAATCCAGCGACACCACTCAGGCGCGCTGCAGCCGTGTCGCGTGGTTGTAAATTACACACTAAGATATATACATTTGGTGGAGGTGGGTCGGCGTGAGCCGTCGGTCCTACGACGGGCCGGCGCTTGACGGCACCGTCCAGTACATCACCGAGCGCCCTGCCGCCCTCGGTGACGACGACTCCGGCGAGACGGTCGAAGCAACTCCCGACCCGGACGGGGAGGTCACCACCGAGAACG
>CAKZQY010000002.1 GCA_937142015.1 uncultured Halobacteria archaeon
AGAGTCCGCCTTCGAGTCGACGGGTTCGCCGAGAGTCCGCCTTCGAGTCGACGGGTTCGCCGAGAGTCCGCCTTCGAGTCGACGGGCCCACCGAGACTCTGCGTCGCGTCACCAGCCGCAGAATATTATACAATACACAATTCTCGAATCGTATAGCGACATCGACAGGCGATCCAGCGCGGGCGGTCGACGGACTCGTCTCCGTCGCGCGGCTCCTCGACGACCCGCGGCTGGCGCGCGTGTACACCCACACACTCCGAGCCGGTCCGGTGACAGTCGACGAGCTCGTCGCCGCGCGCGAACTCGACGTGCCGGTCGCGTTCGGTATCGCCGCGCTGCAAGACGACGACTTCGAGTTGCCGACGGTGTCGTCCGGTGAGTGCGCTCGTCCAATCCGTGCGCACAGCCACGCTCTTCCCACCCGCCCACAGTCGGTCGGTCGATCCGCGCTCTCGGTTACGTTCGTCAACCCCGTGCTCGCAGTCACCTGTCCCACGTCGTAGCCACGAGGGTTTTGTCCCACATCGTGGCCACGAGTGTTTTGTCCCCCGTCGCGGCCACGAGGGTTTTTGTACCGGCGCGCGGCACAGTCGTTCGTGCGTCTCGTTCAAGTGACGGTACCGGCAGGAAAGCGCGAGGCAGTCGTCGACGTGTTAGAGTCGGAGGGCGTCGACTACGTGCTCACGGAGGAGACGAGCGGGAGACAGTACACCGCGGTCGCCTCGTTCCCGTTGCCGACCAGTGCAGTCGAGCCGGTGTTAGAAGCGCTCCGGGAGGCGGGGCTGGAACGGAGCGCCTACACGGTCGTGGTCGACGCGGAGACCGTCGTGTCGGACCGTTTCGAGGAGCTCCAGGCGCGCTACGAGACAGACGAAGCGACGGACGGCGACCGGATCGCACGGGAGGAGTTGGCGGCACGCGCGGAGGATCTCGCGCCGGAGACGACCAGTTTCGTCGTGCTCGCGGTCGTGAGCGCCGTGGTCGCAGTCGCCGGAATCCTTCTCGACTCGGCGGCAGTCGTCGTCGGCTCGATGGTCATCGCACCGCTGTTGGGGCCGGCGATGGCGACAGCCGCCGGCACGGTCGTCGACGACCCGACCCTGTTCCGTCGCGGGATCAGACTCCAAGTCGGCGGGGGACTGCTCGCGGTCGTGAGCGCGACAGTGTTCGCGGCGGTGTTGCGTCTCTCGGGGGCGGTGACACTGTCCGCGACGGCGGTGTTCTCTCTCTCGGAGGTGACAGAACGACTCGCGCCCGACTTGCTCGCGGTACCCATCGCGCTGGGCGCAGGCGTCGCCGGCGCACTCTCGTTGTCGGCAGGCGTCTCGGCCGCACTGGTGGGAGTGATGATCGCAGCCGCGCTCGTTCCGCCGACTGCAGTCGTCGGCATCGGTATCGCGTGGGGGCGGCCGGCGGCGGTCGTCGGCGCGGGACTGCTGGTCGTCGTCAACTACCTCTCGATCAACGCGACCGCGCTCGGGACGCTGTGGTACCGTGGCTACCGGCCGGACGGTCGCTTCCAGTTCGAGACCGCGACACACACCCGGCGTCGGCTGGCCGTCGTCGGAGTGGCGCTGCTGGCGGCGACAGCAGTGCTGGCTGGGGCGACGTACGCGAACACGCAGACCACAGCCGTCGAGTCCGCCGCGCGTCAGGAGACACGAGCCGTCCTCGCCGACCAGCCCGGCCGCCTCCAACGAGTCGAGACAGAGATGGCCGGCGTCGTCGTCCGCCACCCGGCGGTCGTCGCGCTGACCGTGGCGGTGCCGCCGGACGTGCGACCCCCACGAGTCGCAGAGCCGGTTGCGGAACACGTCCGACGGGCCACCAACCGACGGTTCCAGAACGTCCCGACGCTGTCTGCCGTCGACCCGGAGGACGTGGTCGTGCGTGTGCAGTTCGTCCGTGTCGAGAGGGCGGAAGCAGATACTGACAGGGCGGCAGCGAGTGTCGGTAGAGGAACGGTAGGCGTCCACCCGCGGGAGTCGACTACAGCTCGTCCGACTCGATTGCACGTTCACTCCGCGTCTCCAGCAGGTCGAGTCGGCGGTCGAGCGGCGTGATGGCAGCGGGTCGGAACCGCCTCTCGACGCTTCACTCTCGCTCTGGGGCGTCTCGGTCGGTGTGTCGACCGGGTCACTCGCGCCCCGCTGGCCGACAGCCCGGGCCCCGCTGGCCGGCAGCCCGCGCCCCGCTGGCCGGCAGCCGGGTCACGAGCGTCTGCCGTGTACGCGCCCGCTCGTTGTAATAAAAACCGCCGACGTGGTGCCGTCCACGTAATCGACCGAACCTTTCTTGTGTCGAGTTGCTGTGGCCGTGTGTACGAAAGCGAGGACGGCAGTCACGTCGTCGTCGGCTCGCTCGCAGTCACGCGGTCGGTGAAATCAGTGTCTCAGCCACCGAGCGATTGACGGGTACGAGTCTCGACGTGTCGTCGTGTCCGCGGAGAGCTACGATGTCAGACGACACTCCAACCTTCGAACAGATCGACTGGTCACAGCACTCCCCCAACAGGGTCGTGCTCGACTACTCGACGGTCGGGTTCCTCCTCGGGCTGGCCGGGGTGGTCGGCTCGTTCCTCTACGACTTCTTCGTCGTGCCGGACGGAATCGTGTTGTACGGGCTGTTCGCGCCGACGTTCCTCGACTGGCTGGCGATGCTGTCGGTGTTGTTGCTCGTCTTCTACGTCGTCGTGCCGCTCGTCCGCGAGTACGAACTCACTCTCCGTTACTGGCGACGGCTCCGCACACAGCCGGCGGCGGTGCTGTCGCTCGGCTACCTCCTCGTGTTCGCGCTCGTCGGACTGTTCGGCCCGGCGGTGTACGGCCCGCCGTCGGACGCGCCGCTGTGGGCGAGTCTCGACGTTCGTGGCGGAATTCCTCCGAGTCAGCCGCCGGCGTTCACTTCGACGCCGGTCGAACGCCTCCGCCCGTTCTACTGCGGTGTCGAGCCGGTCGGTGGACAGTGTCGCGGAACCATCGTTCACCCGCTCGGCACCACCTCGCGCGGACGAGACGTGCTCGGTGTCGTGATCGCGGGCGCACGACTCGCGCTGAAGGTGGCGGTCATCACCGCGACACTGCTGGTGCCGTTGGGGACCGCCGTCGGCGCGGCCGCCGCATACTACGGCGGGTGGGTGGACACGACGGTGACACGCTATCTCGACCTACAGAGTGCCCTCCCGTCGTTCCTGATCTACTTCTTCTACCAGTCGTTCTACGGCCCGAGTGTCGGCGTGTTGATCCTGTTGTTCGGCCTCCTCGGCTGGGACCGTGTCGCCCGACGGGTCCGCAGCGACGCGCTCAGACTCCGAGACGCCGGGTTCGTCCGCTCTGCGGAGGTCGCCGGCAGCCCCCCGGCGGAGGTGGTGCGTCGGCACCTCGTGCCGAACGTCGTCGCCACGGTCGTCTCGGCGCTCACGATCCAACTCCCGTTCATCCTCCTGATGGAGGCGACGCTGGCGTTCTTCGGCCTCGTACAGGCCGACACCAACTCGTGGGGGCGCTCTATCGACTTCGGCCTCTCGTCGGGACTGTGGTGGGAGCTGCTGTTCCCCGCGGCAGCGCTCGTTGCGACCGTGGTGGCGCTGGCGACACTCGGGAACGGCTTGTACGACACCTTCGAGACGCGGAGGGAAGCGTGAGCCGGAATCCGACGAGTCGGTCGACGGGCGCTCGCTCGGGAGCGGCCACCCCCGGCGGGGAGCGACTGCTGTCTGTCGAGTCGTTGTCGGTCACCTTCGAGTCGGAGCGCGGCACCGTCAGAGCGGTCGAGGACGTGAGCTTCGACGTGGCTCCCGGCGAGACGGTGTGTCTCGTCGGCGAATCCGGGTCCGGGAAGACAGTCACGTGTGAGTCGATCACGCGACTGCTCGGCGACGGCGAGATCGACGGCACCGCGACGTTCGACGGCGCAGACCTGCTGTCGCTCCCCGAGAGCCAGCTCCGCGACTACCGCGGGAGTCGCATCGCGTACGTGTTCCAGAACCCGCAGAACGCGCTCGATCCGGTGTACACCGTCCGCGAGCAGCTGGTCGAGGCGATCCGCGAACACCACGACGTCGACCGCGCGGCCGCCAGCCGTCGTGCGGTCGCGCTGCTCGACGACGTCGGTATCTCGAATCCGTCGACGCGGGCAGACGAGTACCCGGACTCCTTCTCCGGCGGGATGCGCCAGCGCGTGTTGATCGCCATCGCGCTGGCCGGCGACCCGGACCTGCTCGTCGCCGACGAACCGACCACCGCGCTGGACGTGACCACAGAGGCGGAGATTCTCGACCTGCTGGCGACGATCCAGCGCGAGCGCGACACTGCCGTCCTGTTCGTCACCCACGATCTCGCCGTCGTCTCGGAGATCGCCGACCGGATCGTCGTGTTGTACGGCGGGAGGGTGATGGAGTCCGGCTCCGCGACGGCGGTGCTCGAGCGGCCGAGTCACCCGTACACGCGTGCGCTGCTCCGGTGTCTCCCCGGACGCGGCGGACGGATGGAACCGATCGGCGGGGAGTTCCCGGACCCGACAGAGCCGCCGGACGGCTGTCGGTTCCACCCGCGGTGTCCCCACGCCGTCGCGGCCTGTCGGGACGGTGACCAGCCGCCGCTCTACGCCGTCGACGGCGACCGCGACCGTGTCGCATCCTGTGTCTACCACGCGGACGGGTTCCACACCGACACTGTCGTCGGACCACTGTTCGAGGAGGACGACGGGGAACGCGACGGTGAGACGAGGAGCGACGACGAGGAACGCGACGGCGAGACGAGGAGCGGCGACGAGACTGGCGAACAGTTCGACGGTCACGAGAGCGACAGCGGGGGTGAGCAGCGTGAGTGACGAGGAGCCGTTGTTGGCAGTCGAGGGGTTAGAGAAACACTACCCAGTGACGAGCGGACTTCTCCAACGACAGACCGGCACGATCCGGGCCGTCGACGGGATCGATTTCACCGTTCGAGAGGGAGAGACAGTCGGCCTGATCGGTGAGTCCGGCTGTGGGAAGTCGACGGCAGCCTCGACAGTGCTCCGGCTGGAGGAACCGACTGGCGGCACGGTGCGCTACCGCGGGGAGGACGTGACGGCGTATGACGACTCACGGCTGCGGCGGTTCCGCCGGGAGGCACAGGTCGTCTTCCAGAACCCGGCAGACGCGTTCGATCCGCGGATGACGGTCGGCGAGTCGGTCGCGGAGCCGCTGCGCGTCCAGGGGTTCGACCGCCGCGACGACCGCGTGGCAGTCGTCACGGACCTGCTCGAACGCGTCGGGCTGTCCGCGGACGTAGCAGACCGCTACCCACACGCGCTGTCCGGCGGACAGAAACAACGCGCCGCGCTGGCCCGCGCGCTCTCTGTGAACCCGGACCTGTTGATCGCGGACGAGCCGGTGTCGGCGCTGGACGTGAGCGTCAAAGCGGAGATGCTCGCCTTACTCCGCGAACTGCAAGCGGATCTGGACCTCGGTGTGCTCCTGATCTCACACGACATGGGGGTCGTCCGCGAGGTGTGTGACCGGACGGTCGTGATGTACGCCGGCGAGGCTGTCGAGCGCGGACCGACGGAGTCGACGTTCACCGATCCCGCCCACCCGTACACGGCGGCGCTGGTCGACGCCGTGCCGACGGTCGACACGACGACGCGACGAAGCGGCGGTCACCTCGACGGAGAGGTGCCGGACCCCGCGAACCCACCGGACGGCTGTCGGTTCCACCCACGGTGTCCGGCTGTCGTCCAGCCCGAGGCTCTCGACGCCGATCAGGCTGTCTTCCGAGCGGTCGTCGACCTCCGGCTGGCACTGGCCGACGGAGACCTCGACCGTGCCGCTGCTTCCGAACTCGCGGCGGCACCCGACGGTGGGAGCAACCCGAGCGAGGGCGTGTCCGATCCGAGCGACGGCGTGTCCGACCCGAGCGACGGTGAGAGCAACCCGAGCGACGGCGTGTCCGACCCGACCGCCGACGTGTCCGACCCGAGTGAGGTCGACGACGAGGCGATCACCGCGGCGGTCAGAGCTGAGTTCGACATCCCGCGGGAGATGGGCAACGAGACGCTCGAACTGGCGGTGGCGGAGACGCTCGACGCGCTCGCGGCCGACGAACTCGACCGGGCGCGGGACCGACTCGCACGCGTCACCGACTCCCCGTGTCTCGATCAGGTGCCCGAGACCACGACGGTCACAGCCGAGACCGCCACGCAGCGAGCGGTCGACTGCCACCACCACGTCGCGGACCAGCCGGGGTCGCGCGACGAGGTCGACGTGGTGAGGACAACTACGCCGCGTGAGTCGGCAGACGACTGATCGGGGCAACCTGACGCTGGCAAACTGTCGGTCCACGTCCACAGGTCCGGTGTCTCAGAACGGGAGCTCCAACGCGCGTCGGTTGTCGAGGCTTTTTGCCCAGCGGCAGCGAACGCTCACCGATGACAGAGGACACGGGAGAGACAGACGACGCGTTCGATGTCGTTCCCACGTCGGCGATCAGCGAGGGTCGCGCGACGGACGCCTACTTCCAGCGGACACGAGAGACGCTGACGGCAGCAGATCGGAACCCACACGTCGTCGCGGAGGTGACCGCAGACCAGTTTCCCAGCGGCGAGTTCGAACTCCTCGCGGGCGTGGCGAACGCGGTCGAACTGCTCGCCGGTCGCGCGGTCGACGTGGACGCGCTCCCGCCGGGGACGCTGTTCGACGGCGGGCCGGTGCTCCGCATCGAGGGGCCGTACCTCGAATTCGCGGCGTTGGAGACCTCGCTGCTCGGCTTCCTCTCACACGCCTCCGGCGTGGCGACCGCCGCACTGGAGTGTCGCGTCGCTGCCCCCGACACGACTGTGTTGTCGTTCGGCGCGCGACACGTCCACCCGGCGATTGCGGGAATGGTCGAGAAGAGCGCGCTGACGGCTGGACTCGACGGGTTCTCACACGTCGCCGCCGGTGATCTGCTCGGGCGTGAGGCGTCGGGGACGATGCCACACGCGCTGGTCATCTGTTTCGGCCGCGAGCGACGGGCGGAGGCGTGGGCGGCGTTCGCCGACGCGACGCCGTCGGAGACGCCGACGGTCGCGCTGTGTGACACGTACGGCGACGAAGTCGAGGAGGTGCTCCATGCGGCAGAGACGCTCGGCGACGACCTCGACGGCGTCCGACTCGACACGACGAGCTCCCGTCGCGGAGAGTTCGAGACGATCGCCCGGGAAGTGCGGTGGGAGCTCGACGTGCGTGGCTACGAGGACGTGGACGTGTTCCTCTCCGGCGGACTCGATCCGGCCAGTCTGCGTGATCTCCGTGGTGTCGCCGACGGGTTCGGCGTCGGCGGATACGTCTCGAACGCCGATCCAGTCGACTTCGCGCTGGATCTCGTCGCCGTCGACGGCGACCCAGCCGCCAAACGTGGGAAACTCTCTGGCGCGAAGAGTGTCTACCGCACTGCCGACGGGACACACCACGTCGGTCTCCGGAGCCGGTCGGGACCTGCAGACGCGGAGTCGCTGTTCGAACCTGTCGTCCGTGACGGCGAAGTCGTCGCGGAGTTCGACCTCGACCAGACCGCGCAGCGAGCGCTGGCGGACGCAGAACGTGTCGGGTTCCGTGGGTGATACTGTCAACCACGAGCCAGTGACACTGTCCGTCACACGCCAGTGACACTGTCCGTCACGCGTCACCGAATCCGAAGTCGCCAGTGTCCGTCACGCGTCACCGAATCCGAAGTCGCCAGAAGCTAGAACGGGCTGGGAGGGATTCGAACCCCCGACCGTCCGGTTAAAAGCCGGACGCTCTGCCTAACTGAGCTACCAGCCCTCGTCTACCGATATTCCGGCAGGACGTTTAAATGGTTTGTTGACGCGTCCACCACGGTAGCACTCCACACGCAGACGAGCAGTTCCGCGACCGACGGCCAGTCTCCACCCCAATCGACAGCCACTCAGTTCCGCGACCGGCGTCCAGCCTCGTTTCGGGAGCGTCCGTCGTCGTCCCCGTCGTCGCCGAGGTACGCGTCCAGCGCGTCCGAGACGACCGCGCCGGGCGTGCGGTTCTCCAGCGAGGCAGTCACGCGGAGTCGGCGGTACGTGTCGAACGGGAGGTCGACGTCGAGCCGACCGGGAGAGACTCCGTGTTCGCGGAGTGCTCGCTCCGGGTCGGTGCCGTCGTTGATTTCCGAGGCGAGTCGTCGAACCTCTCTGACCGTGAGGTCGGCGTCCAGAATCGCCCACGCCAGCGCGAACCGCGCCTCGCCGTCGACGCGCGCGACGTGTTTGGCGGCTGTCGGCGGAATCTCTCCGCGCGCGACGTGTCGCCGCACGGACTGCGGGAGGTCGTGAACCCGTGCCCACTTTCGAACGAACGACACCGTCACCGAGTCTCCTGCTCGCTGTGCGGCCGCCTTGTACGACCCCTCGCCGCGAACGAGTGCGGCGCTCGCTGCCGCACCGCGGAGCAACACCACGTTGTCCTCTGCCCCAACCGTCTGTGTGGCGAACCGAGAGACCGTCTCTGCCGCGGCGCGGAGACTCTCCTCGTCCGTCGGGTCGAACCCCACTGCGTCGTCTGCGTGTTCCCCTGCGACGTGCGGGTCCCCCCGCACGACTGGATCTCCCACGTCGGCCGCCCTGTCGGGCGGCTCCTCGTGCGGCTCCTCTCCCGGTCGCCGGTCCGGATTACTCACGGGTTCCACTACGACCGTGGCGAGAAAAGCGTCTCGGTGGTCCGGCTCGTGTCGCGCACTCGCTGTCTCCGACGATCACCACTTCCCCGGGCCAGTCCGAGGACGGGAAACCGACGAGGCTAATCTCTCCGACGGTAACGCTGTGACGGATGCTACGCTACGTCACGACGAACGACGGGAAGCTGACGGAGGCGCGGGAGTACCTCGGCGACGAGGTGACACAGTTCGACTACGACTACACGGAGATTCAAGCGGACGACCTCGGCGCTGTCGCGGCACACGGCGCGCGTGAGGCGTACCGCCGTGTCGACAGGCCGGTGCTCGTCGACGACGCCGGCCTGTTCGTCGCCGGCTTCGACGGCTTTCCGGGCCCGTACTCCTCGTTCGTCGAGGACACACTCGGTGTCGAGGCTGTGTGGCGACTCGCCGACAGTGAACTGGACGACTGCCGGGCCTCCTTCAGGTGTGTGCTGGCGTACTGCGACGGCGACCCGTTCGACGCCTCTCCCGACCCTGTCGACCGTGCGGACCGTGCCGTGGCTGCTGCGACTGGCGCGCGCGAAACGGAGTCGGACGGGAGGGCCGAGAGTGTGGAAGGGGCGAACAACGAGCCAGATCCGGTGAAGTTGTTCACCGGCATCGTCCGCGGGGAACTCGTCGCCCCTCGCGGTGACGGCGGCTTCGGTTACGACCCGATCTTCGAGTACGACGGCACCACGATGGCCGAGATGGACGCCGCCGAGAAGAACGCCGTCTCTCACCGCGGCCGCGCGCTGGAGAAGTTCGCCGAGTGGTACGCACAGCGGTAGCCGAGGTCGTCTCCCCACGCCGGTCGGCGTCGGTGCGCTCGATCCCTCGTCGGAACGAGGTGAACGCTTCCTCGTGGCCACGGAGGGACCCTCGGGACGCCGCAGCAGCCCCGGGGCACACGGACGGTACTGGTCACCTCGAATGTATCAGGCAGGGCAGGTCGTGGTGTGCGCAGCCCGCACGCTGAGGTGCTCACGCGAGTTCCCGTAGGAGCGTGCGATGGGATTCGTCCAGACCAGCGCTCGCGTCTCGATCCACCTCTGTCACGAGGACGTGCCGGGCGACGAACTCGTGGGTGTCGCCACCGGGGCAGTCGAAGGTGTCGGTGATCTCGCCGAGATGGACGAGAGTGACGCAGTCGCCGCGGCGGCGACGGAGCTGTTCGAGATTCTCTCGAAGGTCGAAGAGGTCCGCGCAGCGAACGAGCGACGGGCCGACGGGGACGAGCAGCGACGCTAGCTGGCGGCAGTCCCACACGTCGCACTACTCGTCGTCTTCTTCGGAGGCGGCGGCCCGCATCGCGTCCATTCCCTGCTGAATCGGATGTTCGTCGTGGAGGTCCTCACTCCGCAGGTAGCCGTCAGAGACGATGTTGTCTTCCATCCCGCTGGTGAAGATCACTTCCCAGCCGTGACCGGCCTCGTAGGTCACAGCTGTCACCCAGTCGTCTCCGATGAACATCGCGGTTTCGATGATCTCGCCGTGTTCGGGGTCGAACGACGGACTCTGAGGCATTATCGACTGGATTCGCTCGTGTGTTTCGAGCGCGTCTCGCTCCTTCTCTCTCAGCGGTCGATCTGGCAGCGATTCGACGAGAGATCCCTCTTCAGCCATACGTCACCCCACGGTCACGCTCTACGTAATGGTTCTGAACGTCACCAGAGAGAACTGATCGACTGGCGTCTCCGAACTGTTTCAGTCCGCGCTGTTAACTCGGTAGGGGCACTGCTATCAGTCCTCCCAGTCTTCGCCCGGTGGCGGCGGGTACTGCTCGACGGGCTCGCCTTTCTCGTTGACGACTTCCGGCTCTGTGTCGCTCGGTCTGTCTTCGTCGATCTCCTTGAGGATCGCGTAGAAGCGCCACTCGTCGCCGTAATCGAACAGGTAACAGATGCGGTCACGTTCGTCTAGATCCAACTGCCGGGCCATTTGCCCGACTGTCGTCTCGCCAGCGTCGTACTCCTCTTCGTCACGGAACATTCCGCCGGACGAGTGTTCGATCTCCCCGGGTCGCTTGTACTGTACGTCACTATCCCAGTAGTCTTGGTCAGTCCCGAAGAACCAGAGGTGGTCCTGGTTCAGACCGACCGCACTGTTCAACACCGTCTGGAATTCGTCGAGTGTGCGATTCGATCCGACGACGATGTCCCGCCAGAGCGACCGTGGGTCGTGCTCGTACTTGACACGGAAGCGGTAGGTCGTCACAGCTATCCGCGTCTGGTCCGCCCGAAGTAGTAACTCTATCGTTTGTATGCTCCGCCCGAAGTAGTAACTCTATCGTTCGAGCCAGTAGTGCCAGTCTTCGACCGCTTGTTCTGTCTTGCTGTCGACATCGACGGGCTGCAGCTGCGCCAGTGGCACGCCAAGTTCGCGGTTCATCCACGTGCTCGCGTAGCCACCCCGGAAATAAATCTCTTCGTCGGTCCGGGCTGCGTGCATCCAGTGGACAGTATATCCCGAGAGAGTCAGCGTCAGTCCACGGGCTCTCTGGCGAGCAGTCGAGACAGACCTCTCACCGTCGCAGTCGCACGTCGAGACAGACGTTCAGTTCGTGGGGCGCGTAGGATCGGACGACACGCTCGTTCTCGACACGGACGGTGTAGGTCTCCCCGGCAGCAGCGCGGATCGCACGGGCTCCCGGACCGAACGGGTCGTCCTCGTGTTGGATGTCGTAGTAGTGGAGCACACAGTCGTCGCCAGCCAGCGCCACCGCAGTGTCGAGGAACTCGTCTGCGGAGTGTGGCAGGTTCGCAACGAGTCTGTCTGCCCAGTCGTGGTAGCTGTCCCGTCTGTCCCGTCTGTCGGAGGGTACCGTGCTGTCGGCGTCACTCGTCCGGCCGTCGTCGTCCCCCGTCCGGTCACCGTCGACGACACCGCGCACGTCGCCCTCGATGGCGGTGACGCGGTCGGCGACACCGTTGCGAGCCGCGTTCTCGCGGAGGTACGCGACCGCGGCAGGGTTCGCGTCGACCGCGACCACCTCCGCCCCGCGGGTCGCAGCCGGCACCGCGAACGGGCCGACACCCGCGAACATGTCGAACACGCGCTCGTCGGCAGTGACCTGTTCGACGACGCGGTGGCGCTCGGTGGCGAGTCGCGGCGAGAAGTAGACCGTCGACAGGTCGAGTCGAAACTCGTGGCCGTACTCCCGGTGGACGGTCTCCGTGCCGTCGCCTGCGAGCACGTCCCACTCGCGGACGCGGTACTCCCCCCGCACCTTCGAGGCGCGGTTCACCACCGTCTGACACGGCACGTCCGACTCCATCACCGCGGCGGCAACCGCCCGCGCCCGCTCTGGGTCGTCTTCCTCCAAGATCACGATGTCACCGAGCCGCTCGTAGCTCGGCTCCTCGTCTAACAGATCCGCGGGCATCGTCTGCCGGTCGCGGTGCCCCGTCGCACGCGAGACGATGTCGCCAGTGTCTCCACCGTCCACGAACAGCGCACGTGCCGCCGCCGGGTCGGTCACGGGGAGGAAGATGTCGCCGTCTTCCACCTCGATCTGTCGGTCACCGTCGAGGAGCCCGGCGTCGGCGAGTCGTCGTCGAGTCCCCTCGCCACGCTCGCGGGCGACACGGACACACGGGTCTCCCGTCACGAACTGTCACTGTACGGGCGGCGGACAAGGCTGTGTCGGTCTCGTCTGCGACTACGACTCGAACACGAACGTTCCGTCGCGTTGGACGACCTCGCCGTCGACTTCGATCACGGAGTCCTCGCTCATGTCGACGATCATGTCGACGTGTTCCGCAGACTCGTTGAGTTCGTTCTCCTCGCCGACGGTCTCGGGGTACGCCGCTCCCACGGCCATGTGGACGGTGTCGCCCATCTTCTCGTCGAACAGCATGTTGTAGGTGAACCGGTCGATAGCTCGGTTCATCCCGATCCCGAGTTCGCCGAGGTACCGCGCGCTCTCGTCCGTGTCGAACACGCCCGCGAGCACTTCCTCGTTGCGTCCGGCGGAGAACGACTCCACGCGACCGTTCTCGAACCGGAGCTTCACGTCCTCGATCTCGCGGCCCTGCCGGTACAGCGGCAGGTCGAAGTGGACCTCACCCTCGACGCTGTCGCGGACGGGCGCGGTGAACACCTCGCCGCCGGGGAGGTTGGCGTGCCCGAAGTCGTTGATCGTCGTGTTCCCGGCGACGGACATCGTCACGTCAGTCCCCTCGCCGGAGCGAATCCGCACGTCGTCGGCGTCGTCGAGAATGTCGACCATCTGCGACTGGAACTCGCGTTGGTCCGCCCAGTCGATAGAGACGGCGTCCCAGACGAAGTTCTCGTAGGCGGCAGTGCTCATCCCGGCGAGTTGGGCCTGTCCGGGAGTCGGGAACTGCGTGAGACACCAGTCGGAGTCGAGCCGTTCCTCTTGGACCGGTTTCATCGCGCGGTTGTACGCCGCCGTCGTCTCCGGCGGCACGTCAGCCCGCTCCGTGGCGTTGGGACCGCCGCGTGCGATGACGAACGCGTCGGCCGCCTCGTTGAGCGCGTGGTGGTGGGCCGGCGTCTCGAACTCCCCGTCGCTCGCACGGAGGTACGCGCGCTGTGCTCTGTCAGAGTACGTGAGATACAGCGGGTTCGCGCCGCGGTCGCCCGCGAGCTCGTGTAGCGCCACCGCGAACTCCTCTGCTGCCCCCGGCACTCTGATCACCAAGTTGTCGCCCGCAGACAGGTCGAGCGAGTGGTCGACGACTGTCTCCGCGTGTTCGCGTATGCGTGGATCCATCCTTCGCTCGTTCCACCGATACTGCTGGACGGGATTACGCGTTTCGAAGCGTCGTGTGTGAACTGGCTGTCACGTCGTGTCTCTGGCAGTTCTATCGGCTGTCCGTCGACACCCTCGTTAGTCGTTTGCCATCTATCGTTCGCCGCTTATCCGTCGACATCCTCGTCGGTCGTTCGCCGCCTGTCGTTTGCCACCTGTCGTCCGCCGCCTGTCGTTTGCCATCTATCGTTCGCCACCTTCAAGCGCAGTGCAGCCGACTCGGGAGACGATGACACGCGAGCGGACAGTTTGGCTGCGGGCGGACGACGCAGTCGGCGACTGGGACGAGCGCCGTCGCCGAATCACGGCGGGGCTGGAGGCCGGCGTCGACTGGGTCGTCGTCGACGAACGGGACGTTTCGAAGGTGCGGGAACTCGGCGACGTGCAGGTCGCGGCGTTCCGGTCCGACGCCGATGTGGATGTCGTCGGTGGGAACGACGAGTCCAGCGGAGAGCCGGACGCCACGCTCGTCGGCAAAGACGGCGAGGGTGACGGGACGGTCGATCTGCCGTCGGACTTCTCCGGCTCGGCGGACCTCACGACGCTCCGACGCTCGGACGGCCGCGCAGACGGCTCGTTCGTCCGGATCTTCGACGAGGAGTACGAGTCGTTCGCCGCCGAGGCGGCACGCGACGCCGACTACCTGCTGGTCGCTGCAGAGGACTGGACGATCATTCCTCTGGAGAATCTGATCGCGCGCGTCGGCGAGGAGACGACGCTCGTGGCGGGGGCGACGACCGCCGATGAGGCACAGACGGCCTTCGAGACGCTGGAGATCGGCGCGGACGGCGTTCTCTTGGACACGAGCGACCCGGACGAGATTCGAGCGACGTGTGAGGCCCGCGACGAGGCGGCCCGCGAGCAGCTGGAGCTCCAGACCGCGACGGTGACCGAGATCGAACGCGTCGGCTCCGCCGACCGCGTCTGTGTCGACACCGGATCGATGATGACCGACGACGAGGGGATGCTCGTCGGCTCGATGTCGCGCGGGCTGTTCTTCGTCCACGCGGAGACTGCCGACTCCCCGTACGTCGCCTCTCGTCCGTTCCGTGTCAACGCCGGTGCGGTCCACGCCTACGTCCGGAACCCCGAAGGCGGGACCAACTACCTCTCGGAGCTGTCCAGCGGCGACGAGGTGCAGATCGTCTCCACCGACGGGAAGACCCGCGAGGCGGTCGTCGGCCGCGCGAAGATCGAACGACGACCGATGTTCCGTGTCTCCGCGGAAGTCGAGACGGCGGAGGGCACCGACCGCGTGGAGACACTGCTCCAGAACGCCGAGACGATCAAAGTCGCCACGCCCGACGGCCGGAAGGCGGTGACGGATCTCGCCGCCGGCGACGAACTCCTCGTCTACTACGAGGATGTCGCTCGCCACTTCGGGGAGTCTGTCGAGGAGTCGATCATCGAGAAGTGACGAGGCTCCGAAACTTATAGTGATTACTGCGAGTCTTTACCGCCGTGGCGACTCGTGTCGGTGAGCAGAGCGTCTGAGCCGTCGGTTTTCGACGCCCTCCGTGGAACTATTCGCAGTAATCACTATCACTCCGTGTTCTCCCAGAACTGTTCGAGTCCGAACTGGAGCATGTCTGGCGAGACGCTCTGGAACTCCTCGCGGACGGGGTCGGGGAAGAACTCACGGACGGAGTTCCACGACTGTGAGGCGTAGCGGCCGTCGACGAGCACCCGCACGCCGACCTCCTCCGGGCCGCGAATCACCCGTCCGATTGCCTGTCGTGCCTTCCGCACTGCCGGCACCGTCAGCGCGGTCTCGAACCCGTCGCGGGAGAACTGCCTGTCGTAGGCGGTCTCGACGGCCGACACCGTCGGCGAGGCTGTCGAGACGATGGGGACACCACAGATCACTGCTCCGGCGAGTCTGTCGCCGCGGTAGTCGACCCCCTCTGTCAGTGTTCCGCGAATACTGGTCACGAGCGCCTTCGGCGGCCCGTCGAAGAAGTCGGACTTCAACGCCTCTGTCGCCGCGTCGGAGCTCGACTCGTCGAGCAACACCGGCCGCGCGACTCTGTCGCGGACGACCTCGGCCATCCACGACGCCTCGGCGTAGCTCGGCATCCCGACGAGCACGTTCCCGGGGGTTGTCTCGACGACTGTGGTCACGGCGTCGGCGTGTGCCTGCCGTGTTCTGTTCCCCGCCGGGTCGGTTGGCGGCCCCCGGTTCTCGTAGGTGTACTTCGGCGCGTCGACTGCGAAGGAGAGCCGGTTCGACGCCGGAAACGAGAGTGGGTACGTCCGCTCGACGACCGGGCGACCGGCGTCTTCGAGGTAGTTCAACCCGGTCACCTCCCGGAACACGTCTGTCGGTGCCAGCGTAGCGCTCATCAACACGCCGCCGCCGAACTCCGCGAGCCGCTGCCCGATGGCGTCTGCCGGCACACAGTTCTGGAGTGAGAGTCTCGCGGTGTAGCGCCGCCGCCACGAGTCTGGCGCGCCCGTCTCGTCGAACGAGGGGTCGAGTTCGATCTCGCGGAAGTACGTCTCGTGGTCGAGCTGGTACCACGCGGTCAGAACGCGCCCGACTGCGGGGGCTGCACGCCGCCGGTCTTCGTCCTCTGCCTCGTCGAGAACCTGCTCGACGACCGCGCCGACGGCCGCGGCGCGTGACCACACCCCGTCGCCGTAACCTGCCTGGCGTGCCCACTGGCTGATGGCGTCCTCTGCGGGGCGCTCTGGATCGCGCAGAGGAATCTCGTGGCGTTCCAGTTCCGCCGGGTCCGCCTCCTCCCACCTCGGCTGTGCGCTGTCGAGGTGTGACGCGACGCGCCGGTCCAGTTCCTCGCGGAGGTCGCGGACGAACGACCGCAGCCGACGCAGGTCGTCCAAGTCAACGTCTGCCTCTTCCAACTCCCCGCGCACGAGGTCGGCGTCGGTCGAGCCGACTGCCTCCTTGTCCGCTTCGTCGTCGAACGCGACGGGCTGGATCACGCGTGTCAGCTCGCTCTCGGCGTCTCTGAGCGTGGTGTCTCCCACCCCGTCGGACACCAGATCGCGGACTCGCGGCTCCAGCATGTGCGCCTCGTCACAGATCAGGAACGTCCCCTCGTCGATCAGCGCGCCGGTGAACGCGCCCGCAGTCTGTGGATCGAACGCGTGGTAGTAGTTGCCGACGACGACCTCGACCTCCGTCGCCAGCGCACCCATCACGGAGTGTGGGCAGCTCCCGTAGCCTGCCGCGAGCCCGACCAGCTCCTCCGTGTCGATCATGCCGTGATCCGTCGGGTCGAACGGAACGGCGCTCGTCTCGTCGTCGTCGCCGCCGTCACTGCTGTCGGCGAGGTACTGCGCGTAGAACGGACAGTACTCCGTGCCGGTAGCGTCGCCGGCGGTCGGATCGACACCCTCGCCGTAGTGGTCTGCCGTCTCGGGGAGGTACGGCGTTGGCTCACCCGCGGTTTCGAGGAACGGGGAGCGGTCGCTCCCGGTGTCGGCGATCCCCGTCTGTGCGCGTCGGGCGTCGTCCGCGAGCGCCGCGGCAGTGGTCTCTCCACCCTCGCCGACCAGCCCGCGTGTCCGCTCGCGGAGTCCCTCACACCTGTCGTACACGTTCTGGTCGTCGATACCGGCGGCGTTCTCCCTCGCGTACGGACAGACGTCGGCTTTCCCGACGAGTGTCAACGCGCTCACCCGGTCGCGGTCCCCGCGCTTGGCGTTGATCGTCCGCACGTCCGCCTCGAACTGCCGGAGCTGCTGTTTGACGCTCGTCAACACCACCACGCGCTCGAAGTCGGTGCCGTCGTCGCGCACGAGGGAG
>CAKZQY010000003.1 GCA_937142015.1 uncultured Halobacteria archaeon
TCGTCTGCCTGTCCGTCACGCTCTTGTGACGGTGTGTCTGAGTCGGTCATGGGTTTCGCTCCACATGCGACACCCCGGTGAGGGTGTTGCTGCACCCTCGCCACTTCTCGCGTTCTGCCGAAGCGGCGAGCCCGGCGTGTCGCAACTAGCAGTAGCGTCTGGACTGATTTAACAATTTCTATAGCTTTCTGATAGCTTCTGTAGTGAATATATTCAGTCAGCACGACTGACACGTGAGGGAGATCCCGGTGGAGCGTTCCCGTCAGTGAGGCCGTTCTGTGATCTGCTCTCGTTCGACGAGACGACTCGTCTCGACTGACGTGGGAGCGAGCGGACTGCTGTGGCAGTGGGTCGACCCGAGGGTTCGTCGTGAGCACACGTGTCTTCGAGGAAGCGCTCGGAGCGGTCGGGAATCGGGTCGCTGGCGTGTCAGTGGTCGACGGCTGGCAGTTCGAGCAGCGGCTCTTCTCGGTGTCCGACTCAGAGTGATTAGTCTACGCCGAACTCCGCCAGTCGCGTCTCGGCTCCGATCATCGAGAGGTACGTCTCGTCGCCAGTCGCTTCCGCGAGGCCTTCACACAGCGCCGTGAGCGTCTCCGTGTCCCAATCGTCGAGGTACGCCTCCCGGCGTTTGCCGGCTTCGTAGCGTGCTCGCAGGAAGTGCGCGCGGTCCAACTCCGTCGCCGGTTCGTCGCCCTCGACACGCTCGCGGACGTACGCCTGTCGTTGTTCGTCGCGCCAGTCCAGCAGTTCGAACCCGTCGGCGTCGGTGATCAGCTTCGCGTCTTCGAGTTGGCTTCGGGAGGCGTCCGAGCGACGGAGGAGCTTCGAGAGGTCGTCTGTCGTCGGATCTGTCACCTCCAGCAGATCGAGGTACACGTCCACCTCGCCGCGGTCGGTGTCCTGCACGATGCCGTAGATGGCCTCGACGACCTCCTTGGCAGACATGCGGTCGCCGGCGCGGTGGACCTGCCCGTGGTGTTTCGAGTACGCCTGGAAACACTTCCCCATCTCGATCACGCCGATGTCGCCGTTCGAGAGATCGCGGTGCGTCTCCAGCGTCTCGCGGGTCTCTCTGGCTGTCTTCGTGATCTCTCTCCGCAAGGAGTTCCACGATGTCGGCTGGCGCTCGTCGCTCGGACGTGCGACGATGACGATGTCGAACGACACTGCCTCGCCGCCGATGAACTTGTTCAAATCCGAGTTGATCGGGTACGTAGCGGTCACCTCGAATCCTGTCTCGCACAACGACGTGAGGAGTTCGCCCCACGACTCCGAATCGCTGTGGTGGTAGGTGAACGCGAGCACACCGTCCGCTGTGAGTGCGCGACGAATGACGGTGAGCGCCTCGCCGATCTCGTGCTCGAAGTCTTCTGCTGTCTTGTCGAGATACGGGTTCGTGACGATTGACTCCGCTCGTGGAGTCTTCTCGCGGTCGAATCCGGGGTACTCGTCTTCGAGAAGGATCTTCTGCCAGACGTAGAAGTAGTCCGAGACTTCGCTGTAGATGACGTTGTCGTAGTACGGAGGGTCGGTGATCACTGCGTCGTACTCGTCTTCGGCCGTGATCTCTCGCATATCGCCCTGGAAGATGTCCGAATCCTCCCCAATCGGCTGTGCGAACACGTCCGTCTCCTGCGTCTCTCCGTCGTCGAGGAATCTCTCCGTTGGTTCACTCGCGTACTCGACGCCGCGTTTCAGCATGTCCCACGTGTTGGTAAACGTCCCTCGGCCGAACTCGGCACCCCAGAGATTCCCCTCGATCAAGTCGAGTTGCGGTGGGAACGCCTTCATCCGGTGGAGTGCAGACTCGATCTTGTTTGCGGTGTAGTTGTACATCGTCAGGGTGTTGTAGAACATGATCGAGTCGGAGAGCGCGAGTAGTAGATAATCTCTCCCCTGACCCCCTACGCTGTCGATGGACTTCACGAATTTCGCCAGACAGAGCAGCTGTCGCTGGTTGAACATATCTGTCCACTCTTCGTATCCGTGCTGGAACACGTCGTTCCCACTCACAGACGACGCCGCGGTGATCGCTCCTTCCGGAATCGCTTCGTCCGGCACGTACGCACGGAGATCAGTTCGCGCGGTCCACTCCTGTTTCGCTTCCTCGAACAGTCGAAAGTCGGCGGGTTCGGCCGGTTTGTACCCCTTGTATGCGGCCTTGTCAGCCCCGTCGGAGTCACAGTGGTCACAGTAGTACTCCACCGCGTACAGTCGTTCGTCGGGTTTCCCCTGTTCGGCGATTGCGTCGGTGATGCCTTCCTTCAGCCCACACTCGGGGCAGTTGTAGTAGCCGCCGCGGGTGACGTTCCCTTCGGAGGCGTCGAACACGAGTCCACAGGCGTCACACTCGGAGTCCTCGGCTTGCCAGTCGTCGACGAGCGTCACCGCGCCACAGTCCGGGCAGAGCACGTTGTACTGGTCGTCGTTCTCGTAGCGGCCCGCCGCGACGCGGTAGTCTTTGAACAGCGGCACCGTGTGCCCGCAGGAGGTGCAGTCGAGTTCCTTCACCCAGAAGTTGTACATCACGTCCGCGTCGTGGGCGTGGTCACCGTCGGCGTTGGGACACGGTGTCTGGTAGTACTGCGTGATCTCGTCGGCGACAGCCGCCTGCACGCGTTCGAAGGCTCGCTCCAGTTCCTCGACACTCGTCTCGCCCGCCTCCAGTTCCTTCTTCGTCACGAACCACGCCACCGGATTGAGGTCGTACCCCACCGTCTCGACGCCGAACCGGGAGGCTTCGACGAGTGAGGTGCCGCCGCCCGCGAACGGGTCTAACACCTTCGCGTCCGTGTCGATCCGCACGTCCTTCGCGTACAGCTCCCACAACGACTCGGGATCGGCCATGTCCACCTCCTCGACGAGCCGTTCCAGATCCTCACGAGCGCTGATCCCGCTGTCGCCGAGTGTCTGGTTCTTCCCCGGCTCGTAGACGGACACCTCCCCCGCGGTGGTGTCGCCGTCGAGCAACGCGTAGAGTGTGATCGCACGGAACAGACATCCGGGCCGACGTGCCCACCACTTGTGCATCGTGTAGATCGGCCGATACCACTGCTTGGCGCGACTCTCCCGCTCTGCGATCTCGTTGACCCGCTCTATCGGAAATCCGCGCTCGATTGGGAGTTCCCGACGGTCGTCGTCGCCCGACGGTGCTGGCATGAGTGTCGGTTGCTCCGAGGTGGCTAGCGGGGATAAAACCCGCGTGGTGGCTTCGTCTGGACCGGCTACATTCCCTCGTAGGCGAATATCTAGCCGACAGAAACATATACCCGTGGAGACCAGTTGTGTGTCATGTCGCTTGGGAAGGATGAACTTCTCAGTTTTTTGGGGGAGAGAGGAGAAGTAGAATATATCTCTGGACGGGAACATGGTTTCACCGTTGAGCTGAGCGGCTATCCGGGACGCATCTACTTCCATCTGCTTGAAGCTCGGCGTACAGATGAATACAACTATGATTTTCTCGGAAAGTTTGATGAAATACCAGACGTGACTGAAAACACAATAGTCGTCCCTGCTGTGTATCTCCCGTGGGCCGAAGCCTTCGGCACTGTCCACATCGGCACGCAGCAACCACGCGAATACCCCGAAAATGTGGGAAGGATTAACATCGCTAGGAGCAGTATTGAACGTCTCAACGACAACCCATGGGTCATTAAGACATCTACTGGAAGAGAGAGACAGTCTGTGTCAGTCTTGTTAACTGGAAAATACGACTTTGAAATCAATCTCCGAACATCGATTAAAATGCGGGCCAGCTACAGTATTCTTGATCAGATCTTGAAAGACGAATGGGACGAGAGTCCAACACGAGCTCACCAACTCTCCCATGTGTTTGTGAGGTTCATTGACTCGGCGGGAGAGTATGAGGGAATAGAAGATCGGAGACGGAGTGTTCAGGCAGACGTGTCAGACATTTTTAATGTGGACAGATCTACTATAAGACAAAAATGTAGTAGCCCGGTATGGAATCAGGAAGCCGATAACTATCAAAAAGAGTTTCTAGAACCAGTACTGGATGTGGTTGAACAGAGGTGGGATGGGCAATTGATAACCAGAATCGTATGGGATCACCTTCCTACCCCGCAACTCGACGAGTTGTTCGCCGATCTCCCGCCGGGCTCTGACGATCAGGGGTACCACGACGATCCGTCGGTTTGGGTCGACCACGACGAAATGACTCCACCTCCCGAAGTCGATACCGACGATCCGCCAGCGACGCTGGAAACGGATCTCTACTTCCCAGACGCTCTTCAGGGGGAGCAGCCACTCACGGCGCAGATCGACGCCGCCCTCCGCAGCGGTGATCACCTGATTCTCACCGGTCCGCCCGGTTCCGGCAAGACACAGTTGGCGAAACGTATCTGTGAGGAGTACGCCAACGACCACACCGTCTCAACCGCGACGAGCGACTGGACCACGTTCGACACGGTCGGAGGTTACCGCCCGAAACGAGACGACGACGGGCTCCGATTCGTCGAAGGGCTCTTTCTGTCGTGTTTCGACACCGACGACAACGGGAACGCCACGAACGAGTGGCTCGTCGTCGACGAACTAAATCGGGCCGACGTGGATCAGGCGTTCGGGTCGCTGTTCACCGTCCTCACCGGCGAGACCGTCGAGTTGCCGTTCGTGATGCAGACGGACGACGGTGAGAAGCGAATCAAACTCGTCGGCGACCCCGAAGACGAGGCCTCCACCGAGCCACACTACTACAGGGTCCCGAGCGACTGGCGACTGGTCGCAACGATGAACGCAGCCGACAAGGCATCACTGTACCGCATGAGCTACGCCTTCGTTCGGCGGTTCTCGTTCGTTACTGTCCCTGTACCGACGAAGAATCTGGTCGAGCCAGATCTCGTTGGTGAGTACCTCGACAGTTGGATCGACACGAGCCGGTACGATTTCTCCGATGTCGAACTCGAAGGCCACTCGATTCCGAGAGAGAAACTGTGTGCAGACCTCGCTACCGTGTGGGAGAGCGGACTCGAACAGGGTGCCAGCTTCGGCCCGGGCGTAATTGAAGACTTCCTAGAGCACGCACTCGCCGAACTCCAGACGACGGGCTCACTCGGCTACGATCAGGCACTGGCGGCGCACCTCCTCCCGCAGTTCGAGGGGCGGAAAGACGGCGAGGTGAGAGGACTGCTCAATCTAATACAGGACGACAGTGCAGTCCGTGAAATCGGAGAGCCGAGCGACGCGCCGATTGCTCGTCAGTTCGCAGAGAACCACCTCGGAATCGACGGTATCGCCGCAGACGAAATTGATGGGTAACGAATGTTAGGCGAGCACAGTGACATCGACGAGATCATCGAAGACGACGCCGAGGAGGTGCTTGGAGAGTTCGACGATCTAGACGAGGCAGAGTCGGCTATCGAAGACTTAATAGAAACAATCCACGAGAAGGAGGACCTTCGCCCGAACTACGACGCCATCGTCGAGGAAGCGGCGTCTTATTTCGTCACGTACGTCGGGAAAGTCGCCAATGCTAAGCCTATCGTTCCCGACACGAAGCCCGAAACCGGGATCGAGAATCTGACCGAGCTACAGGAGTACCACTTTCTCCGCACTGGCGTGGAGACGGACGCAGACGAGCGTGCGGAGGTAGAAATGGAGGAAGAACGGCAGGCGACGACGACGGACCTCGGCACACGCGTCGGAGTCCGTGACTTCCTCTGTTTGCTCGAAGACCGACTCCGAACAGTCGACACCGCGGTGACACGAGAGGTTCGGGAGTTCGAGGGCGAGATCCGCGGTCGGATCGACTGGCAGCAGACGCTGAAGCGTCGGGCCGAAACCGGGCGAGCCAGCGGACAGCAGTACGCCTGTCGCGTCCGAGACCGTGACGCTCTGTCGGCACGGAATCGCGTCGTTCTCGAACTGCTCGGAGAACTGCTGTCGCTCGCAGAGCGGTACGGGCGTCGCCACGCCGACGGCGAGTTTCCGGCGTGGCTCGACGGCTGGGGTGAGAACGGTCAGTTCCGCACGTCTGTCGAGAGTGGCCTCTCGAACGCACACTTCGGGAACGTCGACACTGGAGCGATCACGGTCGCCGAGAGAGAAGTCGTGACAGTCCGACGAGACCGCGATCCCCTCTATCGAGAGGCAGCGGCGCTACTGGACCGTCTTCGGCAGATCGATCAGGGAGACATCGGGGACGCGGAGGCCGAAACGTTGCTCGGGATGGACGTGTTCAAGCCCGACGAAGAGGAAGACGAGGGCGAGTCGACGGTCTACGAACTGTACTGGCACTTCGAGATCGTCGACGCGTTCGAGAACGCCGGAGGACTCCAGAGCATCAAACTCGGTGACGACGACGACCTCGTCGCCGCGTGGGAGGACGAAGAGACTGACTCGCGGTATCTCCTGTTCAACGACTGGAACGGGAAAGCGACACTCGACGGCGACGACGAGCTCGAGTACCTGCGGTTCGGACCGCCCGACGCTCAAGCCGACGAGGGGCCAGACCTCTCGACGGCGCGTGCCGGTCACGTCCATCAGGGGTGGCGACGAATCCGTAAACAGGGATTGGAGAAGAAGTTCCGAGAGGAGGAGGGAACACCAGACATCGTCCTCCTCGAACTGGACGCAGCAGCCGAGGAGCCGACAATCCGTGGCGTGTTCGTCGGCGAGGTGAAGCGCACGGACAGCGCTCACACCATCGACGAGGGGATTGCACAACTCGCCGAGTACGGCGCGTTCGCAGAGATCGGCGACGACGCGACCCTCGCAGGCGAGCCGGACGCCGACTACGTTGCGACGAATTCCGACTTCCTCGCAGACGACAGGCTCGAACTCGGGTTGTTCGTCAGCTCCGGCTACCAGGTCGAGGACGAGCCGGACGAGATCCAGTTGTGTTGGTTCCACGAACCCGAGGACGATGACGGAGACGGCGGTGTCGAACGTCCGCTCCGAGACTGAGACGACTGTCCAACGTGTGCCGTCACCGTCGTCCAACGTGCCGTCACCGTCGTCCAACGTGCCATCACCGTCGTCCAGCGCGCCGTCACTGCCAGATTGTTGCCAACGGCACAGGTATCGTTTTGTGTCACCGGGGTAGTAGGGAGAGTAGATGAGCAGATCGGACCAGACCTACGACTCTCTCGACGAGGAGGGGGCCAGAGAGAACATCGATACGATTCGGAGTTCCGATCAATCCGCGAAGCAGTTTGTCGACCGGACGAGAGACGGCGAGGCGATCCGGTACCTCGTCGAAGAGGAGAAGATCGACCGACAGTTCAGCGGGCCGGGCAACGAGACCCGGACAGCGATTCTCACGTCCAACACGACGCCCTTCGATGTCAAACAGACGGTCTTCCAACGCGACCGCGAGGACCTCGGAGAGATACTCGTGCCCGACCGCGTCGAGCGCAACGCACGCACGGCCCTCCAGGTCGGCAAGCCAGTCGTGTTGTACGGACCCACAGGGACCGGGAAGACACACTTCGCCAAGCAACTGCTCGCAGACGAGTGTCTCGACTACGATATCGCCACCGCAACTCCGACGTGGACACCCGGTGACATCACTGGCAACATCCAGCCGGAAGTCGACGAGGGCGAGGTGACGTACCACCGTGAGGCGGGCTGTGTCTCCCGCGGGATACAGCGGGTCGAACAGTACAACGACCCGTGGGGCGTGCTGCTCGACGAGATCACTCGCGCGGACATCTCGCAGGTGTTCGGTCCACTGTACACCGCCGTCGAAGACGACAGTCAGGTGATCTTCCGCGACGACGCGGGACGAGAACTCAGCCTCACCGACGACGTGAAGATCGTCTGTACGATGAACATGTCCGACCGAACGGTCAACGAACTCGACGACGCGATCACCCGCCGGTTCGCCATGATCGAGTTGAGCGAGTACGACGGGGAGAGTCGGGAACAGCTGTACCGGAAGTGGATGGCCTCCGCTCCAGTGTTTCCAGTCGTGGAGACCGACGACTCGACGTTCGAGTTTCGAGAGCAGGATCGTGGGTTCGAACCCGATCACCGCACACTGATCGACCTCTTCGAGGACCACCACCGCGGCGTCAACGACGGCGACACGACAGACGGCGGCGACGGCATCACGGAGTTCGGGCCGATGCACTACCACGACGTGGTCGAGTTCGTCGGGATCGCCTGCGACGAGGGAGGAGCCTACGAGGACGACCACGGTCGCGCAGTTGTCGAGGCGTTCGCAACCTACATCGCGCCACGGCTGTTGAACACCGCCGCGCTCCCACAGATCAGACAGCTCGCAGAACACTACGAGACGCTGAACGACCAGTTCACGGCGTTCGATCTCGACCCCGTGGTCGACCTCGTCCAGCGACAAGCCGACGCGGAGCGCCGCGGCATCGCCGGTGGCGCGTACGAGTGATGACGCGACACACACGACCCTGCCAGCAACCGACGACGAATCACCACCCACACCGATGACGGAGACGGTCCACCACGACTACGGGGAGCGCGCCTGTACCGTCCGCGAGCGCGGGACGCTGTACCTCGACGGTGTTCCCGACAGCATCGAGACGGACCTCGAACGAGCGGGCTTCGTCGCCGAGAACGGCGCGTGGGAGAAGCGTCGCGGTCGTCTGACACGCGACGGCGACGGTCTCGTCGTCGCTACCGTTCACGTCGAGGACGATCACCTCCGTGTCGAGCCACGCGACGTGGTCGGTGTCGTCAGTCTCGTTCCCGGCACGAGTCTAGAGATCGAGCCGAAGGTGGGCTGGGAGCCGCTGGTCGAGATGCTGCTGACGGTGTACGGACTCGACAGGAGCGACTCGTACTTCGACGTCCCGTTGTCCGCGATTCTCTCTGGCGACCCCGACACGAGTCAGATCGTCGCTCTCCTCGCAATCAACTACGTTCGCGGTGTCAGAACGGTTCGTCGGGAGGGACTGGTACGGGACATCGAGTTCACTCGCCGAACGGGGTTCGAGGGCCGCGGCAGCGTCGACATGACGGCGACGCTACGGAACCGCGCGGCCGGCAACCCGCGACCCGTCTGGATCGACACGACAGTGGCGTACGAGACCCCCGTGAACGCTACACTCCACAGAGCCGGTCGTGTGCTCCAGGGACTGCTCCAGCACAATCCCGGCGGCGTCACACACCCGAAACTGGCGACACTCCAGTCACTCGTCGAGCGGGAGGTGCGACACCTCGAACGACGCGGCGTGGAGAGTTCGGCGAGTGAGATCCACACGTACAGTCGGCTCTCGGTCGCAGACCTCCCTCGACAGCGTCGGTACTACGAGGATGCGTTGCGCGTGTCACGGTCGATCCTCGCCGGAAGCCTCCTCGACGGCGGCGGAGGCAGTCTCCTCGTCGACTACGCGTTCGGCACGGAACGACTGTTCCAAGAGTACACACAGCGTGTAATCGAACTGGAGTTGGACGCGTTGCGGGCCGTCGACACCCTCGGCATCCTCGACAGTGCCGAGTGTCGTTCCGAGCCGACACTCCGCCCGTTCACAGGTGACAGCAGCTTCATCCACGAACCGGATCACCTCCTCGTCGACGACGACGAGCCACTCGCAGTGCTCGACTCGAAGTACTACGGCACCGGCAAGAACCCTCTCGACGACGGCGACGCTCGCTCGCGTCTGTTCGCGTACACCCACCTGACCGGCGTGACTAACACCGCGCTGCTCACGCCGGGCTACCACGAGGAAACCTACGAGTTCCGCGACGCACCCGGCGTCGTCGACGTGCTGTCACCCGAACCGGACGACTTCTCCACGCACGAGTCGAACAACCCGGACGACTTCTCCACGCACGAGTCGAACAACCCGGACGACTTCTTCACACACGAGGCGTACACTGAGCAGGTTCGGGCGTACCTCCAGCGAGTACTCCGCGAGCAGTACCCACCACTGAAGACCGTCTTCGCGGCCGCCGATCACCCAATCGTGCTGCTGAACCAGGACCACGACCTGAGTCGTGTCGAGGATACCGGCGGTCCGTTCGCAACGACGAACCCGCTGTTCGTCAAGCAGATCTTCGACGGGCTGAAGTTCCACGACGACGCGCCGAACCGGAACCAGCTACAGGACGGTGGTGACGGTGTCGTCAGACGGATCGAGACCGTGCTCGCACAGACCGACAACCACGGGGAGCGGCTGTACCCGAAGCACCGAACGAACTGCGTGCCTATTTACCGGCGAGACGCCGACGTGCCGGATGGTGAGTCACTCGGGCCGAACGGTGACTTCGGCGTGATCGAACTCCACCTGTTCACTGCACCCGATCCCGCCGCCGACAGCGACGAGGGAGACGACGGATGGTCCCTCGACATCGAACGAATTCAGGTGTACTGACGTCAGGTTCCGTGGCAACTTGCCCCGATGTTCGTCGCCTCGTCTCCCAATTCGGGTCTGTTCGACTCGACTCGGTCCGATTCGGGTCTGTTCGACTCGACTCGGTCCGATTCGCTTCGCTTCGTTCAGTTCAATTCTGGTTATTTACACTCTGTACGGAACGATAAACCAGCCCTCGGCCCGCCGTCGCGGGGCTCGTGAGAACAGCTGGTCGAGTTGGTGTGTCTCCCCGTCGTCGACGATTTCGAGCCTGTCGCCAGTCACACGGAGGTCACCTTCGACACAGAACTGGATCGCTGGGAGCGGCCGTCGGCCGTTGAGGAAGTCGACCGACTCTCGCATCGCAGTCGCCAGTCGCTCGGCACGCTCCGGGTCACCGTCGACTGTGTCCCCGAGCCCGACGACACAGAGTTGGTCCGGAACGTCTCGGGCTTCGAGCCGCCGGACGAACTCCGAGACAGGAACGCGGTGGTCCGCACACCGCCGGTCGGTCGTGACGACGTTGTAGACGCCAGCGAGGGCGTCGACGTTCGACATCGTACCGTGTGTTTCAGTGTACATGGCAAAGTAGCTACTCCCGGAACGGTGCGCGGTACGTTTCGTCGCCGGTGACGGCAGCCAACTCGGCCGCGAGATCCAACACTGGCCCACTGGGATCGATGTCTGGCCCCTCTGGGTCGCCGTGGTGGAGACGAGCGAGGTGAACCGTAGCGAGAGGGGTTCGCTCGTCCGGGGAGAGCCCCTCGATGTACTCGACCCGAGAGGGAGTCTCCCAGTCTGCCACGGTCGGCTCGTCTCCGTCTCCATCTCCGTCCCCGATGAGCGCTCTCGACGCGAGATCGGCCGGCTCGACTGTCGTCCCGCGACACAACCGTGTCACGTCTTCTCGGGTCGGGTCTGCCATCCCCAAGAGATCGAGGTACACGTCCGTCACCGAGACCTCCCCGCCGACAGCGTCGAAGATCCGGTCGAGGACGGCCTCGGTCGACAGCCGATCGCCGCCGTCGTGGACGCGCTCGTAGTGAGCGCTGTACGCGGTGAGACACCGCCCGAGCGCGACGACACCGGCGTCACCGTGTGAGACTGTCTGTCCAGTCTCGACTGCCTCGCGTGTCTCGGTGACGATACTGTGGAGCCGACGGCGAAACGCCGGCCAACTGATCGGCTCGGAGTCGCCACCGGGACGTGCGACGACCACGACAGTGAACGGCGGGTTGTCGTCGTCGAACGCGGTGTAGTCCGCCGAGACCGGGTAGACGGCTGTCGGAGCCAGCCCGGCGTCACAGAGTCCGTCGACGAGTGCCGCCCACTCCGACGACCCGCCGTGTCGGTACGTGAACACGACGACACCGTCGTCCGCGAGGCGACCTCGGATTCGGTCGAAGGCAGCGGCCAAGTCACGTTCGAACGCCTGTTCGTCCGTGTCGGTAGCTGGGTTCACGACGAGCTCCCCCTCTCTGGGCGTGTGTTCGGGCTGGAAGGCGGGGTTGTCGTCCGCGAGCACCTGCCGGAGCCAGACGTAGTAGAAGTCCGAGAGTTCCGAGTAGATCACGTTGTCGTAGTACGGCGGGTGTGTGAGGATCACGTCGAACTCGCTGTCGATGGCAGCGTCGAACTCGCTGTCGATGGCAGCGTCGGATTCACTGTCGATGGCAGCGTCGGATTCACTGTCGAGGTTAGCAGAGAGAAAGTCTGCCTGCAGGACTTCGGCGTCACCCGCCACAGGGTGGTCGAACGGTGCGGTCTCGGCCGTTTCACCGTCCTGCAGGTACCGTTCGGTCGGCGCGGTCGCGTACTCGACGGCGTCGACGACCTTTCGCCACGTGTTCGAGAACGTTCCCCGTCCCGCTCGCGTGCCCCAGACGTTGTTCTCGGCGTACTCCACCCGCGGTGTGAACGAGTTCCGACGGAAGACGCTCTCGACTTTTCCACCGCTGGGGTTGTACACCGAGAGACGACTCTGAAACGCCAGGGAGTCGCTGAACGCAGTCAACAGGTACCTGCGAACGTCTGGGTCGGACACGTCGTCGATTGCCGAGAGCAGCGTTGCCAGACAGTACTGCTGGCGCTCGTTGAACAGGTCGTCCCACGTCTCGAACCCGTGTTTGAACAGATCGTTCCCGCTGACCGTCGACGCTGTGGTCGTCGCCCCCTCGGGGATGGGCTCTGTCGGGAGGTACGACGCCAGGTCGGGACTGTCTGCCAGTCGCTGTGTGGCGGCCTCGAATCGCGCTCTGTCCGCGTCGGTCGCAGCCCGGTACCCTTTGTACACTGGACGGCCCTCGCCGGCGTCGTCACACTCCGTGCAGTAGTACTCGACGGCGTACAGGAAGTCGTCGTACGACTGCCCGTCTGCGATTGCCTCGACAATCGGGTACTGGAGCCCACACGAGGGACAGCCGTAGTTCCCACTCGAAACTGGTCCCCGCGAGGGTGTGAACTCGGCACTACACCCCGGACAGACAGTCGGCGTCTCGTAGTCGTCCGTCGTGAACACCGACTCGCACGCGCGACAGTAGACGACATCTCGGTCGCTATCGTCGTATCGGCCGCTCGCCACCCGATAATCCTTGAACAACTGCACCGTCTCGCCGCAGGACGAACAGTCGAGACATCGGACCCACAGCGCGTACACCACCTCGGCGGTGTGGCTGTCGTCGTTCGGACACTGTGTCTGGTACACTGATTGGAGGTCGTCGGCGACACGGTCGCGGACGGTCTCGAAGGCCGCTTCGAGCTCGTCTGTGTCGGCGCGGTGGGCGTCGAGTGCGCCGTCGGCGAGAAAGGTCGCAACGGGGTTCAGATCGATCCCCGTCACAGACGCGCCGAACCGAACCGCCTCGACGAGACTCGTCCCGGCACCTGCAAACGGGTCGAGGACGCTCGTCTCGTCGACGCTGACGTCGCTGGCGTAGAGATCCCACAACTCGTTCGGCGATTCGAGATCGACGGCCTCGATCCGCTCGGCGAGCGCTGCGGTGTCGGGCGTTCCTCCCTCGTCGCTGGCACCCTCGGCGGAGTCGCCCTCGTCGCTGGCACCCTCGGCGGAGTCGCCGAACGTGTCGACGTCGGTCGCCACCGGTTCGTCCGTCGACGGTTCCGTGACGGTCACCGCTTCGGGGTCGTCGACGAGCGTGTACAGCGTGATCGCGCGAACGAGACTTCCCAACTGACGTGTCCACCACTTGTGCATCACCGACAGCGGTCTGTAGTGGAGCTTGGCACGCCCCTCGCGGTCGGCGAGGTCGTTGACACGCTCGATTGGAAAGCCGCGCTCGATTGGCCGGAGTTCGTCACGACTCCACCTGCCTGTGGCCGCTGCTGCGCTCTGCGTGCTCTCGTCGGACTGGTCGCTCTCCCCCTCTCCTCGACTGGTCATCGACACGTCACCCCAGTCTGTCGTCGACACGTCACCCCAGTCTGTCGTCGACACGTCATCCTCGCTTGCCATCCCTGTCGAGTGGACGCGTCTCGGTAATTGAACCTTCGCATCAGTCGAACTGGATCGTCACGTCGATGTCAGTTGCGTCCTCTGGGATGCGTCGGAGGAGTTCCTCTACGTCCGAGCTCGGTGCTCCCTCGGAGAGGTTGAGGTCCGTCTCGGCCATGTCGAACTCGACGACAGACAGCGTCCGCGGCGCTGCGCCACTGAAACTCACCGTGCCGTAGACGACCTGTCCGCCCTCCTCTTCGGCGGTCCACGCCGACCGTAGCTCGCTCGCGTCGTCGCCGTCGTACTCGAACGTCCACCCCCCCTCCTTCGGGATCTGGAACCGCGCACCCACGAAGTAGTCGGCTGGGTTCTCCGAGGCGGTCGCGGCGATCAGGTACCGCGTGTCTGCCGACCCGAGGCGGGCCAGTAGTGCGTTCGTGACGGCCGCCGTCGAGTGATCTGGCGCGACGGTCTCTCGAACCTCGTCGGGATCGAACGTCGTTTCGCGGTCGAGCTGCCCGACGTAGTCCAGAATCGCGTCACGGGTCTCGTCGTCCGGAAACGGAGCGACAGTCACGTTCGTCGGGTCACGACTGCTCACCGTCCCGACGTAGCTCCCGTTGGTGCCGAGCTTGTAGGAGCCGTCGAGGAGATCTTCGACGGCCCGCCGGAACGTGCTCTCTGTCTCGTCTGCCGGGAGGTAGTGGTCCGTGTCGTTTCGGATCGAGCCGAGCACGTCGCTCGTGTCGACCTCGCGGCTCTCCGCGAGTGCTGACTCGATCTGCTCTCGAACGTCTTCGGCGTCGACGTGTTCCGCCTCGGAGACGTCTCTGAGGGCGGCGTCTGGGCGAGCCTTGTCGAGGATCTCACTCCCGCTGAACAGGACGTACTGGTCGTCTCTGCTCAGACGACCGGCGGCGTGTTGCACTGCCTCGGCGACTGGCTGGTCTGGGAACCACACGTCTGTCCGCCGCCGGAGGTCGAGTTCGAACGATCCGAGGTCGACCTCCCGGTCTCCCTCGCCGAACCGCCTCCGGAGCTCCGCTTCGACCTCCTCGCGGCCCCACGCCTCGACATCGTCGCGCGCGACGAGTGTCGTGTCGCTGTCGAGACGCTCGAAGGTCGCGGTGAACCCCTCGTCGCTGTGTGCCAACACGTCGTCTCCGACACCGTCTGCGACTGCCGCCGCGACGGCGGCCTCGTCTGCGGGAATTGGACGTGACGGCTCTCTGAGGAACCGCTCGTACACGTCGGCGACAGTGATCTCGTCGCGCACGTCGAGTCGGTCCGTGACGATGTCGGCCGCGTGCCGCTGCAGGTCGAATGGATCTGCCTCTGTCGCGGCCGCAATCTCGCTGGCTGTCGGGAGTCGGTCTGTCCCGGCGTACGTTTCGAGATCCAACGTCGTTGCTCCCTCGAAGTTCCCGAGCGGGTCCTCGGCGTCGATCACGTCGCCGTAGGCGCTCCTGACACGACTCTCTAAGTCTGCCTCGTACTCCGTCTCGAGGTCTGCAATCGCCTCGCGGATCTCCTCGGCGAAGTTCTGATCGTCTTTCCGGAGTCTGGCACCGACCACCTCCGTGGCCTTCCCGACGAACTTCTCGCGCTGGGCGGCCGCGGAGATCTCCTTACCGCCGCTGGGCTGCACGAACACGAGGGTGTTGCGCCACTGCCGCCCGGTCGGCTGGTTCTTCACGACTGTCGCTACGTCGGCGGCCGTCCACGGACTGTTCTTCACGACTGTCTTCACGCGCTTGTCGTCTGGCACGTCTTCGAGACGGCCGTCGGTGTTGAATCCGACCGGGTACGCGCCCGTGCCGAACACTGACTCGACGGTCTCGGCGATCAGTCCGAGCGCTCTGTCGTCGGAGACATCTCGCGCGGCGCTCTTCACCAGCGAGCGCGGGTTCTCGTCCTCGCGGATTACGTACCGGTCGTCGTCTTCCCACAGGTGGTACACGTCGCCTTGCAGCCGCTGGAGGGCGACGACGATGTCGTTGATCCGGTCGCCCGCGTGGAACGTGCCGACGACGATGTCGCTCGTCGTCGCTCCCTCGTCTAATCCCGGCGTCAGTGAGTAGATCAGCACGGTCGAGAGAATCTGCCGCCCGTAGTCGATGCCAGTTCCGTCTAACCGCTCTCTGATGTCGTCGAAACACCGATCCGGGCGGTGGTGTTCGACGTTGATCCGTCCGAGTTCGTCGTTGTAGTCGACGGCGTCCACCTCGCCGTGTGTGAGCAGGTCTGTCTCGTCGTGTTTGTCGACGAGCAGCTTGGCGAACAGGTACAACATCCCGCGGGTCGCGCCGGACTCCGTCTCTGCGAAGTACCGCGTCTTCAGCGCGGAGACCAACTCCGGGTGGAACGGGTACGTCTCGTGGAGTTCCTCGCGGAATCCGGCGGGGAGGTCCACGTAGTCCGTCTCGGCGTACGCCTCGACGTACGACTCGACGAGCGACTGGAGTCGTGACTCGTCGTCGATCCCCTCGACGAGTCGGTGTCTGAGCACCTCCCGAATCGACACCTGATTCGACATGTTCACCTCGACGCGCTCTTGCCGCGAGAGAATGTCGTGAACGTCCGACTCCTCGCGCAACACGGAAACGATGGAGAACAGCTCCGTGTCCGGTCGCGTCGAGGTCTCGAACAACGCCTGCAGGAACCCCTTGTTCGCGGCCTTCCGGCGACCAGTCAGCGAGTCGAAGAAGTCCTCCAGTTCGTCGACGAAGAAGGCGACAGTGCGGTCACCGACTGCGTCGGCGATCACGTCGATAGTGGGGTAGCCGCCCTCCTCGTCGTAGTCTGCCGCCGAGAGGTCGTAGTCGAGCGCCTCGAACAACGGCTCCCAGAGATAGTCGTACTGTTCCTTCTGTAAAGAGAGCACGACTGGCAGCGCGTCGGTCGGGAGCGCCTCGGCGAGTCCCTCGATCCGACCGTCGGCCCACTGCGCGACGGTCGCTGGCGACTCGAAACAGTGGTACAACGCCACCATCTGGTGTGACTTCCCGGTCCCGTACGGACCGTACATCTCGTGGATGCGAGTGTTGTCCGCGCCGTTCAGCGTGTCTCGGAGTCGCTTGAGCGAGTCCTCCAACCCCTGTGTGAGCAGTGTCCGGTCGAAGAACCGACGGGCGTTCGACTCCAGCGCGTCCCCGCTCTCTACGTCGTAGAGCCTGATCTGGCCCTTGATCAGCGTGTCTCCCTCGGTGAGCTCCCGGGAGAGACTGACGATGTCGTCGATCCGGGTGTCGAGGGCCGCGTCTGTGCTCATGTTCCTGCTGTCGCGTTTCGAGTATATAAAAGCCCGTGTCGTACGAACTCCGAGCAGTCCTTTGAGGTGTTAAGGTGATGTTGCAGCGGCTGTAACGCATTTTCAGAGGGTATCAACGATGCAAACACAGAATTTGGAGTGTCAGTTGCGGAGGAACTGGTTGAGGGACTTGATGAACTGACCGACGAATGTATCGATCTGCAAGCAAGCCGCTCAGAGGTTGTCGA
>CAKZQY010000004.1 GCA_937142015.1 uncultured Halobacteria archaeon
CGGAGCAGCCGACAGCGCCGGCGGTCGTCGTCGTTCTGACGGCTGGTCACCACCGGGTCGACAGCGAGGCGCTGGCCGAGGCGCTCGGCGTCGCAGACGCGTCGCCGGCAGACCCGGAGACGGTGAAGCGAGCGACGGGCTGGAGTATCGGTGGCGTGCCGCCGATCTGTCACGAACGGGATCTGCCGGTGTACCTCGACGAGAGCCTGCTCGACCACCCGCAGGTGTTCGCCGCAGCCGGCACGCCCGAAGCCGTCTTCGGAATCGAACCGGACGAACTCCGAGCGCTCGCCGACCCCGAACCGATTGCAGCGTTCGAGTCGTCCGGAGAGTAAATACCATATCGCTATATTGAATCGTCGACGGGGAGTATCGGGGGCCGAGGCAACACGCAGAGCGGGCAACAGGGTCGTCACTCCCGATACGTGGAGATACGTCGGTACGGAACGTAGGAGCCCGTCTCGTCGTTCAACGTCGAGAGCCACTCGTCGCCAGCCTGCTCGACAATCTTGTTACGGGCCAGCCGACTGTCGAGAGGCCGAAGTGACTATCACGGAGACACGAGACGTTCCGGTATGGCTGGCGAGGACATCGACGAGGTAGATCAGGCGATCCTCCACGCGCTCCAGGCGGACGCGCGGAACGTGTCGTCGGGCGACATCGCAGCGCGGACAGGTGTCTCCGACAGCACAGTTCGCAAGCGAATCCAGCGACTCGAGGCCGACGGGGTGATCAAGGGGTACAGCGCCGACGTGGACTACCAGAAGTCTGGGTATCCACTGCGTATGCTGTTGTTCTGTACCGCCTCGATTCCCGAACGTGGCGACATGATCGCCGACATTCTGGAGATCGACGGCGTCGTCAGCGTCCAAGAGCTCGTCACTGGCGAACAGAACCTGCTCGTCACCGCAGTCGGCGAGTCCGACAGCGAGATCACCCCTGTCGCACAGGAACTCCTCGAAATGGGACTGACTATCGCCGACGAAGTGCTCGTTCGGAGCCACGAGACGACGCCGTTCGGCGAGTTCGCACGGGACTGAGACACTCGACTGCTCAGGTGAACAATCGACGGTTCGAGTGAACTTCTCGGAGAAACGTCTCGAACGACGACAGCGACGGTGAATTCGAACGTATTCGGCGACGACGACACCGACGGTGCCTGCGACCCGAGAAACATAATGTTCTATAATTAGGACTGTGCGAACGATTTGGTCGTATAGAAGAGTTTAACAACCATTTCGTTCGTACCGTGTCGTGACGGCGGCAGACCGGGACCCGTGGCAGCCGGTTGGTGTCGGTCTGTCGGCGACGGAGAACGATGACAGGAGACGACAGTCGGACGGTAGTCGGACAGTTTCCCAGAACAGCGGCCACACGTGCGTTCGGGCCGGCAGTTCTCACGCGACTCGCGTGGGGCTTGTGGGTCGTGAGTATCGGCGTTCTCGTCGCACGACTCTGGGCTGGCGAGGCGTGGAGCGGCAGTCCGGCGTCACTGTCGGGAGTGTTCAGAGTCGACGGTCTGACAGTGGTGATGTGGGTCGTCGCCTCGTTCTTCGGCGGAATCGTCCACAGTTACTCCGTGCGGTACCTCGCCGGGAGTCGCGGTGTCCGTCGGTTCTTCACTCGGATCTTCGGGTTCACGCTGACGGTGATGCTGCTCGTCGCGGCGGATCACCTCCTCGTGTTCCTCGGCGCGTGGCTGGCGATGGGGCTGGTGATGGCAGACCTGATCGGATTCAGCCGGAGTTGGCCGCAGGCGCAGGCCGCCGCGAGCGACGCTCGGCGCTCCTTCCTGCTCGGGACCGCGCTGCTCGCGGTCGCGTTCGGGGCTCTGTGGAGTCTCACGGGTGCGACGACCGTCTCCGGTGTGCTCGCAGCGGTCGAGAACGGCGGACTCACAGCGGCTGGCAGCGGCGAACTCGCAGCAGCTGGCGGCGGGCCCGCGGCGGTCGAGAGCCTCGCCTCGGCGGCGTGGTTGATCGCAGTCCTCGCGTTAGTGGTCGCCGCGGCAGTGCAGTCTGCGTTGTTCCCGTTCCACTCGTGGCTGTTGGGTTCGATGACGGCTCCGACGCCAGCCTCGGCGCTGATGCACGCCGGCTTCGTCAACGCGGGCGGGATTCTGCTGGTACGGTTCGCGTCAGTACTCACCGTCGAGCCGTGGGTGCTCCCGGCTGTCGCGGTGGTCGGTGTCGTGAGCGCCGTCGGCGGGAAACTGGCGAAGTCGGTTCAGTCCGACGTGAAACGGCAGCTCGGCTGCTCGACAGTCGGACAGATGGGGTTCATGATCCTCCAAGCCGGCCTCGGCTTCTTCGGAGCGGCGCTCACTCACCTCGTGCTCCACGGATTCTACAAGGCGTACATGTTCCTCTCCGCCGGCGGGCGGGTCGAACAGACTGCACCGACCACTGACAGCACGACTACGAACGGACACGAGAGTGAGACGACAGCGGGCGGACACGGGGCCAGAAGCGGAGAGAGCTCGGCAGGCGTCGTCGACTGGCTCGTGACGGCTGTCGCCGCCGTCGCCGGCGGTGGGTTGTTCGCACTGCTCACCGGGAAGGGGACGACCCTCGACAGCGGACTCTTGCTGACAGTGCTCGTGGTGGTGACGACGCTGCACGCGACACGAACGGTCGTCGGACAGCAGTCGTTGTCGCGGACACTCGGCTACGCCGCAGTGCCAGTCGTGTTCCTGCCGTCGGTCGCCGTCTACGCCGCGGTGTACCGGGGCGTGACGGCGCTGTTGCGCGACCTCCCGGTCGTCACCGCACCCGCCGAACTGACCGTGGTCCACGCCGCGCTCGTCGGGGTGTTCCTCCTCGCGTACGTCGCCATCGAGAGCGAGGTGTACCGCCACAGCGAGCGGCTGTACGTGGCCCTGCTGAACGCGACGCAGCCGCCGTCACCGACGATTCTCACGGACACGGAGGAGTACAATGAGTACTGAGAAGACAGCGAGAACGACCGAGAAGACCGAGACGACGACTGAGAAGACTGAGACGACGACTGAGAAGACCGAGACGACGACTGAGAGCGTGCAGAGCGAGAGAACGACGGGAGCGATCACGGAGGCGGTCGCAGCCGCGGCCGAGACCGTCGGGAAGGCGTGGCCGCTCCACTCGTTCGTGACCGCGAACCCGCTGTCGGGGTTCGAAGACGAGCCGTTCCACGAGGCAGTCGCGCGTGGAGAGGCACTGTTCGGCGGGCGTGGCTACCCCGAGCCGGCGGTGTTTCGGCGCGCGGTCGAGACCGGCCAGATCGATCCCGAGACGCTCCGGCAGACGCTCACAGCCCACGGCTACGACGAGGACCCGGAGACACTGCTCGATCAGTTGGAGAAAACGGACGCCCACAGCGAGAGAACAGACGCCCACGGCGAGAGAACAGACGCCCACGGCGAGAGGACAGACGCCCACGGCGGGACAGCAGCCACAGACGACACTGCGGCGGTAGAGCGCGTCTTGACGAAGTGGCTCGCCGCCTTTCTCGATCAGGGACAGGCAGAGTGGTCGGTACCGAACCGCGAGCGCGGGCTGTACGCGACCGTCAGGTCCGTCGCGCGCTACGACGACGAGATTCCGAACCGGCGGGTCGTGACGGAGCTCCCAGCGGAGCCGACGGACGCGATCCGCGACCTACTCGCCGACGTGCCGAGCGAGCGGTGGCCGGTCGTCTTCGAGGCCCACCTCGCCGCACTCCCGGGGTGGACGGGGCTGGTCAAACAGCGTGCCGCGGCGGACGACGACTGGCAGTCGGCTGCGCCGGTCTCGCTGGTCGGCTACCTCGCCGCCCGACTGGCGCTGACGGCCGCCTTCGACGCGCCGTTCGATCCCGCAGCGACCGACGCGCTCCCGCCCGTCTCGGCGCTCCCGAGCGCTCCCGACAGCGGTCACTCCGGCGACGACACCCTCACAGGCAACGACGGCACCTCTGTGGACGACGACGGAACCTCTGCAGCGGACGCAGACTTACCACTCCCGGCGGTGTTCCTGCGTGCGTGGGAGGCGACGTACCGCGCGGAGTTGGTCGACAGCGTGGCCGAACGGAGTGAGCGCGCAGCCACGGATGGGGTCGGAGGCGACACCGCGAGCGACGACACCCCGGGTGAGGACGCGGCGAGCGACGACATCCCGGGCGAGGACACCGCGAGCGACGACATCCCGGGCGAGAAGAGTCGTCCGGACGCCCAGCTCGTCTTCTGTATCGACACACGCTCGGAGATCGTCCGTCGACACGTGGAGGCGGCCGGCGACTACGAGACACACGGCTACGCCGGGTTCTTCGGTGTTCCGATGCGCTACGAGGGGTACGAGGCGGACGCGACGGTCGACGCGTGTCCGCCCATCGTTGACGCCGAACACTACGTTGCCGACCGCCCGGTAGACGAGAGTATGTCTGATCGGACGGACACCCACGATCACGGTGACACTCCCGATCACGGTGAACCCCACGATCACGGTGACACTCCCGATCACGGTGAACCCCACGACCCCGGTAGCACTCACAATCACAGTGAGCGAGACGCGCGCGAGCGGTACGACCGGCTGTCGGCAGCGTGGGAGGCGGGCGAGACAGTTCTGAAGCGGCTCCAGTCGAACGCGGCGACGGCGTTCAGCTTCGTCGAGAGCGCCGGCAGCGGCTACGGACTCGCGCTCGCGGGACGGACGCTGCTCCCCGGTCGGGTGTACGATCTCCTGCAGACGACGGCGGAACGCACGCCGAGCGAACACGAGTTCTGCGAGCCGACGCTGGACCGCCCGGGCTCGACTGCCGAAGCGTCGACCGCTCCGTCGCGCGAAGACGGAGAGGGGACACTCCCACAGGGGCTCACTCTCGACGAGAAGGTATCGTACGCCGCGAGCGCGTTCGAGCTGATGGGTATCGAGGAGTTCGGCCGGCTGGTCGTGTTCGTCGGGCACGCGAGCCAGACCGCGAACAATCCGTTCGACTCCAGTCTGGACTGCGGGGCGTGTGCTGGCAACCCCGGCGGGCCGAGTGCGCGCGTCCTCGCGGCGATCTGCAACGATCCGGCAGTCAGAGACCGCCTCGCCGAGCGTGGGATCGACGTGCCGGCGGACACCTACTTCCTCGCAGGTGAACACGAGACGACGACGGACCGCGTCCGCCTG
This sequence comes from uncultured Halobacteria archaeon, assembly GCA_937142015.1. Lineage (GTDB taxonomy): Archaea > Halobacteriota > Halobacteria > Halobacteriales > Haloferacaceae > JAHENP01. The sequence goes on from CAKZQY010000004.1 coordinate 5,130, forward strand.
TTCGACGAGCGCGTGCCGGAGAGTCACGCGACGGACGTGCGGCAGCTCCGTTCGGATCTCGACGCGGCACGCGAGGGGGCAGCCACGGAGCGCGCCGCGTCGATGGACACCGCCGACGTGTCCGAGGTGGCCGACGGTGCGGCCTCCGGTACTGGCAGTGCGACTCTCGACACCCGGGACGCGAGTGCCGACGAGACGGGCACGACGAGCGGGCAGGGTGTCCGCGAGACGGAGCGTCGCGCGGCAGACTGGGCAGAGACGCGCCCGGAGTGGGGACTCGCAGGGAACGCAGCGTTCGTGATCGGTCCGCGGTCGTTGACCGCCGATCTCGACCTCGGCGGGCGGTCGTTCCTCCACTCGTACGACTGGCGGACCGACCCGGACGGCGACGCGCTGGCAGCCATCGTCGCCGGCCCGCTGGTCGTCACACAGTGGATCAACAGCCAGTACTACTTCGCGTCTGTCGACAACGCGGTGTACGGGAGCGGATCGAAGATCACTCACAACCCGGTCGGCAACGTCGCGGTCTACCAGGGCAACGGCGGCGACGTGCAGACTGGCCTGCCGCTCCAGTCGCTGTACGCGAGCGACGACGACCCGTACCACCAGCCGCTCCGGCTCTCTGCCGTGATCCACGCACCCGTCGACCGCGTGACTGACGTGCTCGCCGACCACGACCACGTCGTCGAACTGCTCGACAACGACTGGCTCTCGCTGACTGTCGTCGATCCGCGACAGGATCACACCCCGTTCCACTACGACGGCGATCTGACGTGGGCGGAGACGACGACCGGAGCACAGTCTGCACCCGAAACCCCTACGGCTCGACCGGACTCGACTGTCGACGTGACTGCCGACGACTGATGTCTCCCGTCGGTGTGACTGTCGACGACTACCCTCTCCCGTCAATCTCGGTCACAACCGCGCCCGGTCACGGTTCCGCTCCACGACGACCGCGCCCGGTCACGGTTCCGCTCCACGACGACCGCACCCGGTCACAGTTTCACTCTGTTTCAACCACGTTCCGTCACACTTCCTCTCCACTGTCTGATAGCTTGTGGCTCGGTGGCTCTCCCGAGCGCCCGCGTGTAGGCTCGACACGCCAGAACACGGTACGGCGGTCGTCACAGCCCGGTACGGCGGTCGTCACAGCCCGGTACGGCGGTCGTCACAGCCCACACGTCGGCACGCTCGAACCGCCCCCACCGACGGATTTAACCTCGATACACACCTGCGAGAAGGAAATGGCTTCGAGCGAACTCCCGACAGAGACGAACACAGTCGTGATCGGTGCCGGAGCGGTCGGTTGTAGCGTCGCCTACCACCTCACAGAGCTCGGTGCGACGGACGTGACCGTCGTCGATCAGGGGCCGCTCCCGGTAACGGGCGGTTCGTCGGTCCACGCGCCGGGGATCATGTTCCAGACGTCGCCGTCGAAGATTCAGACGAAGACGGCTTACTACACGAGTCGACTGCTGTCGGACGCGGGCGTGTACGACGAGGTCGGCGGGATCGAGGTGGCGCGCAGCGAGGACCGGATGGACTTCCTCCAGCGCCGCGAGGAGTGGGCGACCTCGTACGGTCTGCCGGACCCACAGCTCCTCTCGCCCGAGGAGGTGACTGACTACCTCCCGCTGGTGGACGAAGACGAGATTCTGGGCGGGTACTACTCGCCGACCGACGGCCGCGTCGACGGCATCTCCGCGCTCCAGTGGTACGTCGAGCAGTCGGACGCGCTGTTCTACGGCCACACGGAGGTCGAGGACTTGGAGGTCTCGAACGGGGAGATCCAAGCGGTCGTCACGAACCGCGGCCGAATCGAGTGTGACCGCTGTGTGATGGCGACGAACAACTGGGGCTACCAGACCGCACAGATGGCGGGTATCGACCTCCCCATCGCCCCGGTCGAACACCAGTACGTCGTCACGGAGCCGCTGGAGGAGCTGCAGGCGGCCGGCACGAACGTCGGCGAGAACACGACCGGGCTGACGGTGCCGGGCGACCGCGACATCGCGGAGTACATGAGCGAAGGCCCACACCAGCCGGTCGGTCGGGATCAGGACAACTCGCTGTACTTCCGCACCCACGGCGACGCGCTCGGGATGGGGTCGTACAACCACGAGACGCTGTCGGTCGACCCGACTGCGATGGGGACGAACGACGAAGACCGGCAGGCGTCCGTCCGCGGATTCACGGAACGCCACTGGGAGCGGCCGACGCACCCGAACCGCGAGAAGTCCGCGAAACAGGCCTTCGACGAGCTGCTGCCGGCGACGGAGAACGTCTCCTACGAGGCGACGGAGAACGGTATCTTCGTGTTCACGCCCGACGGAATGCCGGCGGTCGGCCCGACGGCGGACGTAGACGGCCTCTGGAGCGCGCTCGCGATCTGGTGGACCCACTCCGGCGGCTACGGCCGCATCGTCGCGGAGTGGATGGAGAACGGCGTGCCACGGCTCCCCTCGGGACCGGTCGACACTGGCGGCGTCCACGTTCGCCGGTTCACCCCCCACGCGGGCGAACGTGACTTCTTCGTCGACCGCGGCGCGAAGCGGTACGAGCAGGTGTACAGCATCGTCGAGCCGCGCTGGCAGCCGGACGACCACCGCGGACTGCGGCGGAGTCCGTTCTACAGCCAACAGGCGGAACTCGGCGCGGAGTTCTACCAGAGCGGCGGCTGGGAGTCGCCGCAGTGGTACGAGTCGAACGCGGACCTCGTCGAGACCTACGAGGACCAGATTCCCGACCAGGACGGCTGGCAGGGGATCAACCGCTCGCCCATCGAGGGCGCGGAACACCTCCACACCCGCGAGAAGGTGTCGATGTTCGACATGACGACGTTCAGTTCTATCGCGGTGGAAGGCGAGGACAGCGAGGCGTTCCTCCAGCGCGTCTGTAGCAACGACGTGGAGATCGACATCGGACAGGTGCGGTACTCCCTGCTGTTGAACGAGGGCGGCAACATCCTCGCGGACGTGACGGTCGTCCGACTCGACGAGCAGGAGTACATGGTCACCACCGGCGGCGGCAACTCCCCGCAGATCCACGGCTCGTGGCTCGAAGAGCACGCCCCGGAGACGGTCTCGGTGACGGTGAACGAGGGCGGGCAGTGTACCATCGGCTTGTGGGGACCGAACGCGCGGCTGCTGCTCCAGCGGTGTACGGACGCAGACGTGACGAACGACGGGTTCCCGTACTTCTCGGCGAAGCAGATCTACGTCGGGGAGGTGCCGGTTACGGCGCTGCGCGTCTCGTACGTCGGCGAACTCGGCTGGGAGCTGTGGGCTCCCGTCGAGTACGGCCAACAGCTCTGGGAGACGCTGTGGGAGGCCGGACAGGATCTAGACGTGCGGCCGATGGGCGGCGGCGCACTCAGCTCGATGCGACTGGAGAAAGGGTACCGGCTGTGGGGGACTGACATCGACACGGACTCGAACCCCTACGAGGCTGGCCTGCCGTTCGCGGTCGACACGAGTACGGACTTCGTCGGGAAGGAGGCGCTCGTCGCCGCGAAGGAAGACGGCATCGACAACCGGATCACGCCGCTCACGCTCGACGACTCTTCGGATATCATGCTGAGTGGCCGCCCGGTGCTGCACGACGGCGAGAAGATCGGCTACGTGCAGGCCGGCAACTACGGCTACTCTCTCGGCGAGTCGATTGCGTACACCTACGTGCCGAGTGACTTGGCGGAGGCTGGCACGTCTGTCACTGTCCAGTGTGAGGGTGAGACGTACGACGCGACGATGCGTGGCGAACCGCTGTTCGACGCACAGCGCGACAAGATTATTCGGTGAGCCTGTCTCCGAGCACGCTCCGCTCGGCGGTCTCTGGCAAGTCGGCCATCTGTCTTTCCTACGCTCGGTGCTTGGATCGACACCACCGAACGGTGGCCCCGGTAGTGGGCTTATCAACCGACCCGACGTTCACCGGCCTATACTGTCGGTCACAAGCCATCGAACCCGGGGGTCGACAGAACCGGGGCGAGACGCGTTGGAACCCCGAGTGACACGCAACAACCTATCAACACTTGTGACC
>CAKZQY010000005.1 GCA_937142015.1 uncultured Halobacteria archaeon
CACTCCACCCGGGGTCGCCGACGACACTCCACCCGGGGTCGCCGACGACACTCCAATGGATACCGCCGCCAACGGAGCAACCGGTGAGACACCTCGGCAGGAGGCCCACGGCCGCCCGGTCTACCTCACTGGGTTAGCGACGTACGTGCCGGAGCCGACGATCACCGGGCAGGAGATCGCCGAGCGGAGCGGGATTCCGGAGCACGTCGTCGTCGAGAAGATGGGCGTCTCGGAGAAACACGTCTGTCCAGCGGACGACGATCACGTCACGGACATGTGCGTCGCGGCGGGTGAGCGGGCGCTCGAAGACGCCGGAATCGACGCCGAGTCTCTGGATCTCGTGTTGTTCCACGGGAGCGAGTACAAAGATTACGTCGTCTGGTCTGCCGCGGCGAACGTCTGTGAGCGACTCGGCGCGGTGAACGCGTACGCACACGAGTCGTACACCCTGTGTGCCGGCGCACCGATAGCGATCCGACACACCGCCGCACAGCTTCGCGTCGGCGACGTGGACCGCGCGCTGCTGGTCGCCGCCAGCCGCGAGGAGGACCTCGTCGACTACCAGAACGAGGACAGCTCCTTCATGTTCAACTTCGGCTCCGGAGCGTCTGCGCTGGTGTTGGAGGCGGGTGGCGCTGCAGACCCCGACAGTCCCGAAACTGCAAGCGGGAGCAATCTCGACCGCGACGATGCAAGGGCGGGCGATCCCGACCGTGACGATGCAGGAGCGGGCGATCCCGACCGCGACAAGGCGAGTCCGCAGCGTCGCGCTCGGGCGACCGTCCGCAGCTCCGCAGCGACGACAGACGGCTCCTTCTCCGAGGACGTCGTGATGCCGGCCGGCGGCTCGAAACGACCTCCCAGCGAGGAGACGGTCCAGCGAGGACGACACACTCTCGACGTGCCAGACCCCGACGGCATGAAAGAACGGCTCGGTGAGGTGAGCGCGCCGAACTTCCTCGGAGTGGCGGACGACGCGCTCGCGGCGTCCGGCTACGACCGCGCCGATCTCGACTTCGTCGCGCTCACACACATGAAACGGTCGTTCCACGACTACCTCACGAGCGAACTCGGCGTCGACGAGGGGCAGTACTACCTCGACGACTACGGCCACGTCCAGAGCGTTGATCAGGCGCTCGCCGTCGAGAGGGGTCTCACAGACGAGTTGCTCCACGTCGGCGACGTCGTGCTGTTTCTCGCTGCTGGCACGGGCTACACGTGGAGCGCGACCGTACTCGACTGGCACGACGACACTGCCCCGCCGTGACACTTGACCTCCTCCCACGGCTGAAGACCGTGGGATTCCCTCGGACGTGGTGTGGCCCGAATCCCGATACGTCGCTGCGTTTCACTCGGGGAGTCTCAGTACGCGTAGCTCTGCTCGGCGACAGTCAGCTGTCCGTCGTTCGTCCGCGCCAGCGGCGCGTACCGGTCAGTCTCGATGTCCGCGAGGTACGCTTCGAACGCGGATTCGAACCCCTCGGGAGGGTCGTTCCACAGTTCCACGGCGTACGCTACCAGTCGCTCGTCGTCGACCGCGGTCCGTGCGTTGTCGACAGTGAGTCCGTAGAAAGCAGACGCTGACATTTCCCGCATCAGCACCCGCTGGTCCCCACAGTACATACAGTCGCGCGTGCTCGGCTGGAACTGGACCCCACGTTCGCCGTGACGATCACACTCTCGGCGTTCGAGGTCACCGATAGGGCGGCACTCCACGTCGAGCGGTCCCGACTCGCTCACTTCGACGACGAAGTAGCCGCCGTACGTCGTCTCGCCGTCCTCCGGATCTGTGAGCTTCAGGAACGCCGAGTTGAGACGACGGTCTCTGTGTCGTCCTCGGTGGGTGTTGCCACAGAAGTGTGCGCGTCCCTCGAAGTGATCGATCAAGGACCACTTTTCCACGTGAGTCACGAGCACGACATCTGGTGCCACCGCCGACGGGGAGTTCGTGAATCGCTGGCCACCGACTGTGACACGTCCATCGTCGGGGATTTCGGTTCCGACAGTGAGGCCGTACGGCAAGTCGCCGAAGTAGTCCTGGTTGCCGTACACCCACAAGAGACCGTGTTCTGCGCGTTCGTCGAGTCGTTCGAGCAGCGGCTCGACCGCGCGGAGTTGCTCACCACCCCGACGTTTCCCGAGCTGTTCGTCGTCTTCCTGTCTGCCCGTCCGCCACGCTCTCGTGAAGTCCCCGACGTGAACCGCGTAGTCGAACGAGTCCCCGTCGGCGTCGTCGAGAACGTGCCGGAGCGACGCCGTGTCCCCGTGGTTGTCTCCGAGGACGATGTACCGATCAGTCATTCGTCGACGACTCACCTGACACCTGCGTGATGATTGCAGGTCGTACAAGTATCCGTCGTCGAGTGAAGCCAGCAGAGAACACAGGTAGCCACACCGGGCGGCACCGACTACTCCTCGGGATCAGTTCGCACCTCGAAGCGCGCCCCGCCGGCCGCGCTCTCGACGAGGTCGATCTCCCAGCCGTGCGCGGCGACGACGTCGGCAACGATAGCGAGTCCGTAGCCGGTGCCCTCTTCGGCAGTCGTGTAGCCACGCTCGAACACCTCCGCACGCTCCTCGGGGTCGATACCCGGGCCGTCGTCCGCGACGTAGAACCCGTGGTCGTCCTCGAGTGGTCCGAGCGTGACAGTCACGTCCGGGCCGGCGTGTTCGGCGGCGTTCCGGAGGAGGTTGCCGAGCAGTTCACGGAGGCGCGAGCGGTCTGCGGAGACGGTGCCGACACCCTCCTCGACGGTCAACTCCCCCGCACCAGTTCCGGACCACTCGTCGCGGGCGACACCCGCGAGTTCCACCGGCTCCGTCTCTCCGACGGAGTGGCCGTGCCGGGCCAGCGAGAGGAGATCCTCGATCAGCGACTCCATCTGTTCGTGTGCCTCCAGCGCCTCGTCCAGTCGGCTCTGTGCCTCCTCCGTCTCGGCGACCGCCGCGGCCAACTCGACCTGTCCGGCGGCGACGTTCAGAGGGTTCCGGAGGTCGTGGCTCACGACGGAAGCGAACTCTTCTAAGCGTTCGTTCTGCCGTTGGAGCTGTGACTCGCGGCGGCGGAGCCGCGCCTGTCGGTCCGCGGCGTCGAGTGCGGCCTCGACGTTGGCGGCGAACACCTGCGCCAGCGAGCGGTCGCTCTGGTCGAACGCGCCGACGGCGGTCGAGCCGGCAACGAACACGCCGTGATCCCCGAGCGGGAGCACCAACACACTCCGGAGCGCGGAGGCCGGCGACTCCACGCCGTCGGCCGCGCGGATGTCGTCGTACAACTGTGGTTCACCCGTGGCGTACGCCTCCCACGAGGCCGTCTCCGGACCGAGCGCCGGCACCTCGTCGTCGAACACGGAGCGCGCCTCCGCCGTCACTCCGACCGGAACCAGCCGTTCCGTCTCGGAGGCCCGGAGGAACACCGCGTTCACCGTGAGTCCGAGCACCTCGTGGGCCGTGTCCGTCGCCGTCGCCGCGACAGACGCCGTGTCGGTCGCGGTCATCAGCTCCCGTGCGGCCTCGTGGAGACGGTCGAGCCGGCGTTCGCGTTCGAGACGGTCGAGCGCGACCGCCGCGTTCGTCCCGAGCAGTCGCACCAGCTCGACCCCCGCCTCGTCGACGCTCGCCGGGTCCTCGGAGCCCGTCAACAACACCCCGTGATCGGGGACCGGCACCGCCGCGCCGGCTGCGACAGAGTGTTCCCACTCCGCCGTCTCCGCGGCGCGCAGCGTCTCGCCGTCGGCGTACACGTCCCACAGCGGGTGCGTCGAGTCGAACACCGGGAGGTCACCGTCGAACCGCTCCTCGACTGCCGCCGTCACCGACACTGGCACCAGTCGGTCCTCCTGACGGAGGTAGATGCCGACGTACGGCAGCCCCAACACGCTCTCTGCCGTGTCGACGACGGCCTCACACAGGTCTGCTCGCGTGCGCGCAGCCACGAGTTCGCGTGTTGCCGCGTACAACGACTGGAGGCGGTCTGACTCGGACGACACACCCCCGGCGGGGTCACCGGGTGTCACTGCCCTCGGCTAACGAACCTGTGACCAAAAGCTTCGCCCATACTTTTCCCGATTGATACTGTGAGAAATCAGTCCTGAGAACGAGTGGTGTCGAACGCCTCCCGAGGCTGCACTCACCGGCGAGTCCGACAAGAACACGTTCCGGCGAGTCAGATCGGGAACACTTCCGGCGAGTCAGGCGAGGAACACGTGTCGAGGTTGATCCGCGAGGATCTCCCGGCCCCACTCGACAGTGTCTCGGAAGTCGTCAGAGCGGAAGAAAGCCATCGCGTCCTCGCGGGAGCGCCACTGGCTGGCGATGAACGTGTCGTTCTCGTCCTCGTAGTTGACGAGCAGGTCCGTCTCGAAGTGTCCGTCCATCTCCGCCAGCACGTCACCGACCTCGTCGAACCGCGAGACGAACTCCTCGCGGTGGTCGGGCTTCACCGTGTAGAACATCCCCATCGTGCCGAAGCCGGACTCCTCGCCGGCGCGTGCGACGATCCCCGGAAGCTCCGAGAGGAACCCGGCCGCGGTCTCGGCCGCGCTCGCGGTGTCCCAGATGGAGACGACCGCAGCGCGATCCGTCTCCGTCCCGGTGTACACTGCCGTCTTCACGTGTGTGCCGTAGTGGTCGAAGTTTGCCCGCAACCCGTCGACCTCCGCGAACAGCTCGTCGACATCCGCCTCCGAGTACAACACTGTGGCGAACACGTCCTCGCCGTGCGGCTTCCCGGCGTAGATGTCGAGGTCGTCGAGCGCCTCGCGGATCTCTGTCGCGTCTGCCTCGTCGTCGCCACCGTGTGCGCGACTACCGCTCTCGCCGGAGCCCTCGCCGTGTGTGTGACCACCGCTCTCGCTGGAGTCACCACTGTGTGCGTGGTCTTCGTCGCCAGAGCTCCCGTGCGGACCGTCGCCGCCAGAACTCCCGTGTGGGTGGTCACCGTCGCCGCCAGAACTCCCGTGCGGGTGATCACCGGCACCCGCAGCGCCGCCGTGGTCGTGGCCACGCTCTGTCTCGCCCTCGCCACCGGCACCGGCACCCTCGTGTGCGGCGGTCGGCACGGGCTCGCCGTCGAGGAACGCTCGGAGGTCCGTCGGGGGGAACCGGCGACCGACGTAGAAGTCGCCGAACTCGCCGTAGACGGCAGACACCTCGTCGAACCGCATCTCGTAGACGATGTCCTTCAGGTCGGTCGGGTCCTCGGCGAACAGCGTCACGCCCCACTCGTGGTCGTCGAATCCGACGGAGGAGGCGATCACCTGTTCGATCCGTCCGGCGTACTCCCGGCCGATGTCACCGTGTGCGGACATCATCTCCGCGCGCTCCTCGAACGGGAGCTGGTACCAGTTGTGCTCCTCGCCGCGACGCTTGCTCATCGGGTAAAAGGAGACGTACTCGTCGTCTGGAATCTCCGGCTGCATCTTCGACTCGATGTAGCGACGGAGTCCCTCGTCGATGTCCGCCTCGTCTTCGGTGAAGTAGTCGTCGGAGACGTAGCCGGACACCTCCGAGACGGAGACGTACGAGTCGGCACGCTCCGTGAACTCGGCGAACGCGGTCGACTCGAACCGTCGTTCGGCGGCGTTCAGCGCGTCCAGCGTCGGGCGGAAGTGGAGCACCAGCAGGTCCGCGCCGTCACCGAGGATCGTGAACACCGCAGAGTCGCCCTCGGGGGCGTCGACGACCTGTTCGTGGCGTTCGAGGTACGCCACACCTTCCTCGACGGCCTGCCCTCGCTCGCGCTCGGGAGCCGCGCGCCACGCGTCCCAGTCGACAGTCCGGAAGTCGTGGAGTGCGAACCACCCCTCGTCCGTCGGCGGAGCTTCGACCATACACGCAGTTCGGCGCTCGTTGCCTTCCCCTTTTCCATTCCCCCCGCCGTGAAACGTGGCGCGGAGTGGCCGTCGAACGGGGGGAGAGCCGTCGTAACCGAAAGGGGTATTTGACAGGCAGTGTAGATAACAGACGATGCAATCACTTGTGGGAGACGGCGCAGGTTGGACGGCCGTCAGTCGGACGCCGCCGGCCGAAGGGTATTTTGATATAGCCCCCCACACGAGTAACACACAACACGAGGTTGTTGGAGCATGAGTGACGATCCTGCGTCAGTGCTGGTCGTCGAGGACGAGGCAGACCTCGCGGATCTGTACGCGGCCTGGCTCGGCGGCGAGTACGACGTTCGGACGGCGTACGGCGGCCACGAGGCGATCGAGCAGCTCAGCGAGGAGATCGACGTGATCCTGCTCGACCGTCGGATGCCCGGCCTCTCCGGAGACGAGGTGCTGGTCGCGGTGCGCGACCGCGGCATCGACGCGCGCGTGGCGATGGTCACCGCCGTCGAGCCGGACTTCGACATCGTCGAGATGGGGTTCGACGACTACCTCGTCAAGCCAGTGACACGGGAGAACCTCGTCGACACTGTCGAGTCGCTGTTGCGGCGCAGCGAGTACGACACCGGCGTGCAGGAGCTGTACGCCGTCGCCTCGAAGAAGGCGGTGCTCGAATCCGAGAAGGGACAGGCGGCTCTCGAAGAGTCCGACGAGTACGCGGAGCTACAGGAGCGCTACGACGAGCTCCAGTCGGATCTGGACACGCAGATGGAGGAGTTCTCCGAACACGACGAGTTCGAGCAGGCGTTCAAACAGTTCGACAAGGGCGACCCCAGCGAGGACGACGACGAAGACGACGAACTCGACTTCGGCCTGTGATCGACCGTCTCACAGCACCAGCCACGGGAACAGCGCGAACACGGAGCCGACGGCGGTGAACAACCCGCCAAAGGCCATCATTAGCGTGCCACTCCACTTGTTCTCGCTGACGAGCTCCTCCTCGGACTTGTCGGAGAAGACGAACTCGCCAGACGCCGTCGGCTCGTCGATCACGGACGCACGCTCACCCCAGCCGGCCTGTTCCTCCGTCGCGCGGCCGAGCACGTACACCTCCTCGCCCGGTTCGACGACCCCCTCGGCGTAGCGTCGCCGTTCACCCACACTCAGTGGGCCGAACTGGTGACCCGACGCCTCGTCCAGCTCCGACTCCTCGCGGACGTACTGTTGGATCGGCTCCGGCGGGTCGTCGCCGCCGTTGACCTCCGTCCGCGTCTTGTCGGTGTTCACCGCGGCGTCAGACGGCGGATCGACACGCACCTCGCCGGTGCCGTCGTCGACGACAGTCGGGACAGTCTGAACGTCGCGGTGGATGGTCTCCCAGTGGCCCCCTTCGTCGTCGCTGTCCCACCGCTCGACGACGATCTCCGAGACTAACGCGTCCGTGCCAGTGATCGGCGACTGCATCGGCGTCGCCTCCTCGGTCGGGTGTGCGGTCCCTTTCACCTCGACCGTGCCGGGCTGGAGATCCCGCACGGCGGTCGTCTCCGTCTCCTCCATCCGTTTCCCCCGGCTCCGCTGCTCGCGGCCCGTCTTCAGCGTGTACAGCCCGACGACGACGAAGATCAGGCTGAACCCCGACCACGCGAGCTTGAACAGTAGCTGTTCGACCATTCTCGCGTTGTTCGTCTCGCAGCGAGTAGTTAAGCATGGGGGCCACGAGCGAGTAGGTAACCAGTCGTGACCGCGAGAGAGCAGTCGGGGGTGAGGACTGCGAGAGAGCAGTCGAGCGTGGGACCGCAAGGCACATTTTCGCGCTCCCCGAGCGTACAGGAGTATGAGCAGCGTCCCCGAGCGGTCGGAGATCGACGAGGAGTACAAGTGGAGCATCGAGTCGTTGTACCCCGACGACGAGGCGTGGGAGGCGGCCTACGAGTCGGCACGCGAGCGCGTCGACGAACTGCGTGTCTACGAGGGTCGCGTCGACGAGAGCGCGGCCACGCTCCGTGAACTCCTCACGACGTACGAGGACGTCGCCCGCGAGGTCCGAACCGTGGTCCAGTACGCGAAGCTCCGGTCGAGTGAGGACACCCGCGATCAGGAGGCTCAGGCGATGACCTCACAGGCGCAGGCGTTGTCTGCCGAGGTCTCCAGCGCGGTGAGCTTCCTCGAACCGGAGCTGCAGGCGCTCGACGAGTCGACGCTCGACGCGTTCCGAGAGGAAGAGCCCGAACTCGAAGCGTACGATCACTACTTCGACGACGTGCGGCGACAGCGGGAACACACACGGTCCGCGGAGGTGGAGGAACTGCTCTCGGAGCTGAGCGAGGTGCTCGACGCCGCGAGCGAGACGTACTCGATGCTGACGAACGCCGACATGACGTTCCCGACCGTCGAGGGACCGGACGGCGACGACGTGGAGATCTCACAGAGCAACGTCACGACGCTGCTCCAGAAGCCGGACCGTGAGTTCCGCGAACGCGTCCACGAGGCGTTCTACGAGGAGTGGGGCGACGTGCGCAACACCGTCGGCACCACGCTGTCGAAGACGGTGAAGACGCACGTGAAGATGGCCGACGCGCGGGGGTACGACTCGGCACGAGCGGCCGCACTCGACGGTCCGAACGTCCCCGTCACCGTCTACGACACGCTGGTCGACACCGTTCACGACCAACTCGACGCGCTGGGACGACACGCGGAGCTCAAGCGACGCGCGCTCGGCGTCGACCAGATCGAGACGTACGATCTGTACCTCTCGTTGACCGGCGAGGAGAGTCCCGAGGTGCCCTACGAGCGCGCCAAAGAGCTCGTGATCGACGCCGTCGAGCCGCTGGGTGAGGCCTACCAGTCGCGGATGGCAGACGGCCTAGAGTCGCGGTGGGTGGACGTGTACGAGAACCGCGGCAAGCGGGCGGGCGCGTACTCCGCCGGGACGTACGACAGCCAGCCGTTCATCATGATGAACTACCAGGACGACGTGTCCTCGCTGTACACACTCGCACACGAACTGGGCCACTCGATGCACTCCGAGTTGGCCAACGACGCCCAGCCGTGGCAGTACGCCGACTACGAGATCTTCGTCGCCGAGGTCGCCTCCACGGTGAACGAGACGCTGTTGACCCACCACCTGATCGAGAACGTCGACGACGACGAACTCCGGGCACACGCTATCGACCAGTACCTCGAACGGTTCCGGTCGACACTGTTCCGGCAGACGATGTTCGCCGACTTCGAACAGCGCATCCACGAACACGCCGAGAACGACCAGCCACTCACGCCGGACGTGTTCGACCAGCTGTACGGCGACGTGAAGGAGACGTTCTACCAGACGGACGCGGTCAACGTCGACGACCTGATCCGCCGGGAGTGGATGCGGATTCCCCACTTCTACTACGACTTCTACGTCTACCAGTACGCCACCGGCATCTCCGCGGCCGCCGCCATCGTCGAGTCGATCCGCGAGGAAGGGGCGTCTGCGGCCGCCGACTACCGCCGCGCGCTGGAAGCCGGCGGCAGCGAGTACCCGCTCGCGGTGCTCGACATCGCCGGTGTCGACATGACCAGCGCCGACCCCGTCGAGTCCGCTGTCGGCGTGTACGACCGGTTCCTCGACCGCGCCGCAGAACTCCTCGACCTGGAGTGAACACGTCGAACCCGAACCCGATACACTGCACGTGAGTCCGCCGAACCCGAGACCGACGCACGGGACGTGAACACGCCGCGTCCGCCACCCCGATCTTGTACTTAAACTGCCACCGTGGCACCAGTCAACACACCCCGGAACCCGCGCCGTACGGCGATGTTGTGGTCGCGTAGGGAAACATTTATATAGAACCGAAACCACACTTCGAACCGAACATGTCATCAGAAGGCGCGCAGCGACGGCGCGGCGGAGCTCAGCCGATGTTCATCCTCTCGGAGGACTCGGAGCGGACCTCCGGGCAGGACGCACAGTCAGCGAACATCGACGCCGGGAAGGCGGTCGCAGAGTCGGTACGCACCACACTCGGCCCGCGCGGGATGGACAAGATGCTCGTCTCCGACTCCGGGGACGTAGTGATCACGAACGACGGGGCGACGATTCTCGACGAGATGGACATCGACCACCCGGCAGCAGAGATGCTGGTCGAGGTGGCCGAGTCGCAGGCAGACGACGTGGGCGACGGCACGACGACGGCCGTCACCATCGCCGGCGAGCTGCTCTCGGAGTTCGAGAGTCTCCTCGAGGACGACATCCACCCGACGACGGTCGTCCAGGGGTACAAGGAGGCGGAGCGCGCCGCACTGGAGGCTATCGACGAGGCGGTCGTCGACGCCGCGGTCGACGACGAGACGCTGGAGGCCATCGTCACGACGGCGATGACCGGCAAGAGCACGGGTGGCGTGACGCCGGAGACGCTGGCAGACGAGATCGTCGCCGCCGTGCGACGCGTCGAGACCGACGACGGGGTCGACCGCGACGCGATCTCGATCACGACACAGCCCGGCAGCTCCGCCGGCGCGACGGAGCTGATCGAAGGGATCGTCGCCGAGGAGTCCCCGGCTCGTGAGGACGTGACTCGCAGCGTCGAGGACGTGTCCGTCGGCGTGCTGGACACGGACCTCGACCAGCGCGACCCGGACGTGGACGCCGAGTGGCAGGTGTCCTCCCGCGACCAGTTGGATCAGGCGCTCGCAGCAGAGGAACAGCACCTCCGCGAGTTCGCCGAGACCGTCCTCGAGACAGGTGTCGACGTGTTGTTCGTCACGGGTGACGTGAACGAGCAGGTTGCCGCGACGCTGGCCCGCGAGGGGCTGCTCGTGTTCGACTCCGTCGACTCCGACACCGCACGCTCCGTTGCGAAGGCGACGGGCGCGTCCCAGATCGGCGACGTGGACGACCTCGAAGCCGACGACTTCGGCACGGCGGAGTCCGTCCACGTGGAGTCGTTCGACGACGATCTGGTGTTCGTCGAGGGTGGCGGCGCGACCGAGACGGTCACGCTGTTCGTCCGCGGCGGCACCGGTCACGTCACCGACGAGCTGGAGCGAGCGATCCGCGACGGCGTCGACGCCGCGACGCAGGCCGCAGACACCGGTGAGATCGTGCCGGGTGCCGGCGCGACGGAACTGCACGTCGCCGGCGCGCTCCGCGAGCGAGCCGCCTCGGTCGAGGGCCGCGAGCAGCTGGCCGTCGAAGCGTTCGCCGACGCGCTCGACGTGATCCCGCGCACGCTGGCACAGAACGCCGGACAGGACCCCATCGACGCGCTGGTCGACCTGCGGGCCGCCAACGAGGAGGGCCGCGCGGGACTCGTCCAGAGCGGCGAGGACGCCGACGTCGTCGACCCCGTCGAGGAAGGTGTCGTCGACCCCGCGTCGGTCAAGCGCGAGGCGATCTCCTCGGCCGCCGAGGCCGCGACGATGCTCGCCCGCATCGACGACGTGATCTCCGCCGAGTGAGCGTCCGCCGACCGCGGTGACGCTGGCTCACCGACACAGGTGAGTGCGGTTCTGCGACCCGTTCTCGACCACAGTTATATGTGGCTGCGTGTCGTGTAGTACGTACGCATGAGCGAGGCAGAACCCCCCGAGGAGCGTATCGACGAGACGACGACGTGGCCGGACCTGGCGATCAGCCTGTACGACAGGCTGACGGGTCGCAACGCGGAGATCACGTACGACTTCGAGGAGATGGAGGTGGCCGTGCCGAGCGGGACGGGCGAGGACGCGGAACACGCCCACTGGCAGCTCGACGGCACGGTTCGCGTGACGACACGAGAGCGTGACTGACCACGACGCTGTCGCGCCGCTGTCTGTTGCCACGGACCTCACACTCACGGTCGACGGGACCCCGATCGAGGTTCGGTCGACGGGCGACCGGCTGTTCGTCGAGGTGCCGACGCTGCGGACGGCGCTACGGATCGCCCGTGACGGCGAGGGTGTCCGCGAACAGCTGTCGAGCGTGCTGTCGCTGACGGATCTCACCGTCGAGGTCCGTGTTAGAGAGGCGACGGTCGCGGTCGTCGGTGCCGGTGCCGACCCCGGTGTGCTCTCTCGGGAACTCGGCGTCGACCCGGTCGAAGCGCGGCTCGGCGGCGGCGTCGCTGCCGTCGGCCGCGAGGTGATCGCCGGTGTCGAGGCGGTCGCCGGCCTCCTCCCCGGTCGGTGACGACCGCGCCGACACCGCGAATTTTCTTACGTCTGTTAATAAATGCAATGTTCCTCGCTCAGACGGCAGTCGCGGCGTCGAGGCATCGGCGACAGAGCGGTCACGTCGGCCGATTTCAGTAGAACTAAGAGGCGGAGTACGGAACCCGTGAGTGATGTCAGACCTGATCGTCAAGTCGGCGGTGAAGGACTACCTCGAAGACGAGAACGTGGCGTCCGACTTCTACGACGCCCTCGACGAGCGTGTCGCAGAGCTGCTGGACGACGCCAGTCGTCGAGCGGAGGAGAACGACCGGAAGACCGTTCAGCCGCGCGACCTGTAAGCCGACGACGCGAGCTCACAGCGACGGCGCTCGAACGTCGACTGGTGCCCGACCGCTCGCGGTCGGCGCGACTGTCGACACACGATTCTCCCGGACGTGACCGCCGAACAGCGACGGGTGTCGTTTCGACCGCTCTCACCGCCCGTGTCCGGTTCGGGTGCCGTCACCGTTCGACCGGCCTCACACGCCGTCACTGGTCGATCAGCCTCGCACATCGTCGCCGAGCACAACTCCTTTGCCCGCGCCACCCCTGTCACGTGTATGTCTTGGCGGGACCTCCTCCGGGAGACGGACACCGACTACGGGTTCGACCCGGAGACGGTCGCGGTCGAGGACGCCGACGTGCTCGACAGGCTGGAGCCGTCGGTCCGCGAGTGGTGGGTCGACCAGTTCGGAGCCTACGTCCCGCAGAACGACGGCTTCTTCACGCCGCCACAGCGGGAGGCGATCCCGCTCGTCGACGAGGGCACGAACACGCTCGTCTGCTCGCCGACCGGCTCGGGGAAGACGCTCTCCGCGTTCCTCTCGGTGATCAACGAACTGTACAGACGCGAGCGCGAGACGGCAGACGGGCTCGACAACGCGGTGTACTGTCTGTACGTCTCGCCGCTGAAGTCGCTCGCCAACGACATCCACCGGAACTTGGCGGTGCCACTCGACGGGATTCGGGAACGGCTGTCGACGCGGGGCTACGAGACGGAGATCCGTCACGCGATCAGACACGGCGACACCAGCTCCAGCGAGCGGCAGAAGATGCTGGAGACGACACCGCACATCCTCAACACGACGCCGGAGACGCTGGCGATCCTGTTGAACGCACCGAAGTTCAGAGAGAAACTCCGGAGCGTGGAGTACGTCGTCGTCGACGAGATTCACAGCCTCGCCGAGAACAAGCGTGGCACTCACCTCTCCGTCTCGCTGGAACGACTAGCGGATCTGACAGAGACGACGCCGACCCGGATCGGCTGTTCGGCGACCGTCGAACCACTCTCGACCGTGGCGAAGTTCCTCGTCGGCCGATCCGAGGGCACTCGTCCTGTCGACGCCGACGACGCAGGCGACGGCTCGGACGACGAGACGAGAAGAGACGGTACAGCCGACGAGTTCCGCGACTACGAGATCGTCGACACGCGGTTCGTCAGGGAGTTCGATCTCCAGTTGGAGTGTCCGACGGACGACCTGATCGAGACGCCGCGGGAGGTGATCGACGCCGCGTTCTACGAGCGACTCCACGAGCTGATCCAGGGTCACACCAACACGCTCGTGTTCACGAACACGCGGTCGGGAGCCGAGCGCGTCCTCGACAGACTCCGCGAGCAGTACGACGCCTACGACGAGGCAAACTCCGGCTGTCACCACGGCTCGATGGCGAAGGACCAACGCGAGGCTGTGGAGTCGGCTCTCAAGTCCGGCGACGTGGATGTCGTCACCTCCTCGACTTCCTTGGAGTTGGGTATCGACATGCCACACCTCGATTTGGTGGTCCAAGTCGGCTCTCCGAAGTCGGTCGCGTCACTGCTCCAGCGGGTCGGACGCGCCGGTCACCGGCTCGGCCAGACTGTCGAGGGGCGCGTGATCGCGCTAGACCGCGACGAGCTCGTCGAGTGTGCAGTGATGCTCCAGAAGGCGACAGAGGGGTTCGTCGACCGCGTGTTCGTCCCCGAGAACGCACAGGACGTGGCGGCCCAACACGTCTACGGGATGGCGATCAACGACGTGCGCCCGGAGGCGGAGGTGGTGGCGACGCTCCGCCGTGCGTACCCGTACCGCGAGTACACGGACGCCGACTGGGAACAGCTGTGTCGGTACCTCACCTCGTCGTACGACGGTCTCGAAGACAAGAACGTGTACGCCAAAATCTGGCGGGACACGAACGACCCGCCCGACGGAGAGCACCACTACGAGGAGTACGACGTCGGCCAGCGGCTGATCGGCAAGCGTGGCCGGATGGCACGTGTCATCTACATGACGAATATCGGGACGATTCCGGACTCGTTCACCTGTGACGTGTACACGCGCGGCGGCGACGAGTGGGTGGGACAGCTCGACGAGGAGTATCTCGACACACTCGAGACGGGCGACGTGTTCGTGTTGGGCGGGTCGAACTACGAGTTCCGGTACAGACGCGGGTCGAAGGTGTACGTCGACCCGACGAGCGCGCGGCCGACAGTGCCGTCGTGGTTCTCCGAGCGACTGCCGTTGAGCTACGACCTCGGGCGGGAGATCCTCCAGTTCCAGCGCGAGCTCGTCGGCCGGCTCGCCGACGGCGGGCGACGGGCAGTCAGGTCGTGGCTCCGCGGGTTCCCCGTCGACGAGAACTCCGTTCGCGCGCTCGCTCGCACCTTCGACCAGCAGCGACGCTACGCCGGTCTCGAATCGATCTCGACGGACGAGCGGCTGGTCGTCGAACAGGAGTTAGACCGCGAGGAGTACCGGCGACGCTACTACGTCCACTCCAACTACGGCCGGCGGTTCAACGACGGGCTGTCGAGACTCGTCGCCTACCGCTGTGCGCGCCGGAGCAACACGAACGTCCAGCTGGCAGTCGCCGACAACGGCTTCACCGTCTCGATGCCGCTCAACCGGAAGGTGGACGTGGTGGACGTGATCGAGAGCATCGAGCCGGCGGCGGCCGGGCCGGACCTGCGGGCGGCACTCGACGGCACGGACCTGCTCAAGCGGTACTTCCGGATCGACGCCACGCGGTCGCTGATGATCCTCAAGCGGTACAAGGGGTACGAGAAGTCAGCCGCCGAACAGCAGGTATCCTCGGAGATGCTGTTGTCGTTCGCCGAGGAGCTGGAGGACTTCGCCGTGATCGAGGAGACGTACCGCGAGATCACGGAGGACGTGCTCGACCTCCGCGGGATTCGTGAGGTGCTGGGCGCGATCCAGCGCGGCGAGGTGACTGTCACCGGCTACGAGGTCGACTCCCCGTCCCCACGCGCGTTCGGACTGGCGACGCTTGCCGCCTCCGACGTGGTGCTGGCCGACGACGAGTCGGCCGCGCTCCAAGAGTTCCACGCCCGGGTCGTCGAGGAGATCGACGACGTTGCGAGTCGGTCGACGTGAACCAATCGACGTGAGCGCGTGGAACGTTGGTCGACGCGAGCGCGTGGAACGCGAGTCGGCCGACGTGAGC
>CAKZQY010000006.1 GCA_937142015.1 uncultured Halobacteria archaeon
GGGGAGGGGACAACTGCGGTCACGTCGTCTGCGGCGAGTGTCACGAACCGCTGTCGGACCGCCACCTCACTCCGTCACTCTCTGAACGATGACCGGCGACATACTTGAGCGCCGCGCGACAGCGGGACCGTGCCGCCACTGTGAGGGGACTGTGGTTCTCCGTGAGGGCCGGTGGCGGTGTGACAGCTGTGGCCGTCGCTGGAACCGCCAGAGGTGTGAGCCGTGACGGACCGCGTGTGTCCGGCGTGTGGCGGCGTCGCGGCGGCGGTGGTCGTCGGCTACGAGACAGTGGCCAGTCGGACAGACGACTCCGTGCGGACGTGTGTGGTCGACTGTGACGGCGAGGGGACGCCCGTGTTCGTTCACGGCGTGTGACCACCGCGGCGACGTGACCCCTGGTGATCGGGACGGCCCCCCCACCCCTGAGCCGGCAGAGACGGCGTCGACCGTCGTCGAACGACGGGTTCCTCGACTCTGTCCCCACGCGGACGGGTCCGGCCCCGATCAAGCCGGACGGGGACACCGGCCGTGAAGCAGTCTCGCGTCTTCGTCGCTAGGACACGGTTCTGCTCCGGAGGCGGCCGCCAGTCACGGCCGGAGTGTCGACGGAGAGAGCGCCGCCGGCGCGTCGAAGGTGATTGCTTCCACGGCAGGAAAGACTCGCAGTGATCATTCTGAGTCGTCGCTATCGTCCAGTAGGTCAAGCGTTCTGAGGAGTCCAACACCAGTTCCAAGGGCGGTCGCCCCAGGGCCGAGACCGAAGCCCGGTGTGCTGGTGGTGGTTTCTGTCGAAGTGGGAGTAGGTTCGTCTGTGGGGGTCGGCGTCGGATCTTCTGTTGGAGTTGGGGTAGGTTCGTCTGTGCCATTGGCAGACACCGCGTACAGGTTGTCATCGTAACTCCCGACGTAGACAGTGCCGTCTGCCACCGTCGGTGACGAGAACACCACCTGACCGGTTTCGAAGGCCCACTGTTGCTCACCAGTGGCTGCATCCACCGCGTACAGGTTGTCATCGTGACTCCCGACGTAGACAGTGCCGTCTGCTACCGTTGGTGACGAGAACACCGCCTCACCGGTTGCGAAGGCCCACTGTTGGTCACCAGTGGCTGCATCCACCGCGTACAGGTTGGCATCGTCACTCCCGACGTAGACAGTGCCGTCTGCCACCGTCGGTGACGACCACACCGCGTCATCAGTTTCGAAGGCCCACTGCTGGTCACCAGTGGCTGCATCCACCGCGTACAGGTTGGAATCGTAACTCCTGACGTAGACAGTGCCGTCTGCTACCGTCGGTGACGAGAACACAGTGTCACCGGTTTGGAAGGCCCATTCCTGTTCACCGGGATCAGCAGCGCGAACAGGCTGTGGGACGGTAGCAGTGCCGACGGTCACTCCGACCGCACTGGCGGAGAGCGTGGTGAGCCAGTCACGCCGAGAGAGTGTCGTGTGACTACTCTCACTGGCTGATGGCTCAGGGTCGGAACTGGTGTCAGAATTCATATTGCTCCGGGCGACTCAGACGGACACATCCTGCTGTGGGTGACGGACGAACTGTCACTGCTGTGACGGTCATACGCACACATCTTCCGTGAACGACAGACAGGATATAAATCCAGCGGGAGCCAGTTCGCTCGCGCCGCGGTCGGCGGAGGCGAGATTGTCTGCGCGTCTCCGCCGCCAGCGCGTCGAGTACCGCTCAAATCCGCGTTGTAGTGGCCGCGGGGGGTCGAGACAGGTGAGCGCGAGGACTTGCAGGCACCGAGCGGGTGAGTGAGTGAGCGACAGATCCGAGTGGCCCTACGCTGTTCACAACGGCTTTGAAGAAGGTGGTGGACACGCGTTCAGAAATCGACGGAGAGCGGCGAGGTGGGTCGTGAGTCGGGGGAAGCCTTATTGCTCTGGGTCGACTGTCTTTGATCAACCCCTCGGTCCTATCGCGGGCCGAAGGCGAGACAGCCGCGCCGCCCGCCCCCGCCGTTCTCGCTGGTTCGCGCCGTTCCCTGTCGTCGCGCGGCGGTGTGGTTCGCGTTAGCGTGTCCCCGACCACCGAACCCGTGGCGTGATCCATCGTCGTGGTCGGGGAACGACCCGCCGACAGCGATCGAACACCAACCATGACCGGAGACACACACACCCTGGCGGAACTCTCACAGCAGTACAAACAGTCCGTGCCAGAGGACCTCCGAGCGGCGAAGTCGTTCGAGTGGTACCTCTCGGAGCTCAGCTCGGACCCGCGGATCGCCCGCAACGCCCACCAGCGCGTCGCGGACATGTTCGACCACTACGGGACGGAGTACGACGAGGACGCGGGGGTCGTCGAGTACCAGATGGCGAGTCAGGACCCCATCCACGACGGGGAGAACGTGTTCTACGGCCGCGAGATCCACGAGTCGATCCACGAGTTCGTCAACAAGGTGAAGTCCGGGGCGCGGGGGCTCGGACCCGAAAAGCGGATCAAGCTCCTCCTCGGGCCGGTCGGCTCGGGGAAGTCGCACTTCGACTACCTCGTGCGTCGGTACTTCGAGGACTACACCCGGCGTGACGAGGGTCGGATGTACACGTTCCGGTGGACGAACCTCACCGAGGTGATCCCGGATCAGGACCCCGGGGACGACACGGTTCGCTCGCCGATGAACCAGGACCCGATCGTGTTGCTGCCACAGGAACAGCGCGACGAGGTGATCGAGACGCTCAACGAGAACCTCGACGCGCCGTACACAATCCGCAACGAGCAGAGTCTCGACCCCGCCTCCAGCTTCTACATGAACGAGCTGTTGGCTCACTACGACGACGACCTCCAGACGGTGTTGGACGAACACGTGGAGGTGATCCGGCTGGTCGCCGACGAGAACCAGCGGCAGTGTGTCGAGACGTTCGAGCCGAAAGACAAGAAGAACCAGGACGAGACGGAGCTGACCGGCGACGTGAACTACTCGAAGCTCGCCGTCTACGGGGAGAACGACCCCCGTGCGTTCGACTACGCGGGTGCGTTCTGTAACGCCAACCGCGGGCTGTTCTCCGGCGAGGAGCTGTTGAAGCTCCAGCGGGAGTTCCTCTACGACTTCCTCCACGCCTCTCAAGAACAGACGATCAAGCCGAAGAACAACCCCCGGATCGACATCGATCAGGTGATCGTCGGCCGGACGAACATGCCGGAGTACCGCGACAAGAAGGGCGACGAGAAGATGGAGGCGTTCAACGACCGGACCA
>CAKZQY010000007.1 GCA_937142015.1 uncultured Halobacteria archaeon
GACGTAGTCTGACAACGTCGTCGAAGCAGGAAGCCCCGGGGCTTGACCCCGGGGTAGGTTCACGAACCGAGGTACAAGACTGGCTCGGCATCTTCGAGGTCGTCTCCCTCTCGGGCTGCCTCGATCCGGCGACGGGTTCGCTCGTCGAGGTGGCTGCGACCGCCGACAGTGACTGTGAGTGTTGGCATAGTGCCGTCACCGATACTCCGATATTGTTCGGTACGGGACGTAGTAGCCGTCGTCGTCCGCGTCTGCGTCGTGCGAGTTTCCGTCGTCTGCGTCTGCGTCGTGCGAGTCTCCGTCGTGCGAGTCGTCGTCGAATGTGAGTTCGCTCGCTGCGTCGACCTCGTCGGCTGCGTCGTCTTCGTCGACGAGACCGAGGCGAAGCTCGACCTCGTGTTCACGGAGAATGTCACGCATCGTCCACCGGTCGACGGCAGCGAGTCTCGCTGCTTCGCCGAGCGTGATTCGCTCGCGTTCGTAGAGCGCAACTGCAGCCGCGATCCGCTCGTTCTCGTGGGCCTCGAAGTACTCGCGGACGAACTCGCGTCGTGCGTCGCTCTTGCCACCGAACACTCCGGCCTCGACGGCACCTTCGACGAGGAGATCGAGATCGTCTGGATAGGAGCCAGTGATTCGTTCCATCTCTCTACGCATCGTCCCGCCACGACCCCCATACTTCACGGTACTTCCCAAGTTCTCGGTACTCCTTCTTCCGCTCGAAGACATCGATGGCGTAGAGCACCTCGTTGTCCTTGTCCCAATCGATCAGCACGCGAAAGTCACCGACGCGAAGCTTGTAACCGGGATGGTTCTTCAACCGGTCGAGAAAGTGATCCGGGAAATCGAGACTGTCGTCCAGTTTCTCGATGATGCGGCGGGGGTCTTCGGTTTCGAGTCGATCCAGCGTCTCCTGAATTGCGGCGGCGTATTCCAGATCGTGCGTCACCCGTCGGCCCTCACTCGTCGTCGAGTCCGAACCGCTCTTTCATCTCCTCGTGGCTGGCCGTGCGACCAGCTGCAACGTCCGCGTACCCCTGCGAGACGCCCTCCTGCGCGCCGGGCGTCAGAATCGGCTCTGTGGTGTCTCGCAACACCTCACGAATGAACTCCGAGCGGCTGGTGTAGTTCAACTCCTCCGAAAGCTCGTCAAGCTCCTCCAGAAGGCGCTTCGGCACCTTGACGTTGAGCTTCACCATCTCGCCGTCTTCCCCGTCGTCCCCCGGCGTGTCCGTGCTCACGTCCTGTGGTACGGTGGTGGTACTCATAGAACTGTCGCTCAGTCGCCGTCGCAGACTTGACGATCTACGCACGACCGTATCAGGTCGCGACCCGTCGGCGTGGGACAGTCTCACCACGCACCTCACGATCCCCGAGACGACCGAGCGGCGAGTGAAGCACCCGTACCGGGCTCACCAACAACGTCCCCCGCTCACTCAGGACCGAGCCGGCGGAGTCGCTCGCGGATCAGCGTGTCGGTGAGCGGCAGCTGTGTCCACGTCGCCGTCGAGAACTCGAAGTTCGTCTGCGGGGAGTCGTGTTCGCGGAGCTGGTCCCGAAGGTTGCGTCTGTGTGGTTGGACGGTCGTCACGACGAGTTCGCGTGCTCCTCGGGGTCGTCGGAGTCTCACACCGGGGTCTCGGAGGCGAGCGACACGGCACCTGCCGTTCCATGATGGACAGGCGGTCGTGAAGGCCCCCGACGTGGAGGCTATCGAAATCGCTGGACTCGACTACTGTCTCACTCGATACAATCGACGAGTTGGGCGCGCACGACTCCATCGTCGAGTACCTCCCGGAGTGAACCGCTCGGCTCCCAAACTGAAACGGGTTGCTCTCCCAAACTGAAACAACCAGCTCTCCGGAAATCTGGTGTGGGGGGTCTGTCGGGTTCTGTCGACACACCGACTGACCAGCCAACAAGTCGGAAACGGTCGTTACCGTTCGCGGGCTATCTCGTTGTGGCCCTTCCGCCGAGCTTCTTCCTGGAGCTCGTCGACGCCCTTCGCCTCTAATTCATCCCCGACGGCTTCCTCGACGGCGGCGAGCGGGTCGTCGGCGACCGGGAAGAGCGCCACGTAATCCGGGAGCTCGACGACCCGATACTCTTCCCCGAACCGGTCGCGCACGTCTTTGGGGAGGTACAGCCGCCCACGCTCGTCGGTACTTTTGGACATATCTGCGGCTTGGAACCGGCGACAAATAGCTGTTTTCCCGTATTCGTGGCGATTTTCCCGTGTGACTCTCTTTCGTCGAACAAACGTTTTCCTGAATCTGGATCGAACGAGCAGGACACACGTCCACGGCCGGGGAGTTGCACACGGCCGAGCGACACCTGTTCGCGTACTCCTCGGGGTCGTCGGAGTCTCACACCGGGGTCCCGGAGGCGAGCGACACGGCACCTGCCGCTCCACGATGGACAGGCCGGACCTGAGAGCCAGACCGACCAGTCGAGACGCACCGCGGCGGACTACGCGAGGACACGTTGCGCGACGGCAGCGAACTCGTCGATGTCGGCGGCGGCGAGTTCGTCGTGAT
>CAKZQY010000008.1 GCA_937142015.1 uncultured Halobacteria archaeon
GTTGGAACCCCGAGTGAAGCGCAACAATCTATCAACACTTGTGACCGACAGTATCGTTCGAGCGTAGGTGTCTCACCGCCTGCGGCAGAGCGCAACTACTTTTGTACCGACACCGCCACAGTCGACAGAGATGGAGGTCACTCGTCGTGTTCACGTCTTCCTCTACGCCGGTGAGGAGGACGCACCACGGATCAGACGTGCGGCGGACAGACTCTACCCGGATCTGACGTACCTGTTGATCGACCAGCGCGTGACCGACGACGTGGAGTCGACACTCGCAGCGGAAGGTGTCGACCTCGACTCCGTCGTCGAGTGTATCGACTGTGACCACCGGGACATGTACGAGATTCTGGGGATCGTGACGACGGTCGCGGACCGCGAACGTCACGCAGACGACGAGGTGTTCGTCAACGTCTCCACCGGTCGGCGGCCGGCGAGCATCGGGGCCGCGCTCGGCGCGATGGACACCTCGACAGAGGCGACCGCGTACATCGACCACGGCGACTCCGAGGAGCGGCCGCGACACACGGAGCAGACCGAGGAACTGCCGGAGTACCCGATCACCTCTCCGTCGGCACAGCAGGTCGCGCTGCTGGGTGTGGTCGAAGAGCTCACCACAGAGACCCACGAGCCGAACAAGTCCGAGGTGATCGACCGGGCAGCCGAACTCGACATGGCGTTTCTCGCGGACATCGACGATCCGCTGTCGGGCACCGGTGCGAACGCCGCCCAACACCGGCTCTCGGCGCAGTTCGTCGATCAACTCGGTCCGGGAACGCGCTACGAGTACGTCGACGTGCGACAGCCCGGCCGCAGCAAACAGCTCTCCGTCACTGACGCCGGCGAGAACGCCCTCGTCGCGTTCCAACACAAGGCTGCCGACACGCTCGCCGAACTCGAGTTGGACGTAGACCGACTGGTGTAGGCTCGAATCGACTGGTGTGAACTTCCAGTGTCGTTCGCCCGCAGGGTCGACACACAACGCCGTCGTTTTGACGCTGTAGAGAGAGACGGGTTGTATGGACGACGAACTCATCGACGACGCGACACTCTCTCTCGACAGGAAGTCTCGTCTCCCGGGGAAAGGGTTCTTCTACCCGAACTCGCTGGACGAGGAACGCGACGAACGGCGCGCAGCGGCGGCGGTCGAGGGGGCCGAGGTGGTCGTGATCACGGACTCGGACGCGGACGGACTCGCCTGTGTAGCGCTGATCCGCGAGGCGTACGACGCGTCTGTCGACCCGACGCCGTTCGAGCAGTACCGCCGCGCGAGCGCCGACGGAGACGAGGCGTTCGACGCCGAGGCGGCCGTCGCGGACGCGGCCAACGTCACTGTCGACGAGGACGGAGAGCTGTTGGCAGACTCCGCGGTCGCTCTGCTCTCTGCCTCGCCGCGCACGTTCGGAGTCCAGCTGGAGCACGCCGCCGAGTACGTCCCCGCGGACACGGACGTGTTCGTCTGTGACATCTGTCCCGATTCGGTCGACGAGCTCGAACCCGCGCTGTCGACTGTCGTCGACCGGGCGAATCGCGTCCGGTGGTTCGACCACCACCAGTGGCCGGCAGACGTAGCCGCGGCCGTCCGCGACCACGGTGTCGACCTCGTCGTCGGCGACAGCGAAGCGGAGTGTTCCGCGGACGTGACACGGCGCTCGCTCGACTACGAGTTCCCCGAGCGATTCGAGACGCTGACAGCCGTCACGCGGGACCACGACCTCTGGCTGAAGGAAGACGAGCGAAGTGACGACCTCGCAGACTACGCCGTCTGGAGTGACCCGGCGGAGTACGCGGCCGTCGTCGGCGCACACGGCGTCGACCTCCCTGCCCCGATCCGTTCGTACGTCGAGTCGCGCCGCGAGGAGAAACGGGCGCTGATCCAGAAGGCCGTCGACCGCGCGGAGGAACACGAGGTCGGACCGTGGCGCGTCGCCGTCACCTACGGTCGGTGTTCACAGAACGAGGTGGCAGAGCAGTGCCGCGAGCAGGGGTTCGACGCGACCGTGATCGTCAAACCCGCCGGCAGCGCCTCGATTCGAGGCAGCGAGGCGTTCCGTCACGCCCACGAGGTCGCCGGACTCGTGAACGGCGGTGGACACCCGCAGGCGGCGGGCTGTATGCCGGACGTGTACGACGACATGCTCGATTTCGCCCGCCACTGGACGACCGAGGGCGAAGCGACGAGGACGCCAACGGTCGGCTGTGACTGTGACACCTGCACGGCAGCCAGACAGCGGGGGATCGAGCGCACGCGCTTCTCGGTCCACGTGAAAAACGAGCACACCGGGGAGTCGTTGTTGATCGACTGCTCGCCCGACTTCCGTCAGCAGTTCCTCGCGGCCGACGTGAGTCTGCCGGACGCCGCAGTCGTGACACACGTCCACTTCGACCACCTCGACGGGCTGGGCAACGTCTACCGACTGCTCGACGATCTTCCGGTGTACGCCGCCGACGAGACGGACCCGAAGACCGGGGCGTCTGTCGCGGACACGATCCGCTCGAAGTACCACTATCTCGACCGCGTGACGGTCCACGACACCACCCCGTTCGAGACTGTCCGTGTCTGTGGACTCGATCTGACGCTGGTCCCGGTCGATCACCCGCCGCTGGTGTGTTACGGACTCGCCGTCGAGGACCCGGAGACGGGTGCCAAACTGTCGCTCAGCGGCGACAGCAGCTACGACATCCCGGCAGAATCACGCGACGTGCTCGCCGATCCGGACCTCCTGCTGGCGGACGCAATCGTCCCGGCACACCTGTGTGAACACCACCCGCTCGGCGGCACACACCACGACGAGGACGGCACGCCGCGGACGTTCGGCACGAAACACATGACCCGCGAGGGAGCGCTCGCGCTCGCCGACGATCTCGACGCGTCCGAGACGCGACTCGTCCACGTCGCCCACTTCTACCCCCCCGACGAGGCGTTCGACGAACCGCTGGCCGTCGACGGCGAACAGTATCGATTGTAAATCAACTCACAGTCAGCAGTTGATAGCCGTCGTTCGCAAGCTCCCCCACGTCCGGTGCGTGTTCTTCGCCGGCGACACCGCGGAGTTCGATCCCCGACTCCTCACAGGCGTCAGTCGCGTCGAACACGTTGGCACAGAACGCGCAGGCGGTGACGATCTCCTGTCGTCGGAGTCGGTCGAGGTTCTCACGTATCGGGTGGTCGTGGCGGTGTTCCACCTCGCCGGGCCACTTCGTCGCCTCCCCGTCGAGGAACACCTCGACCTCGTGACCGCCGTCCGCGAGCGAAACCGCGTACTCCAGCCCGTTGACTGCGCTGCCAGCGTCGTCCGGCCCCGCGGTCAACACGACGGCGTACTTGCTCATGCTACGCCGTTGGACTGTCGGCGTGGATAAACGGCGCGCACCCCCGTCTCACCCGGTTACCTCCGGGTAACTGTCGGGGTTCTGCTGTCCGACAGGGCCACTCAGTTCCCGTCGCCGCCTCGCAGCCCCACTCATACGG
>CAKZQY010000009.1 GCA_937142015.1 uncultured Halobacteria archaeon
GACGCTGGCGTAGATCAGCTTCACCGGGAACCGACCGCGAGCGCCCTTCACGCGAGCGTGGCTCAGCGGAATCTCCACGCGCACGGACTCCGCGTAGACGACCGTGGCGAAGATCAGTACCGTCGTGAAGACGGCGATTAGCTGGCCCGGTTCGAGCAGAATCCCGCCGAGTCCGTTGACCGCCACCTCGCCGGTAGCGATGCCGACCCAGTTGGGGAAGAACCCGTTCGTGAGGCCCAGCCCCTCGGTTCCGAACAGACCGCCGAGAATCCGCTGGCTGATGTTGGCGATGATGAACAGCCCGATCCCAGAGCCGACACCCCACTTGGAGATGACCTCGTCCATGAGCAGGATGAGGACGCCGCCGACGGCGATCTGAGCGAAGATCAGCACTTGGACGCCGGTGACGCCGATCCCGAGCGCGCGAGCGACCGACTGACTCGGCGGGAGGAAGTTGCCGGCGAACACCATCGGCAGTCCCGTGAGACAGATCATCACGACGACCAACAGCTTCTGGAGCCCCTGGTACAACACCTGATCTCGGGGGTCGTTCGTGTCGAGACCGAGGAGATTCGCACCGCCGAGTAGCTGGAGCACGATCGACGCCGTCACGATAGGCCCGATACCGAGCTGGAGTACCGAGCCGGACGTGCCGGCGAGAATCGACCGGAACTGTCCGTAGAAGTCGCTGCCGCCCGTGGCGAGCCCGAACAAGTTGACGTTCGTCAAGAAGAAGTACATCACGAGGACGCCCGCGGTCCAGCCGAGCTTCCGCTTGAACGGAACGTGGCCCTCCGGCTGTGACACCGTGGGCATCCGCGTGAGTACTGGTTCTGCGGTCTCCTTCCAACCCATGTCCGGCCAATACGACCCGCTGCTTGTAGGGGCTTCGCTTCTCTTCGCTCCTTGCGAGCCGTTCGACGACGACACGTCACTCGGTGCCGTGTGACAGGATCTCTCACTATCGTGCGCCGGAGTCTCTCGCTGTCGTGTGACACGAGCACTCGTTGTCGTGCGCCAGAGTCACTCACTGTCTGTGACACGGGCACTCGTTGTCGTGCGCCAGAGTCTCATTGTCGTGTGACAAGATTCTTCCTTGTCGTGTGACACGAGTTCCCGTCCGCACCCGCAGTTTCTGACACCAGTATTTAAAATGAGTCGAGAGTGACAGATTCGAACGCAGACCGCCGGACGGACGCGGTCACGCCGACGGACGGACGTTCGACACGACACAGATTATAAATACCCCCGGACACTGTCTGCGGGTATGACAGACGGTCACGAAGACGGTGTGTCCAGACGCAAGTACCTGACGGCAGCGGGAACCGCCGCCGCAGCGGCGTTCGCCGGCTGTGCCGGCGACACCGGCGAGGCAGGGGCGACCGAGAGCCCGACAGAGGCCGGCGGGGACGAGGACACGCCGACGGAGGAGTCGATGGACACGGAGACAGAGACGGAGGCGGAGGAGTCAACGGAGACGGAGGCGTCCGACGAGTTCAGCGTCACCGTCACCATGGGCCAGATGGACTCAGGGCTGGACCCGCAAGACCACGCAGAGACCAACACCAACATCATCGTCTCGCAGGGGTACGAGGGGCTGATGGACCGCGACAAGCAGGGTGGTATCGTCGCCGCGCTCGCAACCGACTGGGAACGGGTCGAGCCGGGCGTCGCACGGTTCACGCTCCGGGAGGGTGTGAACTTCCACAACGGCGATCCACTGACGGCAGAGGACGTGGCCTACTCCATCCGCCGAATCTTCTTCAACGACGTTGGCATCGCCAGCCCACAGAAGAACGACTTGGGTGCGATCGACTCGGTCGAGCCCGGTGACGGCGAGGTAACCGTCAACTTCCAGGGGCTCAACCCCATCGTGTTCCAGCTGTTCGCCACGAACGGCGAGATCGTCCAGAAGTCGTGGATCCAGTCGAACGGCTCCGACTTCATCAACAGCAACATCAACGGGACCGGGCCGTTCCGGCTCACGGAGTACGACTCCGGCAACCAGGTCTCCTTCGAGCGCAACACGGAGTACTGGGGAGAGGTGCCCGAAGTGACAGACGCGACGCTGAACGCCTCCAGCGAGTCCAGCACCCGGGTGAACCGGCTGTTGGCAGAGGAGTCGGAGATCGTCACCAACGTGCCCCCACAGGAGGTGTCCCGCGTCGAAGGATCGGACGTGGCGTCGATCAACCCCGTGCCGAGCACACGGATCATCTTCCTCCAGATGCGGTACGACGTTGAGCCGTTCTCGAACCAGCAGTTCCGGCAGGCGCTCAACTACGCCGTCGACGTGCCGAGCATCGTCGAGAACGTGCTCAACGGGTTCGGCTCCGTCACGGGCCAGCCGACGTTAGAACAGTTCACCGGGTACAACCCGGATGTCGAGCCGTACCCACACGACCCGGCACAGGCGGAGCAGTTGGTCGAGGAGTCCGGCTTCGCGGGCGCAGAGATCACGCTGGAGACGCCGATCGGTCGGTACCTCAAGGACGTGGAAGTCGCACAGGCGGCTGCCAGCCAGATCGACTCGCTGTCGAACGTCTCCTGTGAGGTGCGGCAACGCGAGTTCTCCTCGCTCGTGCAGGACCTCACGACGGGGAACATCGAAGACAAGCCGAACTTCAACCTCCTCGGGTGGGGCAACGGCGAGTTCGACGGTGCCCAGACGATCATCCCGCTGTTGACCTCGCAGGGTTCGTTGACGATCCTGAAGAACGACGAGGTCGACAGCATGATCGAAGAGGCACAGAACGAGCCGGACCCGGACGCGCGTGAAGACATCCTGCAGGAGACGAACGCGCTGCTCCACGATCTCGCGCCGTGGGTGTTCATGCACCAGCAGTTCAGCGTCTACGGCGTCGCCAACGACGTGTCGTGGCAGCCCCGGCCGGACGAGTTCATCGACATCGACACTGCGAGCCCCAACTGACCACCGGGGCTCACTCGTATGCCACGGACGGACGACTCACACGATCACGAACGGGAGTCACTCGTGTCGCCGGAGGCGAACGGGCCGAGCGGCGACGACTCGGAGCAGCCGGTGTCGTCAGATTCGAGTGTCACGACGGAGACGGGTGACGCGTTCGCAGTCTGCAGAACAGAGGTGAGAGAGACACACTGATGTCACAGGGACGCTTCGTCGCAAAACGGACACTGCAAGGGGTCGGCGTCGTCTGGGGAGTGGTCACGATCGTGTTCCTCCTCCGATTCATCACGCCGGGGAGTGCGATCAACGCCGTCGCCCCGTTGGACGCCACACAGGAGACCAGAGAGGCCATCGCCAGAGAGCTCGGGTTGAGCAAGCCGCTGTACGTCCAGTACGGGGAGTACCTGTTCGACTTGGTGCAGGGCAACATGGGCTTCTCGTACATCCGCGGGCAGGAGGTGACGAGTCTGGTGTTCTCGAAGGTGCCGGCGACAGTCGAGTTGGCCGTCGCAGCGACGGTCGTCGCCATCGTGTTGTCGATCCCGTTGGGTGTGGTGAGCGCCACCCGTCGCAACCAGCCGGTCGACTGGCTGGCGACGCTGTTCTCGCTGGCGGGGATCAGCACCCCGAACTTCTGGCTCGGGATCATGATGATCCTCGTGTTGGCGGTGCAGTTGGGAATCTTCCAGACCAGCGGCCGGGCGGTCGCCGGGGTGACGGTTCTCACCTCGCTCGTCGGCCCCCGGTCGTTCCTCGACACACTCGTGTTGTGGCTCCAACACATCACACTCCCCGCAATCGCGCTGGGGACGTACTTCACGGCGCTGATCACGCGGCTGACACGCTCGGGGATGTTGGACGAACTCGGGAAGCCGTACGTGCGGGCCGCCAGAGCCAAGGGGCTGCCGGAGACGCTGGTGCGGTACAAACGCACGCTGATCGGCGGCGCGGTCATCACTGAGGCCGTCTTCTCGTGGCCCGGACTGGGAACACTCGTGATCCGGAGTATCAACCTGCGCGACTGGCCGGTGTTACAGGGGAGTCTGATCGTGATCGGAACGAGCTTCGTGCTCGTCAACATCGTCGTGGACGTGGTGTACGCCTACCTCGACCCGCGGGTGGTCAACGAATGATGGTGTCGAGAGACTCACTGGAGGTGTCCGACTGATGGTGTCGAGAGACCCACAGGAGGTGTCCGACTGATGGTGTCGAGACGTGTCATTCAGAACCTCACCTCGGAGTTCCGCGACAGCTTCCTCGCCAAGCTCGGGGTGGCGCTGGTCGTGGTAGTCGTGTTGGTAGCGATCTTCGCGCCGTTCGTTGCGCCGCACAACCCGACACAGCAGAACTTAGACGCGTCACAGCTCCCGCCGCTCGGGTTCACACAGGTCGAACAGAAGACGACCTCCGAGATGGTCGACGGGGAGCTCCAGACCGTGACGGTCAACGAGACGGTCGAGGCGAAGCTCGAACACCCGCTCGGGACGGACGGTCTCGGTCGAGACATGCTGTCGCGGGTGATCTACGGCGCGCGCACGTCGCTGATCGTCGGGGTGCTCGGCACCCTGTTCGCGGCGTTCGTCGGCGTCCCCGTCGGCCTGATTGCGGGCTACTACCGCGGTCGGGTCGACGACGCGCTGATGCGGTTCGCGGACGTGAGTCTGGCGTTCCCGTCACTCGTGCTCGCAATCGCCCTGATCGGGCTGTGGGGACGCGCGAGCGTGCCGGTCCCGGACCCGTTCGTCGCGCTCGGACTCGTCTCTGGCATGCCGGAGACGTTCGTGTTGCCCGGGACGGTGGTCGTGGTCGTCGGGATCGTCAACTGGGTGTGGTTCGCGCGGATCGCTCGCGGCGAGGCGCTGTCGCTGCGCGATCAGGAGTACGTGAAAGCCGCCAAGGCACTCGGAGCCAACGACAGTCGGGTGGTGCTCCGGCACGTGTTCCCGAACGCGATCACACCGATCATCGTGCTCGCAACCGTGCAGGTGGCGGCGATCATCCTGCTGGAGTCGTCGCTGTCGTTCCTCGGCTTCTCCGGCACCACGCTCTCGTGGGGGTTCGACATCTCGCAGGGCCGCGACTACATCTCCTCGGGCCAGTGGTGGATCGCGGGGATGCCCGGGCTGGCGATCATGATCTCCGTGATCGGGATCAACCTGATCGGCGACTGGCTGCGTGACGCGCTCGATCCCGGGATCGAAGGGGAGGGAGGTGGCGCGTGACCGACCCCGATCTGGACGACGACGTGCTCGTCGCCGTCCGCGACCTCTCGACGCGGTTCTTCACGGAGGAGGGACAGGTGAACGCCGTCGAGTCCGTCTCCTTCGAGATCCGCGACAACGAAGTGCTCGGGATCGTCGGAGAGTCCGGCTCCGGCAAGTCCGTCACCGCGCTGTCGATCATCGATCTGGTGGAGTCGCCCGGTCGAATCACGCAGGGAGAGGTGTGGTACCGCGACGCAGAACTCGCCGAGGAGTTCCGCGACACGAACGCCAGCGTCGTCGGTGACCACCTCGATCTGCGGACCGTGCCGGAGCGAGTGCGCGGCTCGCTGCGCGGCTCCTCGTTCAGCACGATCTTCCAAGACCCGATGAGCAGTCTCAATCCGTCGGTCACCGTCGGCGAGCAGATCGCCGAGGCGGTGGAAGTACAGCGGCGGGCGAGCGCCAACCCGCGGCGGACGCGGAGTCGCACCGCGGGCTACGGACTCGGGCAGATGATCGTCGACGCGGTCGTCCCCTCCCGCAGCTACACCAGCGAGGAGAGTCACGCCAGAGCGGTCGAGCTGCTCGAACAGGTCGGCATCCCGGACCCCGCGGACCGCGCGGAGGAGTACCCACACCAGTTCTCCGGCGGGATGCTCCAGCGTGCAATGATCGCACAGGCGCTGGCGGGCGAGCCGGACGTGTTGATCGCCGACGAGCCGACGACCGCGCTGGACGTGACGATCCAAGCCCAGATTCTCGACCTGCTGCGAGACCTCCAGACGGAGGAGGGAACCTCCGTGGTGATGATCACACACGATCTGGGCGTGATCGCCCGGATGTGTGACCGGGTCGGCGTGATGTACGCCGGCGAGATCGTCGAGCGTGGCCGCCTCGAGGACGTGTTCGACGCCCCAGTTCACCCGTACACACAGGGACTGCTCGGATCGATCCCCGACTTAGAGGACCCAGCACCCCGACTCCAGCCAATCGAGGGGAACGTCCCGTCGCTGTTGGACAGTGAGATGCCAGAGGGCTGTTACTTCGCCGACCGGTGTCCGAAGGCGATGCAGGACTGTCTGGAGCCGATCGCCGAGTACGACGCACAGAGCGGCAGCCCGGAGCACGCGGTGCAGTGTGTCCTCGCCCGACAGGAGTTCGACCCGGCGCTCGCGCTACACGAGGACGGGGACGCGGAGGTGGTCGCAGATGAGTGAGACAGACACCGGAGGTGGTCGCAGATGAGTGAGACAGACACCGGTCGGATCGGTGACGGCGCACAGGCGGGGACGGACACGGTTGCGGGCGAGACGCTGGTTCGCGTGCGGGGATTAGAGAAGTACTACTACGAGAACGACACCATCGTCGACACGCTCCTCGGCCGCGAGACGGAGAGCGTGAAGGCGGTCGACGGAATCGACCTCGACATCGAGCGCGGAGAGACGCTGGGGCTCGTCGGCGAGTCCGGCTGTGGGAAGTCGACGACGGGAGAGACCTTGTTGCGGCTCCGCGAGCCGACCGGCGGCACCGTCGAGTTCGACGGGAGAGACGTCGCCGAGTTCTCCGACACGGAGCTCACCGAGTTCCGCGAGCGCGCACAGATCGTCTTCCAGGACCCCTTCTCCAGTCTCGACCCGCGGATGACGATCGGCGACATCGTGACAGAGGGGCTGACGATCCACGGGCTCCCGGAGGAGACGCCGCCGGACACGTCACGGCAGGCGGCACGCAGACAGCGCGCGGAGGAGCTGTTAGAGCGCGTCGGGCTGTCGGCAGACCAGATCGACAGGTACCCACACGAGTTCTCCGGCGGCCAGCGTCAGCGGATCGGCATCGCCCGCGCGCTGGCGCTGGACCCGGAGTTCGTCGTGTTAGACGAGCCAGTGTCCGCGCTGGACGTCTCGGTGCAGGCACAGATTCTCAACCTGCTCGACGACCTCCAGGACGAGTACGGGCTGACGTACCTGTTCATCGCACACGATCTGAGCGTCGTCCGGCACATCTGTGACAGAGTGGCGGTGATGTACCTCGGCGAGGTGGTCGAACGCGGAGACACGGACGACATCTTCACCGCTCCGAGCCACCCGTACACCGAGGCGCTGTTGGAGTCCGTGCCGCGGGCAGACACCTCCGAACAGGGTCGCCGCGTCGATCCGTTGTCCGGTGACGTGCCGTCGCCGCGGAACCCGCCGAGCGGCTGTCGGTTCCGAACGCGGTGTCCGGAGATCATCCCGCCGGCGGGCGTCGACACGGACCAGGCGCTCTACCGCAACGTGGTGACACTGCGGGACAGACTCGAACGCGGCGAGTTCGGGACCGAGCGGTTCCGCGACGGCGAAAACGACGACGAGGCGTTCAAACAGAGCGTCCGCGAGGAGTTCGGCGTCGACGGGCTCTCCGGCGCGGACGCCGACACCGTCGAGGACGCGCTGGAAGTGCTGGCCAACGGACGCGAGGCGGACGCCGCACAACGCCTCACCGACCGGTTCGAGTCCGTCTGTGAGACGGACGCCCCCGCGGACCACGACTGTGGCGGCGGCCAGATCGCCGCGTGTCACCTCCACCGCGACGACTCCCGGGAACCCGCTCCCGACGCGAACGAGACTGCCATCGAGTCTGCGTTCGACGACACACCTGCGGATCTGTCGGACGACGCCTGAACGTCGTTGGACGCCGACGCCCGACGTTGCCGGACGACGACACCCGACGTTGCCGGACGACGACATCTGACACCGGACGACTGGCCCGAGCATTGCCGAACGGCACCCGGGCGTCGCCGGACGACGACACTGCTGTCCTGTGGTGCGAACCGCTTTCCCGTGTTCGCCGTAACCGAGTCGTATGGACATCGACCCTGGACCCGTGGCAGACCGGGAGTGGCGGCTGATTCACGAGGAGTCGCGCGAGGGGCCGACACAGATGGCGTTAGACGACGCCGCGGCCGAGACAGCAGCAGAGACGGGGCTGTGTACCGCACGGCTCTACCAGTGGGAGCCGTCGTGTCTCTCACTCGGTCGCCACCAGCACCCGGACACGGTCGACTGGGGGGCGTGTGCCGACGCGGGTGTCGACGTGACGCGTCGCCCGACCGGCGGCGGCGGCATCTACCACGACCGAACCGGCGACCTCTCGTACTCGCTGATCGCGCCGGCCGACGCGCTCCCGAGTGACCTGCTGGAGTCGTACCACCTGCTGTGTACGCCGATTCTCGCCGCGCTGCGTGCGCTCGGGATCGACGCCGACTACGTCGACAGCGAACGAGCGGCAGTCCACCAGCCCGCCTGTTACCTCCGCGAACTCGATCCCGCACACGACATCGTCGCCGACGGCGGAGCGGGCCGGAAGCTCGCCGGAAACGCCCAACACCGCCGGGAGGACGCCGTCGTCCAACACGGCTCGATCAGCGTCTCTGTCGACGCCGAGACACACCTCGACTGTTTCGCTGCGCCGGAGACGACACCCGCCGCGTTCCGCGACCGTGTGGCCGGCATCGACGAGTTCACTGAGGCCGACCGCGCGTCGGTCGTGACGACACTCACCGAGGCGCTGGCGACGTGGACCGACGCGGAGACTGGCTCGTGGACGGAGACGGAACTGACACGGGCAGACGACCGCGCCGCCGAACGCTACGCGAACGACGACTGGGTGCGAGCGAACCCACACGAACGCTGACAAGAGCGACGAACGACACGCTCGGCGGGAGTGACAGACGAGTCACTCAGTCCGTGCTGCGAGAGGCTGTCGTGGAGGGCAGCGTTCTCGGCGAGCGGGGGAGAGACCGAGAGCGACCGTCAGTTCTTCTTCTCGCGGACGGTCTTCCCGCGACGGACCATGTCCTCACAGTGCGGGCACGCGCGGGGACTGGTGATCCCCTCCGGCTCGAACACCCTCACGTACCGCTCCGTCACGAACGAGCCACAGTTCTGGCACTTGGGCATATCCGTGCGGGAGACACACGACTGTAAACCAGTTGTGATCCGACGCCGGCTTGTGAACGATACTCGTGCGGTCAGTTGGACTACAGCACGCCTCGACGCGAGAAGTACCAGAGCCCGACAGCCGGCACAGTGACAGCCCACACGAGCAGCGAGGCGAGCGCGAACCCGGGAGTCGTCGCAACTGTGGAGAGGGACTCGTCCACAGTGACTGAACGTTCATTTCAGGCAGTAAATTGTATTGAGACAGGTAACTATTGTTCGTGTTCAACGCAGTATGAGAGAACATCTCACGTCTGAAACGTATTCCGCTACTGAGTCGAAGCAAAACTGTACACGAGAATTTAGGTAGCGAAGCACAAAGGGAATAGTGGTCGACACCAATCGAGAAGACGGATGGAGATCGAGCGGACGAGTGAGGGGTTCAGAGCCGTCGACAGCGCGACAAACTCGGTTTCAGTCGAAGTCGAGGGGTGGGTCGACGACGGTGCGCCACCGTCGGTTGCGACGACAGTCGGGGCGTCCGACACGGGGCCGGACCAGATAGACACAGAGGTCGCCGGCACCGTGAAGACGATCCAGTTCCCGCCAGTGTTCCTGAAGTCGGTAGCGACAGAGACCGATGAACACTGGGAGTTCGGCGATCCGGACGACAGGCTCTCACTCCCGTCGCGGTCACACCTCCTGCGTGTCGACTCCACAGTGCGAGTGTTCGTCCGGTTCGACGGGCCGGCAGCGCTGCGTCGGATCGACGACCGACGCATCTCCCTGTCGTTCCCGGAGCCGACACCGGTGTCGCTCTGTTTCGACAGTCTCGTCGAGACGCCAGAGGCGGTGATCACCGTCCCAGAGACGCCGGACGGCGTCGCCACCGCGCTGTCGCTGGCGTCGGCTCACTCGACAGTCACCTCTCCCGACAGAAGTTGGCCGACCTGTCGGGAACAGCCGGCGACGATCAGTGTCGGCGAGTCGGAGTCGCTCCCGACGTCGCTCGTCGAACAACGTCCGGACACCGGCATCGAACTTCTCGTCCCGCCGGAGCTACGGTACCTGTTCACGAGCGCGTCGTTGGCGTACTACCTCGGCGCAGACGTGCGTACGGAGCCGGGCGTCGAGCCGCGGCTCCGCTTCGACGGACACGAGGAACCACTCGGAGAGCTTCCGCAGTTCCAACACCGGACCGCCGAGTTGCTGTCTCGGACGTTCTGGCTCGACTGCGTCGCACGCGGCGCGGGACCACACGGCGGCGAACTCGGCGTGACAGACACGTTCGACACGCTCGGACTCGACGCCGACCGCCTGTACGACGCACCGCTGGCCGAGCGACTCCGGACGTACCTCGACGTGCCGTTCGACCGAGTGAGCGACCGGTTCCCCGATTGGCACCTCGGGATGTACGTCGCTCCCACCTACGAACACGTGGAGACACTGTCACACCTGTTGGCGACAGTTCCGCAGTTCTTCCTCCCAGACTCGGAGACTCTGTCGAAGACGGACTGGATACAACGCACGATGTCAGATGGCTTCACGAAGTCACGCGACGATCTCCCGGATCACGGGAACACTGACTATCGAGTGCGCCGGGAGGTGTCCAGTGTGGATCTCGTCGAGCCGAACCTCGGACCAGCACGGACACACGGGTGGATGGCCGACGACGTTCCGATCGACGTGTTCAAGACGTTCCCCGAAGCGTACGAGAATCGACTCCGGTACCTCGACGATCCGGAGTCGACGATGTCCGTCGTCGCGGTCGTCAACGACCGAGACATGGCGATGCTCGCCGCCGACAGCGGTGACGAGGCCGCGATGCGAGCGGAACACGACTCGGCAGTCGAACAGTACCAGCGTCGCGCCGAGGAGTTGCCCCTCGACATCACAGTGAGAGAGAACGTCAAGCGGGCGGAGTTGGCGCGAATCTTCGAGAGTCGCAACGACTTGGTCCACTACATCGGTCACCGCGACGACCGTGGACTGGAGTGTTCTGACGGCTTCTTCGACGTGTCGACGCTGGAGGTGTCGAATGCACAGACGTTCTTCTTGAACGCGTGTGGTTCTTACCCCGAGGGACGCGAGCTCGTCGAGAAGGGGAGTGTCGGCGGTGGAATCACGTTCGAACAGGTGTCGGACCGTGACGCGGCGACAGTCGGTGTGGCGTTCGCGCGAATGCTGATGAACGGATTCTGTCTCGAACGCGCACTGACGAAAGCTCGCCGACAGCTGATGACACCGAAAGATTACGCGGTGGTCGGTGACGGGACGCACGTTGTGACGCAGAGTGACGCGATTGTCCCTCCTGATATATGGCTGTTCGAGAACGAAGATAGTATATATAAAATAAATATATACCATAAAACACCGAGAGAAACTGGGGGAAGAGTAGCCGGGTCACTTGACGAAGGATACCGTCTGTGGGGAGTTGGGAAGACGAACAGACTCTCGGCGAGCCAGCTGCGTTCGTATTTTGATGTCTTGGGTTCCCCTGTCGTGTACGAAGACGAGTTGTTCTGGCCACCAGAACTGATAGATGCGTTATAATAATCGGCTTTGAATTATGTTTGTAAAATTAGAATAAGCCGTACTGCTCGACTTTCTCACCCCTCTATACTGAATATAAAAGGTGGATACTCACCGTCTCAGGGGCCGCGATCGCTTGTTCCGTCCTCCATCACACCGGGCTCTAGCGCCACGCTCCCGGCGTCCTCGATCACCAGACTCCCCGTTGCGACCGACAGCAGCAGCACGAACAGGAACGCCAGCACCCACGGCCGGGCGACGACGAACTGTGTGACTTTCGACGATACCACATCTTTCGTCTGCCGTTGACACGACATATCCATCCGCACCGGGAGAACAAGTTTATAACTTTTTATAAACCGTGTTAAATTCTCAACCAAACAGTATGTCCAATCTGGTGAAAAATTGCATTGTTAGTATACTTCAGCAGTATTAAGTAAGCAGAGAATAGCTAATGTTGGTAACTATGACGCAGACGGCAGAGAGGCCGGGAGAGTCGCTCAGAAGCGTGTTTTCGACAACTAACGGGGTTCTGTACGTGTTCGACCCGTCGGCGCGGACGCTGCGCGCGGTCGTCGAGGCCGCAGCAGCCGAGCTGGGACCCGGTGAGACCCACCGAAGACCGTCGGCCGAGAACGACTCGGAGACACCGACGCCCAGTCGTGAGGGCACAGATGCAGCAAGAGACGCCGGTACTGCGACACCGGCGGTCAGAGTCGTCGCAACGGGGAGTCGGCTCAGAGAGTTCCGCGACGACTTCGGCGCGGCTGCGCTCGCGGCGGAGTTGGTCGCAGACGATCGTCTCGGGTTGCGGGCGACGGCAGCCCTCGACGGGACCCCAGTCGCGGCGAGTCGATCACAGGTGTACGTGCCGGTGGTAGTGAACGGGACCAACACCGGCGTTGCGGCCGCAGCCGCTCCGTTCACCGACGAGGTGTTCCGCCAGTGCGCGTCGGCGTGGGAGGAGGGAACCCCGTTCGACCTCCGGACGCCGCCGCTGTCGACGATTCGTGAGACGCTCACCGCGGAGTTCGGGCCGGACGCGCGTGCGGACTTCGACGCCGTGTTGACGACAGTCGAGCGGGATCACGACCCGACGGCGTTCGACCCGGTGACCGCTGCGCTCCTCGTCGTGGCGCGTCACCGGCAGCTGCTGTACGACGTGAGCAACTGGGGCGCGGACGTTGGACTCGCCAGCAAGGCGACGTTCTCGCGGAAGAAGAACCGACTCGAAGACCTCGGTGTCGTCGAGACGGAGCGTGAGTCCGTGCCGACCGGCCGCCCGCGACAGCGACTGTTCCTCACGGAGACGTACCGGAACCGTATCGACGACGAGGGACCCGCCAGCGTGCTCGCGGGAGTGTTGGTGTAGCCCGGTAGCCTCGCCGACGAGTGTCGCACTCAGTCGGCGGCGAACTACCCGTCGGATCTCGGTCGGCGGCGAACGGCCCGTCGGATCTCGGTCGGCGGCGAACTACCCGTCGGACTCCGTGTCGACGAACACAGCGGCAGGTCCGACCGGCGGACGCACGACCGTGTTCAGTCGTCGGCAGGTGCAGCGCCGCCACTCGTGTCGTGTTGTTGCTTCGTCCACGAGAGCTTCCCGCCGGCAGCGAGAATCTCGCGTTCTCGCTCGGAGGCGTCCAGCGTGCCCGTCGCCTCCCAGTCGTCGTTCACGCGGATGGTGAACTCCTCCTGTCCGGAGCGGACACCTGCGCCGACGTCGTCGACGATCTCGACCTCGTCGCCCTCCTCAATGCGCTCGTACGTCTCCTCGTCGATCTCGAGGGGGACGAGCCCGAAGTTGAACAGGTTCGCGTGGTGGATACGCGCGAAGCTCTGTGCCAGCACCGCCTCGATGCCGAGGAACATCGGACACAGCGCCGCGTGTTCACGGGAGGAGCCCTGTCCGTAGTTCTCACCGGCCACGAGGACGCCGCTGTCTGCTTCGCGTGCGCGGTCCGGGAACGTCGAGTCCACGCGCGTCAGGGTGAAGTCCGCGTACTTCGGGATGTTCGAGCGGAACTTCAGCGCCTCCGCGTTCGCGGGGGTGATGTGGTCCGTCGTGATGTTGTCGCCCATCTTGAGGAGCGTCTCTCCCGAGAGGTCGCTCCCGAGTTCGTCTTTCAGCGGCACGTCGCCGATGTTCGGCCCCTTGATCAGCTCGTCGTCGACGGACTCGTCGGGTGCGATGATGTCCGGGTCGTCCGCGCCGTAGCCGGCGGAGTAGCCCGTTCCCATCTCGAAGCCGGGAGCCTCCAACTCCTCCAGCTCGTCGGCGAGGTCTCGCGGGTCCACGATCTCGCCCGCGATCGCTGCCGCGGCGGCGACCTCCGGCGAGCAGAGGTAGACGGAGTCGTCTTCGATGCCGGAGCGGCCCTCGAAGTTGCGGTTGAACGTCCGCAGCGACACGGAGTCGGATGCCGGCACGTGACCGATCCCGATACAGGCCCCACACGTCGCCTCGGAGAAGTTGACGCCGGCGGCCATCAGCTCGGCTGTCCACCCCTCACGGGCGAGCAGTTCGCTGGCCTGCTTCGACCCGGGCGCGATGATCATCTCCGTCGTCGGGTTCACCTGCCGACCCTCCAGCATCTTCGCCGCCGGGAGGATGTCCTCGTAGGCCCCGTTCGTACAGGAGCCGACCATCACCTGATCGACCTCCGTTCCGGCGACCTCACGCACCGGCACGACGTTGTCCGGCATCGACGGCTTGGCGATCAGCGGCTCGAGCTCCGAGAGGTCGAGTTCGATCGTCTCGGCGTACGACGCGTCCTCGTCGGCCGAGAGGTCGACGAACTCGTCCTCGCGGTCGAACTTGGCGAGCCACTCCTTCGTCTGCTCGTCTGTCGGGAAGATAGAGGAAGTCGCACCCAGCTCCGTCCCCATGTTGGTGATCGTCGTCCGCTCCGGGATCGAGAGACTCTCGACACCCGGACCGGTGTACTCCAGCACCTTGTCGACGCCGCCCTTCACGGTGAGGTCTTGGAGCAGCTTGAGGATCACGTCCTTCGCCGTCGCCCACTCCGGTAACTCCCCAGTGAGCTCGACGTTGACCACTTCGGGCATCTCGACGTAGTACGCGCCCCCGCCCATTGCGACGGCGATGTCGAGCCCGCCAGCGCCGATTGCCAGCTGTCCGAGTCCGCCGGGTGTCGGCGTGTGGCTGTCGGAGCCGAGCAGCGTCTTGCCGGGTGCGGCGAAGTTCTCCTTGTGGACCTGGTGACAGATCCCGTTGCCCGGCCGAGAGAAGTACGCTCCGTAGGTGCCGGCCGCAGAGCGGAGGAAGCGGTGGTCGTCCGTGTTCTTGAAGTCGAACTGGTACGTCTGGTGGTCACAGTACTGTGCTGCCAGCTCCGTCTGGACCTCGTCCATCTCCAGCGCCTCGAACTGGAGCCAGACCATCGTCCCTGTCGTGTCTTGTGTCAACACCTGATCGACGTCGATACCGATCTCCTCGCCCGGCTCCAGCTCGCCGTCGACGAGGTGATCTTCGAGGATCTTCTCCGTGATCGTCTGTCCCATATCGTCCGTAACTCCCCTCCGAACAGATATAAATCCGGCGAGAGTGTGTCTGGCGTGTGAGAACTACCGGGTCGACCGGTGTCTCTGGCCCCGAGTTCGCAGACGTTGCCACCTGTTCGACGACCGTCGATTCACAACTCCGGCGACACGACG
The DNA here is from genome assembly GCA_937142015.1 of uncultured Halobacteria archaeon. Taxonomy (GTDB): domain Archaea; phylum Halobacteriota; class Halobacteria; order Halobacteriales; family Haloferacaceae; genus JAHENP01. The sequence goes on from CAKZQY010000009.1 coordinate 15,261, forward strand.
GGAAGCTATATGCGGCGAGCGTTCTGTGGGCCGTTCGTGAAGCGAAAATCCGCGTCGTTGTTGACGAAGACACAGCGCCAGCGGGTGCGTGAGGGGTTCGAGGAGTTGGCAGAGGCGAAGCGTCGCCGCGACCAACAGCGGGTCCGCGACCGCCTCCAGTCCGGCGTCGCCGACTTCCGCCTGCTCGACGACTACCCGGACGAGCAGCTGGAAATCGCCTTCGACGACGCCGACGAGGCGGAACTGGTCGAAGCGCTCGCGGCCACGTACCTCACTGTCGAGCGTGTCCGCGAGATCGAAGGTATCGAACGCGAGCGAGTGATCCGTGCCGCACGCGACCGCGCCGAGACCGCCGTCACCGGAGACGAAACGAGGGGGCCAAACGACGGAGCGACGGGAGAAAGTGAGACAGCCGAGGACGACAGACCGACAGACGAGAGTGAGACAGCCGAGGACGCAGTTCCAGACGATCTCGACTCGCTCGCGTCGATCGACCTCCAGACACGGGCCGAAGTGTGGGACGCCGCCGCGGAGTCGGCGAGTGAACGTGCAGAGCCGAGTCGGTGGCTCCGGTGGGCGAACACGTCGATGTTGATCGCAGCCGCCGCGCTGTGGATCACCGTGGCGCTGTGGACCAGCGACCGACTGTTCGGAACGGCGCTGTGGGAGGGCAGCCAAGGCATCCACACTGTGATCCTGTTTCTCTCGATGGGACTCGGGATCGCCGGGTGGACCGTCCTCGTCTCGGTTGGTGTCGTCCGCGACCGGGCGGTGCCGTTGTTCGCGTCGCTGGTCGAGAGGCCGCGACGGCACCTCCGTCGGTTCCTCGCGCGGTGGGTGCCGCCCGCGCTCCGGCCCGTGGTGCCGGCAGATCTCGACGACGTGGATCGCAACCAGCGGCGGCGACGGTAGCTCTGTTGGGTTGTCGAGCGGATGCGTCGGAAAACCAACCACTTTCGGGGGTGGCTCGACTCCCTCCAGTCGTGTTCGAGTCAGGCAGAGCGGTCGCAGAGGCAGTGCGGCCACACGAGGACGCGCAGGTACAGCCGAACGGCGTCGACCTCACACTCGACGCGGTGTTCGAGCCGGTCGAGCCGGGGCGGATCGACACGGACTCCAAGCGCGTTGGCGAGCGTCGTCGGATCGACCCCGACGGCGACAGCGAGGGAGAGCTGTTGTACTGGCTCGACCCCGGGAGCTACGTCGTCCGCTACAACGAGGTGATCTCCGTGCCGGACGATCACGTCGGGTTCGTCCTCCCGCGTTCGACGCTGTTGCGGAACGGGAGCACACTCCACACGGCCGTCTGGGACGCCGGCTACGAAGGTCGTGGCGAGGGGCTGCTCCGCGTCTCACACCCCATCGAGATCCGACCGGACGCCCGAATCGGACAGTTCCTCCTCGCCGCTGCGGACCACGAGGAGAGCTACACCGGCGACTACCACGGCGAGAACCTCTCCTCGTTCGAGACGGAGTGAGACCGTCGGTCGGATACGGGACCACAGGCTTCTGTGGAGAAGAGTGCGTCACAGCCGGGATCTCGAACAGCGAGTGCGTCACAGCCGGGATCTCGAACAGCGAGTGCGTCACAGCCGGGACCTCGAATAGCGAGTGCGGCACAGCCGGGGTTCCACGGCGTCTCACGTCGGCGCGGATCGGATTCGTTCTCCCTCGATCCGGCCCATCGACACGCTTACCACGCGACCGCCCGGACCGACAGACATGGGACTGTTCCGGTCGAGTGAACTCCTCGGCATCGCCGCCGAGACGATGGAGTTCGTCCGACAGGCGTCACGTGACGCCCACCCGAACGAGTACATGGCGTTCTTCGAGGGGACACGGGCGAGCGATCTCGGTCTCGACCGGCGCGGCACGGTGATCACGGACGTGCTCGTGATCCCGGGCACGGACTCGGACCCCTACTCGGCGACTGTGAACGAGAACATGATTCCGACCGGCGGGAAAGCCGTCGGCTCTGTCCACTCACACCCGAACGGGGTGTTACGCCCCAGCGACGCCGACCTCCAGACGTTCCACGCCGGCAAGGTCCACGTGATCGTCGGCTACCCGTACGGACCCGACGACTGGCAAGCGTTCGACACGGACGGCGAACCGACGGAACTGGACGTTATCGACGTGCCACTCCCCGACCGCGACGCATTCTTCGACTTCGATCAGACTGACATCGACGCCGAACTCTACGACGATGACTGAGGAACCCGACGACGCGACGCCAGCCGACGGAGCGGCGGAGAGAGATACCCACAGTGGCCTCCCGGCGGGGGACCACGAATACGACAACGAGTCGAGAATATCGACCGACGACAAATCGGGAACATCGGTCGACGACGAATCGGGATCGTCGACCGACGGCGAGTCGGCGACCCCGACCGGACAGGTCGTTCTCGCGCAGGGGACCTTCGACCTGCTCCACCCGGGGCACCTCCACTACCTCTCGGAGGCGGCCGCCCACGGGGAGGAACTCCACGTGATCGTAGCACGTCGTGAGAACGTCACTCACAAGCCGACACCGGTCTGTCCGGACCGCCAGCGTCGTGACGTGCTGGACGCGCTCGCCGCGGTCGACGAGGCGCACGTCGGCCACCCGACGGACTACTTCGTGCCAGTCGAGCGGATCGACCCGGACGTGATCGTGCTCGGGTTCGACCAACACCACGACGCGGACGCGATCCGCGCACAGCTCCGTGAGCGCGGACTCGACGCCGCTGTCACGCGAGCGACTGGCCGCGACCCCGCCTACGACGGGGAGATTCTCTCGACGAACGAAATCGTCGACCGACTGGTGGAACGGGAACAGACGGAGTGACGCGCCTCTCACTCGTCTCGTCGTGTGATTCGTCTCTCACTCGTCTCGTCGTGTGACACGACTCTCACGACCGGTCACACCCGGTCGTACGCTTGCAGTCCGTGCCAGATAGCGTCGACCATCCGGTCTTCACCCTCGCCGTCGGCGTCGGACCAGCCCCGAGCGAGTGCGTCTTCCACGACCGCGAGCGAGTGGTTCTCGAAGTTGTTCAGCCCGCGGAACGCTTCGAGCGCGTCGCGCTCTGTCTCACCGAACGTCTCCGACGGCTCCCCGTCGTACAGGTCGAGGGCCGCGAGCGTCTCGGCGACAGACTCGGCGGTCGGTCCGTCGAGTTCTCGCGTCTCCGCGGGTTCCTCACGTTCGAGGAGTGTCACGTCGTACAGCTTGAACACACGCTCCAGCTCCGCGATCGGTTCCTCGTGGTCGTCGACCCGCACGTCGATCCAGCGGTCGTTGCGACCGTCGTAGCCGCCGTCCGGCTTGGCGACGTACAGCGCAGCCCCCTGTTCACCACGGGAGTCACCGCCCGCCTCGTTGCCGGCGTGGAGCGCGGCGATCATCGCCTCCGGCAGCCCCGCGTCGTCTGCACGCTCCGTCTCGAACGTCGTTGCCATCGCGTCGAGCGTCGCCTCGTTCTCGAGGATGTTCCCCTGAACCGTGTACGTCTCTCCCTGTCTGTCGCCCGCGTAGTCGAAACACTCCTCACCCGTGAACGCCGCCACCGAGCCGTCCTGTCCGACGACACCGACCTGTCGCTGTGGAGCCTCCTCGTCGGCCGCGGTGAGTTGGTCGATCACCTCCGCGGCAGTGTGGCCCTCGCGGAGCAACGCCAGCCCGTCTGGGCCGTAGGCGACGTTTGCGAAGCTCTGTGTGGCGACTGCGCCGGCGTCTGCCGCCGCGAACGGCACGACACTGCCGACACTGACGAACTTCGACTGGACGGCGACACCGACTGCGTCCGTCGCCGGGTCGCGTGCGACGATGGAGAACGTCATACGCGAGCGTCTGACTGCCGACGACTACAGACTGTCGGCTACGGGTCCGTCTTGCCGGCTACGGGTCCGTCTTGCCGGCTACGACTCCGCCCTGTCGGCTACCGTTCCGCCTCGCCGAGCTTCCTGATAGGGTCGTGCGTAGGGATTTTCGGTTGGGTGCGGAGTACTGGACGGTACCGCGTTGCTACTGCACCTGTGAGTCGAGCCGGCGGTAACTATCTACGCACGACCCTATGACACGCTCCGGACAGTCTCGACACGAGTTCGAACTGGATCGAAACGTGTCGAACGCCGGCGAGAGAGCGTCTCGGCACTAGCATCGGCTCGTTCCTCTCTCGATCAGTCATCGAACAGATACGTTCTGGCGTGAAACAGCACGCCCACAATCAAGACTTACCCAACTGGGATTAGCCGATCCGAAAATTATAATCGACAGGCGTTCACTGGTAAGGTACGACATGACGGGTGCGACTCGTTCGTCCGCGGGACAGCGGCTCCTCACCCCGCGGACGTTCACGACAGTCGGTCTCCTCACAGGTGCGTACTGTCTGTACGCGCTCGTGACATCCTCCCCGACCGTCGCTCCCACAGTTTCAGAGCCAGTGTTGGAGTTCCTCTTGCTCGGCGTCCCAGCAGTCGGTCACCTGTTCACGGGCTACTGGCTCCAGACAGGTGGATTCAGCGACGACGACGTGTGGCGGATCGGCTACGCGGCCACGGCCGGCGCGTTGGTCGCCGCCGCG
>CAKZQY010000010.1 GCA_937142015.1 uncultured Halobacteria archaeon
GGCCGGTCGTCTTCGCGTTGGTCGGGATCTGGCTGGAGGCGTGTTTCCGCCACGAGGAGATCATCACCTCGACGCCGTTCTCCAAGGCGTCCTCACCGAGGTACGCGCCCCACGGCCACGCGGCGATGGCCACGTCCGTCGGACAGCTCTTCGGGGAGACACCCAGCGAGTCGTAGCCGAAGTAGGCGATCGGCCGCACGTACGCGCTGTCGAGCTCGTTGCGCCGGATGACCTCCATCGTTGCCTCGGTCAACTCGGCGGGCTCGTAGCCGATCTCCAGGTCGTACGGCTTCGCCGACTGGTACAGCCTGTCGAGGTGCTCGTCCCACCGGAAGATCGCCGTCCCGTTCTGTGTGTCGTAGGCCCGCACGCCCTCGAACACGCCGCTTCCGTAGTGGAGCGCGTGTGTCAACACGTGGGTCGTTGCGTCTTCCCAGTCCACGTACTCCCCGTTCTTCCAGATCACGCCGGAGTCTTCCATCTCCTCGAAAGCGCTCATACGCTCCGGTGGCACCTACGTCAATATAAATTGCCGACAATCGGCGCGCTCACCCTGCTCTCGTGCCAGAAGTGTCACAGAGCGTATAGAAACTCCGTTCGCCGAGGAGTGAAGTGACCACGGCCCCCACAGGGCTGTATGTCCCCCGCGCGACGAGCGTTCCTCCAGCGAGCCGCCGCAGTCGCCGCCGCAGGCGCGGTTGCAGGCTGTGGCGTGACAGGAGACGGACAGACGGAGCAGACAGCAGCGACACGGACGACAGCCGAGTCGGACGGCACCGCGACACCGTCGGGACCGGACTCACCGACGATGGCGGCGACCGCGACGGCGACGGCGGCACCGACAGTGTCGCCGACGGCGACGGACAGTCCCACCGCGACGGCGACACCGCGGAACCCGGCGGTGTTGGAACAGGCGGCGGCGGAGTTCGTCCGCACGCTCGCAGCCGGCGAGTTCGAGACCGCCCACGGGCAGTTCACCGAGCGAGCCGCGTCCTCGATCAGCCCCAGTGGTCTCGAGGACGTGTGGAACCGGTTCCTCGGTGACAAAGGTGCGCTGGAGGCGGTCGCGTCCACAGACTACCGTGGCCGAGCGAACGGGCAGTCCATCGTCGTCGTCCGCGCGCGGTTCGAGGAGGGTCGCCAGCGGTTCCTGTTCGGGTTCGTCGCCGACGGGCTGATGGCCTTCCGCATCCAGCCGCCACAGGCGGAGTACACCCCGCCGTCGTACGTCGATCCGTCTGCGTTCACCGAGCGCACGCTCGAACTCGACGCCCCCGGCGACTGCTCGCTGGGTGCGACGCTGACACTCCCAGCTGCGAACGGGGGAACGGCGACAGAGACCGGAACGGCGACTGAGACGGCGACGAACACGACGACTGCGACCGCCACAGTCACCGCGACTGACACTGACACGACCGGCGACACAGTGCCGGGCGTCGTGTTGGTTCACGGTAACGGTCCGCAGGACCGCGACCAGACGGTCGGCCCGAACAAGCCGTTCAAGGACATCGCGTGGGGGCTCGCGTCCCGCGGAATCGCGGTGTTGCGCTACGACAAGCGGACGGCAGCGTGTAACGTGGACCTCGCAGACGCGACCATCGATCAGGTGGTCACCACGGACGCGGTGACGGCTCTGGAGCGACTCGGCGAACTCGACCGTGTGGGAGAGCGGTTCGTGCTCGGACACAGTTTCGGCGGGCTGCTCGCACCCCGAATCGCCTCGCGCGCCGGCGGTCTCGCGGGTGTGGTGATGTTGGCTCCCGGTCCCGCACGTCCCATCGCGGACGCCATCGTCGCCCAGCAGGAACACCTCGCAAACCTCGACGGAGAGGTGACACCCGCCGAGGAGCGTGCGCTGGAACGCGTCCGCGAACTCGCCGAGAAGATTCGCTCGCTGTCGATCGAAGACGACGCAGTCGTCGCCAACCTCGGCGGTGACGAGTTCTACCGGACGCTGCGCGAGTACGACTACGGCGCGACTGCCCGCGAACTCGACGCGCCGCTGTTTCTCGCACAGGGCGGACGGGACTGGCAAGTGACCGTCGAAGAAGACCTCGCGCTGTGGCGTGACGCGCTCGCGGAGAAGTCGAACGCCGAGATCGAAGTGTACCCGAAGCTCAACCACATGTTCCAACTGTCGACCGGGAAGATGACGCAGCGAGAGTACGTCGAGCCAGACAACCACGTCGCCGAGCGACTCGTGGCGGATGTGGCGGCGTTCGTGGACGAGCGAGTGTGACGGTTCACGACCACGACCCAGCACAGCAGCGGGTGTGGCGATTCACGACCACGACCCAGCACAGCGGCGGACGTGACGGCTCACCACCTCACCCCGCCTCACGCGGAGTGTACGGATGGCAGGAGCCGTTCGCTCGGCAGAGACCAGAAGACGTTTCCTCACTCGCCGAATGTGACCGGTCATGAGTCAGTCGTCGCCGGACAACGTGCTGTTCGTCGTCCTCGACACGGTCCGGAAGGACCGTCTCGGTCCGTACGGCTACGAGCCGGACACGACGCCCGGCCTCGACGCCTTCGCAGCCGGCGAGGCGGTCACCGTCTTCGAGGAGGCGGTCGCGCCAGCGCCGTGGACGCTGCCGGTCCACGCCTCGATGTTCACGGGGATGTACCCGTCCGGTCACGGCGCGGACCAGGAGAACCCCTACCTCGAAGGAGCGACCACGCTCGCCGAGTCGCTGTCCCGCGAGGGGTACGCGACGGCGTGTTACTCCTCGAACGCGTGGATCACGCCGTACACCCACCTCACGGACGGGTTCGACGATCAGGACAACTTCTTCCAAGTGATGCCGGGTGAGTTCCTCTCCGGTCCGCTCGCTCGCGCGTGGAAGACGATGAACGACAACGAGACGCTCCGCACGCTCGCGGACAAGCTGGTCTCGCTCGGCAACCTCGCACACGAGTATCTCGCCTCCGGGGAGGGCGCAGACTCGAAGACGCCGGCTGTGATCGACCGCACCCAGTCGTTCGTCGACGACGCCGAGGCTGCCGGCGACGACTGGTTCGCCTTCCTCAACCTGATGGACGCACACCTCCCCTATCACCCGCCCGAGGAGTTCGCCGACGAGTTCGCTCCCGGCGTCGACTCGACGGAGGTGTGTCAAAACTCCAAGGAGTACAACGCCGGGGCACGCGAGATCGACAGCGAGGAGTGGACAGCCATCGAGGGACTGTACGACGCGGAGATCGCTCACATCGACGACCAGCTCACCCGTCTGTTCGACTGGCTGCGTGACACTGGGCGGTGGGACGACACGGCAATCGTCGTCTGTGCAGACCACGGGGAGCTCCACGGCGAACACGGGTTCTACGGCCACGAGTTCTGTCTGTACGACCAGCTGGTCAACGTGCCGCTGCTGATCAAACACCCCGGCGTCGAGGGCGACCGTCGGACGGACACCGTCGAGTTGATCGACCTCTATCACACGGTGTTGGACACGCTCGACGTGACCGCGGGCGTGCCGGCGGCGACCGACGAGGAGAGTATCCCGCTCGACGAGACGCGATCACTGCTGTCGGCCGACTACCGCTCGTTCGCGGACGCGACCGAGCCAGATCCCGGACAGGCCGCCTCGCCAGCCGGCGAGTACGGGTTCGTCGAGTACTCTCGTCCCATCGTGGAGCTGAAACAGCTCGAAGAGAAGGCGAGTGCAGCGGGTATCGAGCTCGACGAGGCGTCGCGGTTCTACTCGCGGATGCGTGCCGCACGCAGCACCGACGGCAAGTACGTCCGGATCACACGCGTCGAAGACGAGGCGTTCAGACTCGACGAGGACCCCGCCGAGACGGAGAACCGCGTCGACGAGGACGACGAGGTGTTGGCGGAGACGGAGTCGCGCCTCGCCGCCTTCGAGGAGGCCGTCGGCGGCGCGTGGACAGAGCCGGACGAGGTGGACGTGACGGACGACTCGCTCGACGAGATGGACGCGGAGGCGCGGGAACGACTGCAAGATCTCGGCTACGTCGAGTGATAGTGATTACTGCGAATAGTTCCACGGACGGCGTCGAAAATCGACGGCTCAGACGCTCTGATCGCCGACACGAGTCACCACGGTGGTAAAGACTCGCAGTAATCACTATGACGGGGAGCGGAGAAGCCCACCGCCCACCTGTGGGAGGAAAGCCGAGCCCGTTCGGAAACCGGCACGTGTTTCTGTCGTCGTCCCCGACCGCGGGTCGTGGTTACGATCACGCGGGGGCTGTTGTCCGTCCTGTGTGAGCGAGCGGCGACGCGGGACCCGGAGGCAGTCAACGTCGCGCTCGACACCCGGCCAGCGAGCGCGCTCGCCGGGCCGACGGACGGGGTCGACCCAGATTCTCCCGTGTTGACACACTTCTACCTCCCCGAAGCGGGCGCGTCCGTCTCCGCCGTCTTCGGGATGGATCTCGGCCGACCGAGCGGTCCCGGACGGTTCCTCTCGCACCCGAACGGCCGACAGGGACTCTCCGAGACGGACGACCTCGCCGGTGTCGTGCTCGTGGCGACGCCGCCGTACGACGCGGAGGACGTGCGTGCCTACGACCGCCGTGGCCGCCGACAGACGCTCCGTGTCGTCGACGCCTCGCCGCCGGAGGAGTCGCTGACGGACGACGACGCCTCCGGCTGGTCGCTGACGGACGACGACGCCTCCGGCGGGTCGCTGACTGACGACGCCGTCTCCAGCGGCCCGCACGCAGACGGCTCTCGAGAAGAGTCGCACGCAGACGGCCACCGAGAAGAGTCACACGCCGAGGACGACTGATACCGTCGAGCAGTGCAGTCGACCGAACCCGTCGATCACGGCAGTCGAGCGAACCCGTCGATCACGTGCAGTCGAGTCCGTGCGACGAGAGCGGATACGGGAACCGACGCCTGTTTCACAGGTGCCGTCGTGGGTTCTCACAGTGACACCACAGGTTCTCCTGACGAACGACGACGGAATCGAGTCGCCCGGGTTGGCAGCGCTGTACGAGGAGTTGCGCGCCGTCGCGGAGGTGACAGTCGTCGCGCCGGCCGACAACCAGAGCGGTGTCGGACGCGCTCGCTCGCGTGCCGTCGACGTGTCCGACCACGAGTGGGGGTACGTGGTCGACGGAACTCCGGCAGACTGTGCAGTGTACGGGGTCGAGGGACTCGACACGGAGTTCGACCTCGTCGTCTCCGGCTGTAACCTCGGTCCCAACTGCGGCGAGTACGTGATGGGTCACTCGGGCACAGTGGGCGCGGCTGTCGAGGCGGGCTTTCTCGGTGTTCCGGGACTCGCCGTGTCGGGCTACCACCGCGAGGAGTTCTTCCCGCCCGCGGAGTTCACCTACGACGTGCCGGCGACGGCGACACGACGGCTCGTCACTGCGGGTCTCGACCGCGGCGTGTTCGAGCGGGTCGACTACCTCAGCGTGAACGCCCCGGTCGAAGCCGAGACACGCTACCGTGTCACCCGGCCGCTCGCCGACTACGACGCCGGTGTGCGCGAGGCGACCGAGGCCGAGCGCGAGGAAGGGGACGGCAACGTCCGCCTCGATACCGACTACTGGGCGGTCGTCACCCGCGAGGAACGCTACCCGTCGCTGGCAGCCGCGGACGTGAACTACCCCGCGTGGTCCGACCGCGCCGCCGTCGTCGACGGGGAGATCAGCGTCTCTCCGCTGCGTGTCCCGCAGGAACCCGTCCACGACGCCGCTGTCGACCGGCTCGTCGTCGCGTGCAACGAGGCGGCGACGGACGAGGTGGCGACGGACGAGGTGGCGACAGACGAGGCGAGGACCAGCTCGGAGTGACCCACCGGACGAGTCCACGGCTCGGCTGGGACCACGTTCATGTCGGTCCGACACGTAGCTGTCTCTGTGCAGCCGGGACACGCAGTCGGCTTCGAGACACAGCAGGAGGAGCTCGCAGGCGTCGCCCTCACCGTCGAGGGGACACTGCCGGACTGGGTAGTCGGACGACTGCTCCGTAACGGGCCGGGACAGTTCACCGCGGGGGAGACGGAGCTCCGCCACTGGTTCGACGCGTACGCGATGCTCCGCGGGTTCCGGATCGACGGCCGCGCTAACACGGTGACGTACACCAACCGGTTCGTCCGGAGTGAGGACTTCCGGTACGCCCGCGAGGAGGGTGGCGTCCGGCGGATGCTCCCCGGGACCCCGCCGGACCGTCCGGCGTGGACGCGACTTCGCCACAGTCTCACGGGTGCGTTCCAAGACAACCCGTCGATCGGAGTGGTGAACGTCGGCGGCAGTATCACCGCGATCACGGAGTCGCCGACCGGCATCCGTGTCGATGCGGAGACGCTGGAGACCACCGGCCGACGCGACCTCACGACCGGGCTTGAGGCCGACTTCACGCTCGGCCACCCGCACTACGACCCCGGGCGAGAGACGTTCGTCAACCTCGCCGTCTCGTACGGCCGCGGGGTGACGTACACGCTGTTCGAGCGCGATCCACAGACGACCAAGCCGACGGTGATCGGCCGCGTCTCGCTCGACGACGCCTCCTACGTCCACTCGTTCGCGCTCACCGACGAGTTCGCTGTGGTGCCGGCGATCCCGTTCGGACTCGACACGACGACGCTGGTGACCGGCGCGCTCGGCGACGGAACGTTCCTCGACGCTGTGACGAACTTCGAGGACGGCATCGGCGGGACGACCAGCACGCGCGACGGCTCGTTTCTCCTCCTCGACCGCGAGACTGGCGAGGTGGTTCGGGAGGTTCCGGCGGACCCGTTCTTCGTCTACCACCACGCCAACGCGTTCCGAGACGGTGACGAGGTGGTCGTGGATCTGATCGCCTACGAGGACGAACGCGCGATGACGAAGCTGACTGTCGACGAACTCGCCAGCCCCGACCCGGGTGTGCCGCAGGGTGACTTCGTCCGGTACCGGCTCCCGCTGGAGGAGGGTCGTGCGACCCGCGAGACGCTGTACGAGGGCCAAGTCGAGTTCCCGACAGTCGACTACCCCGCCAAGCTGGGTGAACAGTACCGGTACTGTTACCTCGCCGCCAACGACGACGGGTCGAGTCTCCCGACGCGGTTGGTGAAGTACGACCTCCACGACCGGTCGACGACGGAGTGGGAGCCAGACGGGACCGCGTTCCCCGGCGAACCGTTGTTCGAACGCGCCCCCGGCGCGGACGAGGAGGATGTCGGCGTGATCGTGACGACCGTGCTGGACGCCGACGCCGACCGGACGGAGCTGGTTGTGCTCGACGCCCGCGAACTGCAGCCGGTAGCGCGTGCGCCGTGTCCCCACCGACTCCCGTTCGGCTTCCACGGGCAGTTCTACCGCGACGGGAACCGAGTGCGGAGTATGGCGTGATCTGACGACCCGCTGTACGGCTCCGCGACCAGTGTCGTCGTTTTCCCGTCCGGCAAATCGTCTCGGTAGCCGATCACCGCAGTCGTCGGCTGTGTCCCGCGGTGTGGGACCCTGACGAGGAGGAGTCGTGTGACGATGGCGTTCCCAGTACCGGCATCCACTGTTGACACACAGAGGTGTGGTGACTCGGTGCCGACTCCAGTGACCGCAGCGAGACGGAGCCGCTTCAGCGAGTCCATCTCCTTTTCGATCACGACGATACTCTCCGTCGAGAAGTCTGTCTCCTCGGCGAACTCGTACCCACCAAGCGAGTCGTCTGTCGCCTCCTCGACTGCGTTGCGGTACGCGTCCCACTGTGACTGCGACTGGAGGAGCACGGCCACCGACTCACCCAGAATGGTCGCCCACGGCCCGACCGACCCATCGGGCCGAAGTGGCCACGCGGCAGCGTACTCGGTCGCGTTCAGCGGCGGATTCCCGTCAACGACTGTCGGCGTCTCACTGGGAAGGTCGTCCCAACAGTCGACCGGAATCGGTGTCGGTGTCGGAGTGTGTAACCGTGTTGGCGTTCCCCTATCGGTCTGACTATCTGTCCCCGTGTCGGTCGAATTGTCTGTCCCCGTGCGCTCACTCGGCGTCGACGAGCCTGTCGCCGTTGTCCGCGGGGACGGGCCGTCCCCCCTCGTGTGTGGTTCTGTCGTCGGTAGAGCTGTGTCGGTCTCTCTGTCGGGAGGAGCCTCAGACCGTCCCGTGTCGGGGCCGAGGTCAGACAGACAACCTGAGAAACCGAGCGTGGAGATGGTTGACAAGACTGCTCGGCGTGTCATTTCGAGTGACTGCTCCTCGGTCACGTACTGTGCTGTCGACTACAGGAAGGTAGCGTTTGTTCTCTGCTCTGGACGTGCAGCGCGCGTCAGTTCACCACCGCTTATTTCGTTGTACCGCTTACACACACTGGGTGAATTTGTTCCGAACCGCTTACTACGACGACCCCACTCACCGCGAACGTGACTGGACCCTCCACCACACTCTACTGTGTCGACGATCTCGAAGGCGTCTACGACCGGCCCACGCAGGTCGGTCACCTCGCTGGTCTCCTCCGCCAGACCCCCGAGGACGCCGTCGTCGTCGGTGCTGGCGACGACACTGCACTCGGGACACTCGCCGTCCTCGTCGAGAGTGGTCTCGATCCGACGACGTACGTCGACGACGTGGCCGGCGGCATCGACGACGTGTCTGTCGGTGTCGACGACGCGGTCGACAGCACTGACGACGGGACAGTCGAGTCCCGAGAGCCAGCGGCCGACGTGAACTTCCCGGAGCGAGGTCGTGGAGTCGCGGAGCCGTTCTTCGAAGTGGTCGCACACGACGCCGAGACGCTCGGCAACCACGACCTCGACCTCGGCGCGTCGTGGGCACGCGACTGGGCCGACCGCGTTCCGCCGACCTACTGCTGTGGGAACCTCCACGTCGACGGGGAGCGTCCGTTCCGAGCACGCACGACAGTCACGGCTGGCGACGCGCTGGTCGGGATCACGGGTGTCACCCACCCAGACACGACGGAGATTGCAGTCGGAATCGAGGCGACAGTGTCCGATCCGGTCGAGACGGCACGCGCGGAACTGGACAGACTCCGCTCGCAGGGTGTCGACTACACGGTCGTGTTGTCACACTGCGGTGAGGACGACTGGCGACTCGCGCGTGAGACGACGGCCGACGCGGTGGTCGGCGGCCACGTCCACGAGCAGGTGACGACGGTCGTCGACGACACCGCACTGGTGCGTGCCGGCGGGCCAGAGAGAGTGCCGTCGGTCGAACTCTCACCAGGCCAGTCTCCGGAGGTCGCGGTCCACCGGGTTGACGACGCCCCGCTGCACGAGCCGACACGAGAGACGTACCGGGCGTACCGCGACGCGCTCGCAGTCGACACGTCTATCGCGTCGGTGTCGGAGCCGATGCGACGCACACAGGCGGAACGCGTCGGCGGCGAGTCGCGTGCGGGCAACTTCCTCGCGGACGCGATCACTGTCGCCGCGGACGCCGACTGCGGGGTGTTCCCCGCGGGATCGCTCCGCACCGGCCCGACGCTGTCCGGCGACATCACCGTCGGCGACGTGGTGTCGCTGTGTCCGTTCGACGACACCGTCCGCCGACTCCAGTTGACCGGCGACCAGCTCCGGGAGGTGCTCGCCGCCTGCACTGGCGAGTACCCGAGCTACGAGGGGTGGGTTCACGCGCACGTCTCCGGACTCCGAGTCCGCTGGAACGACGAGGGGGACCTGCTCTCGGCCCGACTCGACGGCGACCCGCTCGATTCCGACGCCACGTACACCGTCGCCTCGACCGGCTGGTTCGTCGTCACCGACGCGTACCACCCGGCCGACGAGGAACACGCGACCGTGACCGACACCTCGCTGCTCGACGCGTTCCTCGCACACGCCCGCGACGGCGGCCTCTCTGTGCAGTGTGAGGGCCGCATCGACCGCACGACTGTAGAGTGACCGACATCGGGGTGTCCACTGACGCGTAAATAACTCCCGGGTTCGGATGTGGCTCGCACGTCCTCGATCCCAGAGGACCGACAGTGAGTCAGCAACGAGTATCGACGGGAGAAGGCTGTCGAACGACGACGCTGGTCGGCGCGTGATGGACGACGCTGGTCGGCGCGTGACGGACGACGCTGATTGGCGCGCGACGGACGACACTGATTGTCGCGTGACGCTACAGATCGACCCGATCGCCGATCTCGACGACCTCCAGCCGTCGTGGGTAGTCGAACCCACGGACGTGGTCGTGGAGTGCAGTCGGGTCGGCAGTCAATCCCTTCCACATATCCCAGTGGCTCGGCAGAAGCGTGTCGGCCTCCAGTGCGCGGGCGACGGCGACGGCTTCGTTCTCGTCGCAGTACCACTTCGTCTCGGTCGGCACGCCGGTGTCGCTGTCTGGAATCTCGCCGACTGAGCCGAACGCGACGACTGCGAGGTCGATGTCGTACGACTCGCCGACTGCGGTGAAGCTGTCACTCGGCTTCGTGTCGCCGCCGTGGAACACGGTCGTTCCATCGTGATCCAACACGTAGCCGACCGGGTGTGTCGCGTCCGGGTCGGACACCTCGACGACGTCGATGTGAATGCCGCCGACGGCGAAGCTGTCCCCCTCCGTCACCTCGGTGAACTGGTCGTCGCTCACGTCCCAGTTGTCGGTCCACGACTCCGCCTCGCGGGCCACCGCGAGCGAGTCGTCCGCGGCGTACAGCGTCGTCCCAGTCTCCGCGAGGATCGGTGCCTGCGAGGGACCGTGGACGTGGTCCGTGTGCTCGTGTGTCGCCAACACGCCGTCCGCCTCGCGTACGTCACTCGGGTGGAACGGCACCGGGACCATCCGCACCGTCCGCGGCGGGTCACCCGTTCCGAGATACGGGTCGATCCACAGCGTCGTTCCGTCGCTGGCCTTCACCGCGAACCCGTTACAGCCGAGATACCACAGCGAGAGCCCGTCTGGCGCTGCCTCTGCGACCGCTCTCGGGAGCCACTCGCCCCAGTCGCTCGCAATCTCTGTGTTCGCTGTCACGCTCGACTCGTCTCGCGCCTCCGGCAAAGCGTTGTCTCCTTCGGATCGACGTGCTCCGTGTCTCGCTCTCCAGTCGACCGACAGTGTTTCGGGCGTGCCCCTCACCGACACGGGTATGGTTACGGGCGCACCGGCGAAGATGCTCGACAGGCGCGAGCAGTTGACGCCGATGCTGTCTCAGTACGTCGACCTCGCGGAGACGTACGACGACGCGGTGCTGTTGTTCCGTGTCGGCGACTTCTACAAGGCGTTCTGTGAGACGGCCGACGAGGTGGCACGTGTCTGTGAACTCACCCGCATCGAGCGTGAAGACTCGACTGGAACCTACACCGCCTGTGGGATTCCCATCGACAACCCGGCGACGTACCTCGAACGACTGCTGGAGGAGGGGTACCGCCTCGCTATCGCGGATCAGGTCGAAGATCCCGAGGAGACGACGGGACTGGTCGACCGTGCCGTGACACGTGTGGTCACACCCGGCACGGTGGTCGACGACGAACTCCTCGCTGCGGCGGCGAGCAACTACGTCGCTGCGGTCGCTGTCGATCCCGGCAGCGACCGATCACAGCCCGAGGACACGGAAACCACGTACGGATTCGCCTACGTCGACGTGTCGACTGGAGAGTGTGCGGTGACGAGTGGGTCTCGGACCGCAGTCGCGTCCGAGTTGGCACGCGTCGGTCCCGCCGAGGTGTTGTTCGGGCCCCGCGTGAGTGACGCGACTGTCGAGGCGCTCGACACCGACGCGGCGACGACGCGTGTCGGGTCTGCGGAAGGTGACAACGACACGATCACGAGAGAGAGTGGTGACAGTGGTACAGACACCGGGACGGCGACGTTCGACGCAGCGGCGTTCCGGCCGGAGCGGGCAGACGAGCGGCTGTCGCAGTACACGACGGCAGACCGGTTCGAGCGAGCAGAGCGGGTTGCAGTCGGCGGCCTGTTGGCGTACGCAGAGTACACACAGGGTGCGAGCGGACCGTTGTCGTACGTTCAGCGCGTCCGGCGGTACGATCCACGGCAGTCGCTCCGTCTCGACGCGACCGCACTCCGCGGACTCGAACTGTTCGAGGCGCACACGCCGTCGGGCGAGACCCTGTTGGAGACAGTCGACGAGACGCGCTCGGCGCTCGGGCGGCGGCGGCTGGAGTCGTGGCTCCGCCGTCCGCTCGTCAACCGGGAGCGGATCGAGCGCCGGCACGACGCGGTCGAGGCGCTCGCGGGCGACTCACTCGTTCGCGCGGCGGTGCGCGAGCGGTTCGACGCGGCCTACGACCTCGAACGGCTGGTGAGCAGCGTCGCCCGCGAGCGGGCAGACGCCAGAGACCTCCGGTCGTTGCACGCGACGCTCGCTGTCGTTCCGGAGCTCCGCGACGCCACCGACGGCGTCGACGCGCTGGCAGACGTCCGCGAGGCTCTCGACCCGCTTCCGGAGCTCCGAACGTACCTCGACGACGCGCTCGTCGTGGACCCGCCACAGGAGATCACGGAGGGCGGCGTGATCCGCGAGGGGTTCGACGAGAAGCTGGACGAGCTCCGCGAGACAGCCCGCGAGGGCCGCGAGTGGGTCGCGGACTTGGAGGCGAGCGAGCGCGAACGCACCGGCATCGACAACCTGAGCGTGGGGTACAACGAGGTTCACGGCTACTACATCGAGGTGACGAACAGCCACCTCGGGGAGGTGCCGGACGACTACACGCGGCGACAGACGCTGAAGAACAGCGAGCGCTTCTACACCCCGGAACTCAAGCGCCGCGAAGACGAGATTCTCGGCGCGGAAGAGCGTGCCGACAGCCGAGAGTACGAGCTGTTCACGCAGGTCCGCGAGCGTGTCGCCGACGAGACCGAGCGACTCCAAGCGCTGGCGGACGCGCTCGCACGACTCGACGCGCTGGCCGGACTGGCGACTGTCGCTGTCGACCGGGACTACACCCGACCGGAGATGCGACCGTCTCCATCGGACGTTGGTCGATTAGGGACGAGGGCCGACGAACCGGAGACGAGAGCCGACGAACCGGAGACGAGAGCCGACGAACCGGAGACGAGAGCCGACGAATCGGAGGTGACACTCGACATCGAACGCGGTCGTCACCCAGTCGTCGAGCAGACGGAGTCGGAGTTCGTCCCGAACGACGCTGCCCTGCCGCACGGGAGCGTGACAGTGTTGACCGGGCCGAACATGAGCGGCAAGTCGACGTACATGCGGCAGATCGCGTTGGCGGTCGTGCTCGCGCAGGCGGGGAGCTTCGTCCCGGCAGACGCGGCGGCGCTCCCGGTTCTCGACAGAGTGTTCACTCGCGTCGGTGCGAGCGACGACATCGCCGGCGGGCAGTCGACGTTCATGCGCGAGATGGCGGAGCTCACGACGATTCTCAACGACGCGACGGCCGACTCGCTCGTGTTGCTCGACGAGGTCGGACGCGGCACGTCGACGGCAGACGGGATGGCGATCGCCCGCGCGGCGGTGGAGTTCCTCCACGACGAGTTGGGCGCGACGACCGTGTTCGCCACGCACTACCACGACCTGACCGGGCTGGCAGACCGACTCGACCGCGTCCGGAACCGCCACTTCGCGGCGACACGCACGGACGGCGACGTGACGTTCCTCCACCGCGTCCGCGAGGGGGCTGCCTCCTCCTCGTACGGGGTCGAAGTCGCGGAGATGGCTGGCGTGCCACCCGCTGTGGTCGACCGCGCACGCGAACTCGTCGGCGCATCCTCGTCGACGAACGAACGCGACGGTGACCACGGCGCGGCTCTCGACGGGTCCTCGACTCGGGGGGCTGTCGACGGGTCCTCGACTCGGGGGACTGTCGACGGGTCCTCGGCTCGGGGGGCTGTCGACGGGTCTCAGAGCAGCGCAGCGATCGACGAGTCTCAAGACGGTCAGCCCGCCGACACCGACGGACAGCGCACGCTCGCAGAGTTGCGTGGGTTCGAGGGGTCGGACGATCCCGCCAAGCGAGCCGGCGACAGGGAGGATCACCGGACGCCGAGCGCGAACGAGCACGGAGAGGCGGTCCCGCGAGATGTCCGCGAACTCCTCGCGGAGATCCGGGACGTGTCCGTCGCAGAGACGACACCGTTGGAAGCACTCCAGACACTCCACGACCTCCAACAGCGTGCAGAGGAGTGGAGCGATGAGTGACGAGCGAGCGGACACGGACGGACAGTGCGAGTCGTCGTCCGCGAGTGTGAGACGCCTCTCGGACGAGACGGTCGAACGGATTGCCGCCGGCGAGGTGATCACACGGCCGGCGCGGGTTGTCACAGAGCTCGTCGAGAACGCACTCGACGCCGACGCGACTCGGATCGAGGTCGATGTCGCTGGCGACGGGACGGAGCGGATCGTCGTCCGAGACGACGGCCACGGGCTGTCGGCCACAGACGCACGCCGAGCGGTGGAGCCACACACGACGAGCAAACTCGGCGACCACGACGACCTCCGTCGGGTCGACACACTCGGCTTCCGGGGCGAGGCGCTGTCCAGCGTCACCGACGCGGCAGCCGAAGTCGTGTTGACGACGAACGACGCCGGTGACGCCTCTAGATCGGACGCCGCTGTGGCGGACGCCGCCAGATCGGATTCCGCTGTGGCGGACGCCGCCAGATCGGATTCCGCTGTGGCGGACGCCGCCAGACCGGACGCCGCCGACACCGGAACCGAGGTAGTGGTCAACGGCGACGGCGTCACGGTGAGAGAGACCGCCCGCGGGCGAGGAACGACGGTAACAGTCCGCGAGCTGTTCGCAGACCGGCCAGTGCGTCGAGAGAGCTTGGCCTCGCCAGCGCGGGAGTTCGGGCGCATCTCGCGGGTGGTCACGCGGTACGCCGTCGTCCACGACGACGTTGCGTTCCGACTCGTCCACGACGGGACGGAGACGCTGTCGACTCCCGGGACCGGGCTCCGAGACGCGCTCCTGTCCGTCCACGACCGCGAGACTGCGGCGGACTCGACCGCAGTGAGCCACGAGACGACGGTCCCGGAGTTGCACGAGACGACGCACGAGACCCCGCCGGTGCCTGACACGTCGACGCCACCCGACACGTCGACGCCACCTGACACGTCGGCGACACCCGACAGGTCGACGCCACCTGACACGTCGGCGACACCCGACAGATCGGTCGCCGTCGACGGGCGCGTCTGTTACCCGTCGGTCACACGGTCGGATCGTCGCGGGGTGACAGTGGCGGTGAACGGTCGTCCAGTTGCCAACGCGGCGCTCGAACGCGCGGTGACCAGCGGGTACGGTCGGCTGCTCGGGGGCGACGAGGAGCCAGTCGCAGTCGTTCGCGTGCGACTCCCGCCGACGGCGGTCGACGCCAACGTCCACCCGGCGAAGCGACGGGTCGCGCTGCGGGCCGGCGATGCGGTCGCTGCGACGATCACGACGGCCGTCGATGAGGCGCTGACGACGGCAGACCTCGCGCGTACTGCGACCGTGGCGACGGACATCGAGTCGTCTCTCGAACCAGTCGACGGCGTGGAGTCGGCGTTCGACGACGCGGCGGTGATCGGTCAGTACCGCGGGCTGTACCTCCTCTGTGAAGCGGACGACGACCTGCTCGTCGTCGATCAACACGCCGCACACGAGCGTGTCAACTTCGAACGACTCCGTGCTGCCGTCGGCGGTGGGGACAGTGGAACCACCAGCGGCGGGGACAGTGAGACGGAGCGTCAACCCGTCGACCCGCCAGTAGCAGTGTCACTCGACCCCGAGACCGCGGCGGCCGTCGAGGCCCACGAGAATCGACTCCGAGAGCTGGGGTTCGAGACGGAGTCGTTCGGCGGCGGCACCGTCAGGGTCCACGCCGTGCCTGCGCCGCTCGGCCGGGCTGCCGACCCGGAGGCGCTCCGCGAGGTCGCGTCCGGGCTCGCCCGCGGAGCGGACCCGGACCCCGAGGGTGCGGTGCTCGCGGAGTTGGCGTGTCACCCGTCGCTGAAGGCCGGCGAGGAGATCGACGACGAGACGGCACAGCAACTCCTCCGACGACTGGGTGGGTGTGTGGAGCCGTACGCCTGTCCACACGGCCGACCGACTGTACTCTCCGTGAGCGAGGCGACGTTCGCGCGAGCGTTCGAACGCGAATCGACACGACTGGACTGATCGCGCCACGCGACGGAACCAGTCACTCCGAGACGGTCTTTGCAGGGCTGTCGTCGCCGTTGTCGTCGTCGCTGTTGTCGTCGCTGCCGTTGTCGTCGTCGCCGTTGTCGCTGTTGTCGCCGCCGTTGTCGTCGCTGCCGTTGTCGTCGTCGCTCGCGCGGCCGTGTGGATCGGTCGCGTCGAGTGCGTCGACAGCGGGATCGTGTCGCTCGTACCACGCCAGCACCTCCTCCAAGCGGTGAATCGCGCGGTCCGGGTCGCCGACGTTGTGGTGTTCGTCTTCGTAGACGACGAGTCGCGCCGGGACGCCCTGTTTCCGCGCGGCGACGTACAACTGCTCGGACTGGGAGGGCGGACACCGCCAGTCACGGCCGCCCGCGGTAACGAGCAGCGGCGTGTCGATCTCGCCGGCGTCGGTAATCGCGGAGGCGGCGTCGATCTCCTCGGGCACCTCCCACGGGAGCCCGTACTCGTTGGTCGTCCAGATGTGGGAGTCGTCCGTTCCGAACGCCGACCGGAGATCGTAGATCCCGTGTTCGGGCGCAGCGGCGGTGAACACGTCCGTCTGTGTGACGAGGAATCCCTGTGCGATACCGCCGTACGAGAAGCCGTAGCCGAACACGCGTTCCGGATCTGCCCACCCGCGCTCGACGAGACGCTCGACACCCGCGACGATGTCCGTGACCTCGACAGTGCCCCACTGTCCGCGCAGCGCCTCACAGAAGTCGCGGCCGTACGAGGAGCCGCCGCGGTAGTTGGGTCGGAGGACGACGTACCCCCGCGAGGTGAGCGCGGCGTGCTCGAAGGAGAACTCCGGCTCGTCGTAGCTCACCGGGCCGCCGTGGATCGCCACCACGAGCGGGTGGTCGCCGTCCGCGAGATCGACTGCGGGGTCGCTGTAGACGATTCCCTCGATCTCGTGGCCGTCGCTCTCCCACGTGACCCGACGTGACTCCGGCATCTGGTGGCGCTCGACGAGCCCGTCGTTGATCCCAGAGAGTCGTGTCACCGACGCTGGCTCCGCCGGCACCGTCGCCTCGCTTTCGGCGTTCGCGTCGGTGGCGTCGGTTGAACGCTCTGAGTCGTCCAGATCGTCGGTAGCGACGCTGTACACGTCGGCCCCGGACTCGGGATCGGAGAGGACGAACGCAGACCGCGAGCCCCCGTGTCTGAACTGACGGAGCGCACGACCGTCGCCTTGCGCCTCGAACAGTCGCCGACACGTCCCGTCGGGGTCGACACGGAGCAGTCTCGTTCGGCCCTCGTC
The DNA here is from genome assembly GCA_937142015.1 of uncultured Halobacteria archaeon. Classification (GTDB taxonomy): domain Archaea; phylum Halobacteriota; class Halobacteria; order Halobacteriales; family Haloferacaceae; genus JAHENP01. The sequence continues at coordinate 17,257 of CAKZQY010000010.1, forward strand.
TGCCAGCAGCGTGTAGACCGAGCCGTCCGAGCCCCACTCCGGGTCCGCCGTCCGGGCGAGCGTGCGGTCGAGGTCCGCCGTCAGTGACTCGTAGTCGCCGTCTGCCCCACCTTCGTGGCGGTACAACTGCGTCGGGATACACCAGTTCACTGGATCTTGGCCCACGAATGCGAGTTGCCCGTCCGGCCCCCACGTGGGAGCCATCGCAGTGAGGTCGCTGTCTGTCAGTTTCCGGAGATTCTCCCCCTCCGGCGTGATCGTGTACACGTCCTGTACCATCGTGTCGTCCGGGCGCTCCGTCCGACAGGAGGTGAAGGCGATCCGACCGTTGTCTCCCCACGCCGGTTGGAGTCCGCTCAATCCCTCGAACGCGCCGCCGCCGTACGCGTCGTCCAGCCGCTCCGTCTCGCCGGTCGCCACGTCGACGACGTGGAGGTACGTGTCGACGGTGTCGAGATACCCCACGCCGTCGAGTTTGTGCTGGAGTCGCTCCGTCTCCACTGGCCCGCCCGCTTCGCGGCTGTCGAGGTACGCCTGCTCGCGCTCTGTCGGGTCGCGCGCGGCGACGACGAGACGGTTCCCGTCCGGCCCCCAGTCGAACTCCGCGGCTCCCTCCTCGAACGTCGTCACCTGCTGTGCGTCCCCGCCGAGTGCGAGGTCGAACAACCACACCTGCGGCGTCGGCTCGTCGTTCTCGCTGCCACCGCCGCTACTGTCTGTGTCTGCCGTGTCTTCGTCGTCTGCGGTGTCTCGGTCCTCGTCGTCTGCGGTGTCTCGGTCCTCGTCGTTCGATCCTGTCTCCTCGTCGTCGTGGTCGCGGCCGACACGCTCGGCGGTGTCCGTCTCCCGTGCGGCGAGGAATGCGAGTCGGTCGCCATCGGGACTCCACCGTGGACTGCCCGCGCCGGAGACGCGCGTGAGTCGGTGGGGCTCACGACTGCCGTCCGTCGGGACGACGAACAACGACGAGACCTGCTCGTCCTTGTCGGGGTCCGCCTCGTCGGTCGTGAACGCGACACGCTCGGCGTCGGGCGAGAGAGCCACCTCGTCGATCTCCGTCAGATCGTAGTACGCGTCGACTGGAACCGCGTCGAGTTCCGTCGTTGACATTACTCGTGCGTCGCGGGCGAGCGGCATAAGTTGGTCTCTCTCGGCTGGTGTCTCTGGCTCTCGACGTGTTTCGCTCGGGACCTCCGACGCAGTGCTCGACTCGTTGGAGAGCGAAACGGACTCGTGGACCCGGGCCGGAGTCACACTCGTGTCAGCCACAGTCGCCTCCGTGGTGCTCCTCGCTGTGCTCGTCGAGAGACTCACGACCCTGCTCGTGGCTGGACCGGTCGACACAGCCACCGTGTTCGCCGTCGGACCGGTCGACACAGCCGTCGCGTTCGCCGAGTCGGTGTACCAGACGTTCGCGGCCGTCGACTACGGGACGGTGTTGCCGCAGGCGCTCGGGCGGGTTCTCCGGATCTCGGTGTTGATCGCGGTCGGCGTGTTCCTCGCCAACGTCGCAGTCGCGTTCAAAATCGTCGAGCGAGTCGCGGGTGTCTCGCGGTACCTCACCGGTCCGGCGAACCTCCCCGGAGAGGTCGGCACGGCGATTCTCACGACCGCGGCCTCCACGACCGCCGGCTACGGAATGTTGGCGGACTTCCGCGACTCCGGGCGACTGTCCGACCGCGCGACACTCGTTGCCGTGACGATCAACACGTTCTTCGGGTTCGTCCAGCACGTGTTCACGTTCTACGTCCCGGTGTTGATCCCGATTCTGGGCCGCGAAGTGGGTGTGGTCTACGTCGCCACGCGCGGCGGCATCGCGCTCGCTATCACGCTCACTGGCGTGCTCGCCGGCGCGCTCCTGCTGTCCGAGCGTGATGTCGAGACGTCTGCCACGAGCGATTCCGAAGAACCCCCAGCGGACGACACCGAGCGATCGGGAGAGAGCGGCGATACGGCGGGGAGCAGCGACACAGTGAAGAGCGGCGGTCAGGTGGAGAGCAGCGACACGGCGGAGCCGGTCAGCGACGGGGGGCGAGCGGTCGAGACGCCGAGTCGGCGCGAGGCGTTGTCGGAGGCGTGGGAGTCGACACGCGGGAAGCTCCGACGGATCGTCCCACGCCTCGCGGTCGTGTACGTCGTCGTCACTGTGCTCGCGGCCGCGGAGGTGTTCCGGTCGCTGTCTGCGGCTGCCGGGCCGCTGGCGGAGGTCGCCGGACTCCCGGCTGCGGCGGTGCCGGTCATCGTCGTGTTCGCGTTCGACACGACTGCGGGCGCTGCGACTGTCGCGCCGCTGATCGGCGGATCACTGACCCCGAATCAGGCCATCGTGACGATGCTGTTGGGCGGCATCGTCACGTTCGCTGTTTCGACGTTCAAGCGCTCGATCCCGTTCCAGTACGGCATCTGGGGGGCGTCGTTCGGCTCGAAGGTGATCGCGGTGAACACGACGCTGAAAGTGGTGTTCATCTCCGCCGCTGTCGTCTGGTTCCTCGTCTGAGAGCGGTACTGTCGGTCACAAGCCATCGAACCCAGAGTCGACAACGAGACGCGTTGGAACCCCGAGTGAGACACAACAACCTATCGTCGGTGTCAACGTCA
>CAKZQY010000011.1 GCA_937142015.1 uncultured Halobacteria archaeon
ACCGGGGGCCGTACGAACGACTGACCTAGGTCACGTTCCCACTCGCTTCCGTATCGGCCGTGTGAGCGGACGAGACGCGCTGACGACGACGCTCGCTCCGTCACGTCGTTCGTTTCGTCGTTTTGTCCCCCCGACGCTACCTCGGACGATTACGATTCATATTTATTGATGGGCCCACACCGAGCGAGTGAACCACGGGTAGAGGGGGCTCGACCCGGCACAGTCAGAGGTGAAGGTACGTGATCCACGGCGGCACAGCGAACTCGCTCGTCGCTGCCGGCGAGATTGCCGGCCTCGGAGTGACGACGCTGCTCGACGGGCGGGCAGCCACGGGCGTCGTGACCGTCGTCGTGGCTGCAGTCGCCCTCGGCGTGTTGTGGCGCGCCTCGTCGTCCAAACTCCGTCGCCGGGTCGTCGCGGCCACGTTGACGACCGTGAGCGCGCTCGCTGCCGCCGGCTGGGGGCTCGCCCTGACCGACAGCGTCGGGACGATTCCGGTCGGCGGGCAGGTGGTCGACGGTGCGCTCGTTGCGACGGCCGCGCTCGGCACCGGACTGAGCGTCGTCGCCGGTGCCGGTGTCGGCTACTACGGCGCGCGACTCCACGCACGAGGAGACGACGAGACAGCAGACAGGCAGCCACGGACACCCGGTGCAGCCGCCGACGCTCCCGGCAGAGCCTCCGAGACGGAGACCGGCCGTGTCGCGGAGCAGAAGCGCGCGTTCTACTTCCTCAACAACCTGTTGCGTCACCACGTCCTCAACGGGCTCAACGTCATCGAGGGGTACGCACGTCGTGTCGAAGAGGCGGATGTGAACCCAGACACCGACGATAGCCGTGGCAGCGACACTGCCGACAGTGCTCGGTCCGGTGACCACAGCGCCGGTGCCGGCAGTCGCAGCGCGGCGAACGAGAGCGCCGTCGACCCGTCGCGTGCGGGACGGGTGATCCGCGAGCGAACGGAGACGATGACGACGGTGGTCCAGAACGTGCGTGCGGTCGCCGACGTGTTCGCCGGCGATCCGACACTGACGACGACAGACCTCACAGACGTGGTCGGACGCGCCGTCGAACGCGCAGACGACGAGTACCCTGCTGCGACGGTCACGGCGTCGCTGCCGGAGACGGCGACCGTCTGGTGTCCGGGGGGGTCCGACTCCGTCGTCTGGGAGGTCGTCGAGAACGGAATCGTCCACAACGACGAGCCTGCTCGGGTTCACCTCCACGTCGCAGTCGTCGACGACAGCGTCTGGCTCCACGTGCTCGACGACGGGCCGGGGCTCTCCCCCGAAGCGGGGGACCGACTGTTCGAACCCGGGACGACTGGCGATCAGGGGCTCGGACTCTACCTCGTGTCGACACTCATGCGGTACGGTCGCGGCGACGTGTGGGTCGCCGACCCGGCAGCGCCGACGGCGCTGGCAGGTGTCACAGACGACGAGCGTGGCGCGAACGACGAGCGTGTCGCGGACCTGCTCGACGCCGACGGGGCGTGTCTCACGCTCCAGTTCGCCGCCGCCGACGGAGACGAGAGTGGCGACCCGCCGCCGACGCCGGCACTCGACGACACTGTCGAACACGCGATCGACCGACCAGAGAACGCCGACGCGACTGATCGGAACTGATCGCACGGCCGCGAACACGACTGCAGCTGTGGTCGTCTGTCTCAGAGACAACAGTCATAGTGATTACTGCGAATAGTTCCACGGACGGTGTCGAAAACCGACGGCTCAGACGCCCTGATCACCGACGCGAGTCACCACGGCGGTAAAGACTCGCAGTAATCACTATCAGTCCCTCGGGCGAGGGTGACTGCGAAGTGGTAACAGTCTCGCCTCCCAACGACAGGTATGCGCGAGTACGCCACAGCGCCGCCAGCGGAGGAGCGCGTCGGCGACGCACTCCGAGAGGCAGGCGAGACAGTCGCCGTCGCGGAGTCGTGTACCGGCGGGCTGATCGGATCGCTGCTGACGGACGTGCCAGGATCGAGTGACTACTTCGACCGGTCGCTGGTCACCTACGCCTACGACGCGAAGCTGGAGACGCTGGCGGTCCCACGTGAACACCTCGACGAGCACGGAGCCGTCTCGAAGCCGGTCGCTCGCGCGATGGCGCGTGGTGTCCGCGACGTGTCTGGCACCGACTGGGGCGTCTCGACGACTGGAATCGCTGGCCCCTCCGGCGGGTCGCCGTCGAAACCCGTCGGCACCGTGTTCGTCGGCCTCGCCAGCCGTGGCGACTGGGGCACCGGCGACTCCGAGACCACTGTCTCCCGCTACGAGTTCGACGGCGACCGTCGACAGATCAAAGAACAGATTGCCCGCCGCGCGCTGTCTGATCTGGCCGACGCCGTCTCGGAGCGGTAGCTGTACTGGCCGACATCGTCTCAGAGCGGTAGCTGTACTGTCGGTCACAACTGTTGGCACAGTGTTGCGTCTCACTCGGGGTTCCACCGCGTCTCGTTGTCGACGCCGGGTGCGATTGCTCGTGACCGAGAGTACACGTGACGCTCGCTCCCGAAGTAACAGAACCGGAGGATAGCGACCGTTGTGTGAACTATCTGTCTACACATAGATAAAATTTATACGATTAGTTCTCCACTTTGTACGCTATTAGCTGAATGTGGGGCGCTAATCCCCCTTCCTCATCAAGTAGCGCAGTCCGCGAAAGTGGACAAGCAACGCAGTAGGGAGGGGATGCAGCGCCCATCATCACTTATGTCGACACTATTCAACAACATTTATAACGGTGGCCGCCGGAGGGGACACCGTGGTGACATCACTCATCGCTGCCGCTAGGTACACCGACAAGAAGGTGGGCGGCGGCACACCCTGTCACCACCACTCAGTAGGAGTGGGACACTCCGAATCCACGCCTGTGGAGACTGCGCTCCCTGTGGGACCGGTTCCTGCAAAGTGCGTCCTGGAAGCAGGAAGCCCCTCCCTCAGCGAGCGCGTCAGCGCGAGCAGGGTGGGGTAGTTCACAGTCTCGTGCGGTCCGGGAAGTCGACATGTTAGCACCGTCGACTACCGGGACGGGAGCGGAACAGTGTGTCCGCATGCGGGGACGCAGTCAGACGACACGACGAGGCGTACTGAAGCTGAGTGCCGCCGCGGTCGGCGCGACCCTCTTCGGCGGGGCCGCCGCGGCAGAGACGGCGACGTGGGAGTCCGTGGCGAGCCCGGTCGACGTGACACTCCACGACGTGGAGACGACCGCGCGCAACGAGTTCGCAGTCGGCGGCGCGGGTGTCGTGATCGAACGCACTCAGGAGGGTTGGACGAAAGTCGTCGACGGCGGGCCGACCGGGAACGGCAGCAACCTCTTCGGTGCAGACGTGACAGACGACGGGAAGCGGCTGTGGTTCGTCGGTGCCTCGGGAGCGATCGGCGAGTACGACGTGGAGACGGGGAACCTCGTCAGCCACTCCGCTCCGAACGACGTGACGAACAACTTCAACGACGTGAGCGTCACCGGCAACGCGGACGAGGCGAACGTCTACGTCGCCGGCGACTCCGGGAGCGTCTACTACTCCTTCGAGAACGGCGCGACCGGGACGTGGAACTCCGTCTCCGTCGGACAGGGGGCGGGCATCCGCGCAATCGACTTCTACGACGTGAAGAGCGGCCACCTCGTCAACGGCAACGCGAACGTGTTCACCACGTCGGACGGGACCACGTGGAACAAGATCGGCATCGCCGACGCCGACGTGTCGCTGTACGGGGTCGACTCCGACGCCGCAGACGACGTGTGGGTCGCCGCCGGCAGCGGTGTCGTCTACCACTACAGGCCCGACGCCGAAGGGACGCCCAAGTGGTTCCGAACGAAGGTCGGCGAGCCCGGTCTCCGCGACGTAGAGCTCACGGACGGTGACGGCTACGCCGTCGGAAACAGCGGCGCGATTTTCGACCGCGCGAGCGGGTCGTGGTCCCGCGACGAGACGCCGAACGGACAGGGGCTGAACGCCGTCGTCGATCAGGACGGCAACGACATCGCCGTCGGCGCGTCCGGGACGATCGTTGCGACGAACCCGGACGCCGAGGCCGAGCCCGGCAGCGAGGGCGGCGGCGAGTCCGGCTCCGCAGGCGACCTCGCACGCGTCGACACCGAGACCAGCGGGTCGAAGACACTCACTTTCACCGTCGAGAACCTCGGGAGCAGTCCCGTCACGGTCGAACGGTGGGCGCTAGAGACGAACGTCCAGGTCGAGTCGATCCAGCGCAGCGGCGCGGAGATCACCGTCGACAGCAGCGCAGTCCACGGCGACCCGGACGGGTTCCCGGTGGACGGTCAGTTCCGGTCGTTCGCAACTGCACCGACCGTCGCTGCCGGCGAGACGGCCGCCGTCGACTTCGGCCAGTACGACAACGGCAACGTCGCGCTGACGCTCGACCCCGCGACTGAGAAACCCAGCGGGAACTACCTGAGTGCGACCTTCGAGTACGCGGACGGATCGACGGAGACGTTCTACTTCGCCGTCACGAACGTGAACTCGTGACGACCGCCAACTGGCGCTGCTGGTGACAGCTGGCGGTACCGAGGACGACCGCCAACTGGCGCTGCTGGTGACGGCTGGCGGTACTGAGGACAGTCACCGGTTGGCGCTGCAGAGAATCGTGCCGTGACGGGGCCCGGGACCCCAACGGTCACATTACTGCTCTCTGGTCCTGATTGGCTCCACACCAATCTTTATTATTCGGTACGTCTCGGAGGCAGGTATGGAGCCACTTCTGGGAGGCGAGACGGCAGTCGTGACGGGCGCAGCGAGCGGCAACGGGCGGGCAATCGCCCGGTCGTTCGCACGCCACGGCGCGGACGTGGTGTGTGCGGACGTACGCGAAGAGCCGCGGCAGGGCGGCGAACCCACACACGAGGTGATCGAGGCCGAGACGGACCAGCGGGCGACGCACGTCGGGTGTGACGTGAGCGACTACGACGAGGTGGAGGCGGCAGTGACAGCCGCAGACGAGTTCGGCGGCGTGAGCGTGATGGTCAACAACGCAGGTATCGTCGGTCCACAGAGCCCCGTGACGGAACTCGACCTGTCGGCGTACCGCGACCTCCTGCGCGTGAATCTCGACGGCGTCGTTCACGGGTCGAAGGCCGCCGCGCTGCGGATGGTGGAGTCCGGCGAGGGCGGGAGCATCGTCAACATCTCCAGCGTCGCCGGCATCGCGGGGTACGGTGGCATCTCGCCGTACTCGGCCGCGAAAGGTGCCATCCGGACGTTCACCTACGCGCTGGCCTCCGAGCTCGGCGAAGACGGAATTCGTGTCAACTCCGTCCACCCGGGTGTGATCGAGACCGCGATGACCGTCGACGACGTGCCGATGGTCGACGGCGAACAGGCCGAGGCCCTGCTCGCGACGGTGCCGCTCGGCCGGTTCGGCGACCCCGAAGAGGTGGCCGGCGTCTGTACCTTCCTCGCCAGCGACCTGTCGAGCTACGTCACCGCGGAGTCGCTCGTCGTCGACGGCGGACTGCTGAACAGCCGGTGAGTGCCGCGTCGGCGCTGCCCACCAGCAGTTCTGACCTGCCGCTCTTGCTCACTCTTAAATGACCGCACTCGGTGGGATGCTGTAATCGTACCCGCGTCTCGCTACGTCGAGCAAGAGCGTCGGGACTCGTATTATTTCAATTATTTCGACAGCAAGTAACACGCCTCGGAGCAACGTATATTATCAATCAGATAGCACTTGTGAGGGTGTACCAGGCAAAAGTATACGTCGACTTCGACGAGATGGGGGTGCTCGGTCGCGTGACCAGTCAGTTCTCGGAGCCGTTCGACGTACCAGAGGAGGAAGTCCACGACGACGGCACCATCAGCTTCGTCATCGACACGCGGGGCCACAGGGACACGTTCGTGGAGACGTTTCTCGCCGCTCACGAGGTCTCGAACGTCGAGGTCGTCGACGAGGACCTCGTACTCGTACGGAAGACAGCCCGCGGAGCGTCGGTCGTCATCAGGGAGAATCACGGGAAGCTCCGTGGCGTCGACAGCGTTCACGGCACCAAGCGGGTGTTCGAGGTGTTGTTGCTGCGGCGTGAGGATCTGTCGCCGATGATCGCGGGTCTCAGAGAGCTCGGCGAGGTGACGCTCGGCAGCATCGTCGATCTGACACGGACGGGACGCGTCCTCTCCGAGCGTCAACACGCCGCCGTCAGCGCCGCTCTCGACATCGGGTACTTCCAGTGGCCACGCGACGGCGACGCCGAAGATCTCGCCGACGAACTCGGTGTCACGCGCGCAACTGCGCTCGAACACCTCCGAAAGGCCGAACAGAAGCTCCTCCGACGTGCCCTCGACGCCGAAACTGACCGACCGTCGACCCGCGACCGGAGCTTCCTCCTCGAACCCGATGCTGCGAGTTACGACTGATCGATTCGTGTCTCGACCCCCTCTCCGTGCGCGTCTCGGTCCTGCTTCGATTCGTGTCTCGATTCCTGTGCGTGTCTCGATTTTCACTCCCGGGACGCGTCTCGACCCCTCTGTGCGTGTCTCGATTTTCACTCCCGGGACGCGTCTCGAAACCGAGACGGAAGCGTACACTTCAAGAGCCAACACTAGTAGGGAACACGCTCATTGATCGGGATACGAAACACAGTTGGCGTCTCGGTACGTGTGAACGATCACCACACGACACGGGACAGAACACGGAGTGACACGAGATGTCTGACACACCGACCCGTCGGCGGTACCTGAAGGCGGCAGGGATCGCTGGCATCGCCGGGCTGGCAGGCTGTGCAGGGACGCAAACGAACGCGACAGAGAGCGGCGGTAGCACGGACGCCTCGACGACAGCGGGCGGTGGCTCCACCCCGACGACGGCAGACTCCGGAGGCACCGTCAGGATGCTCAGCGACAGGAGCGCCAGAGACATCTGGGAGCAGTCGATTCAGGAGTTCAACTCGAACTCGGCGTACACCGTCGAGGTGACGTGGCTCCCGAAAGGCACCTCGATGAACGAGCAGATATCGAAGATGAAGGCGGCCGGAAACCTCCCGGAGATCGTCTTCGAGACTTCGACGGACGCCTACCGGGAGACGGTGGCCGGCAACACGGCTCCGGTGACGGGGCTCGTCGACACGCTCGGGACGCTGAACCCGGTCGTCTACCAGGGGGACTCCTACCTCCTGCCGGCGGTCACCATCCCGATGATGGGTGTCTACCGCGAGGACATCGTCGACGGCGAGCCGCGCACCCGCTCGGAGTGGAAGGCCGAAGCCAAGCGGATCAACGAGGAGGAGGGGATGGGCGGGCTGGTGATGCCCTCCGGCCGGACCAACAACGCCACGACGCAGGTCAACCAGAACCTCTGGAACGGCGGTGTGGACATCTACTCCGGTCCGGCCGACGACATCGAGGTGACAATCGACACGGGCGACAACCGACAGCGTGCAATCGAGACGTACAGGTGGATGAAGGAGCTCGCTGCGTACAACCCCAACTCCAGCGGCTGGGAGTGGGGCGACGTGGCGAACGCGCTGATTCAAGAACAGGCGGCCGCCGCGCTCACGCTCGGCGGACTGATGATCCTGCAGGCGAAGGCGAACCGCCCGGACCTGGCGTCGAAGCTGACTGCGACGCCGTTCCCGATTCCCGAAGGCGGCCAACAGGGCCAGTGGTGGGCGTACACGGAGGGGTTCTACCTCCACGCCGACACGCCGAACCTCGACGGTGCCCGGGAGTACCTCCAGTTCTTCATGAGCTCCGACTACTACCTCCAGTTCATCAAACAGACCCCGCTGTTCAACTTCCCGACCAGCCTCGAACAGGTGAACGGTGACGCCTACCGGAGCGTCGAGTTGGTGCAGGACCACGAGAAGCTGGTCGACATCGTGGCGAACAACTGGGACAAGATGCGGCCGGTGCTGGCGACGGGCACCGACGGCGCGCCGAACATCGTCGCCGCCAACGCCTACGGACAACAGATGATGGGACAGTCGGCAGACCAGCTGATCGCTGGAGACCTCTCTCCCGAGGAGACTGTCGACTGGGTCGCCGAGAAGCTCCGCGGACTGGGAGAGTGAGATGAGCACGATCCGAGAGCGGGCCCCGCTGGCGGGTCACCTCGACAGCGCGCGGCTGTTCCTGCTGGCGGCACTGGTACCGCTGGGGCTGTTCTTCACGCTGCTGTGGTTCGGGCCGGTCGTCTACACTGTCGTCGTGAGCTTCTTCGCCAACCCGCTCGGCGAGGCCCAGTTCGTCGCTGTCGGCAACTACGTCGGGATTCTGCTCAGCGAGACGTTCTGGCTGTTCCTCCAGAACAGCGTCGTCTTCGCCGTGAGCACGACGCTCCTCTCGCTCGTCGTCGGACTCGGGTTCGCGCTCGTCGTCGACGAGAGAGTCGCGGGACGTGACACACTCCGGACGCTGATGATCTTCCCGTACCTGCTCCCGACGGTGGTCGTGGTGTACCTGTGGACGCTGCTGCTCGATCAGAATCTGGGCCTCGTGAACCGGATTCTCGCCGAGACTGGACTGATCACGGACCCGATTGCCTTCTTCGCAACCGTGGAGTTGGCGATGCCGAGTATCGTCGTGGCGAGTGTCTGGAAGTGGGGCTCGTTCGCGTTCTTCATCCTGCTTGCGAACCTGCAGGCGATCCCGGACGCCTACTACGAGCGGGCGAAGGTACACGGCGCGTCGCCGTACCAGCAGTTCCGCGACGTGACGTTCCCCCACCTCCGAGGGGCGATTCTGCTGATCCTCCTCGTGCGAGGCATCTGGATGTTCAACAAGTTCGACATCATCTGGCTCACGACCCGCGGCGGCCCGGTCAACGTCACGACGACGCTGCCGATCGACATCTACGACCGGACGATCCGAGCCGGAGCCTTCGGCGAGGGGGCGGCGCTGGCGACGATCATGTTCCTGCTGCTGGCGGTCGTCGGTGTCGTCTACTTCCTCGTGTTGACGCCGGAAGCGGAGGTGACTGACTGATGTTCGAGGGCCGTCTCGGAGGTCCCGGGGGACTCGTCTCTCACCGACGACAACAGCAGATCCGAACCGTGTCGCTGTACCTCACGGCGTTTCTGGTGTCGGTGTTCGTCCTGACTCCGCTGTACATGATGGTCGTCGTCTCGTTTCAGTCACCGGAGACGCTGTTCAGCGGCGGAACACTCACGCTGGTTCCGTCCGCGCTGTCGCTGTCGAACTTCCAGACGCTGTTGGCTGAGACGGACACGGTGCAGTACTTCCTCAACAGCGTCCTCATCACTGCGGGCGTCGTCGTGTTGTCGACCACGCTGTCGGTCGTCTCCGGCTACGGACTCACCCGGTTCGACTTCGGCGGGAAGCGGCTCGTGGCCCGCGTGGTGCTGTTCAGCTACATGGTGAGTCCGATCGTGCTCGCAGTGCCGCTGTACATCATCTTCTTCAACTTCGGCTTGCTGAACTCCTACGTCGCGGCCGTGTTGTCGATTACGGCAATCGCGGCTCCGTTCTCGATCTGGCTGATGTGGCAGTACTTCCAGAACGTCCCGATCGCCTACGAGGAGTCGGCGTGGGCCTCCGGTGCGAGTCGGTGGCGGACAGTACGCGACGTGGTGTTGCCGCTGGCTCGCCCGGGGTACATCTCCGTCGCTATCTTCTCGTTTGCGGTCGCGTGGAACGACTACACGATGGTGAAGGTGGTGTTGAGCGACCAGTCGATGTACCCGATCACGCTCGGGTCCAGTCTGTTCCTCGACAGACTGTTCGTCGGCTGGGGTGAACAGATGGCGGTGTCCGTGTTGATCTCGGGCCCGCCGTTCCTGATCGCACTGTTCTTACAGAACTACCTGCTGCAAGGGTTCAACCTCGGACACGAGTGATACAATGGCAACAGAGATCACACTCGACAGTCTCCGCAAGGAGTTCGGCGACGTCGTCGCGGTCGACGACGTGGACGCGACGTTCGACGCTGGCGACTTCGTCACGCTGGTCGGGCCGTCCGGCTGCGGGAAGACGACCACCCTCCGGATGATCGCCGGCCTCGAAACACCGACAGACGGCCGGGTGATCTTCGACGGGGAGGACGTGACCGACGAGATTCCCCAGCGGCGACCGATCTCCATCGTCTTCCAGAACACCGCGCTGTTCCCGCACATGACCTGCCGGGAGAACATCGGCTACGGGCTGAAGATCGAGGGTGTCCCGAAGTCCGAGCGGAACGAGCGCGTCGAGGAGGCGGCAGCGCTCCTCCAGATCGCAGACCAGCTCGACAAGATGCCGGGAGAGCTGTCCGGCGGCCAGCGCCAGCGCGTCGCCTTGGGTGCGGCGTTCGTCGAGGACCCAGAGGTGTTGCTGCTCGACGAGCCGATGAGCGATCTCGACGCGAAGCTGAAAGAGGAGCTCAGAGTCGAGATCCAACAGCTCCACCGCAACCTCGACGCGACGATGGTGTACGTCACTCACGACCAGAACGAGGCGATGACGATGAGCGACCGCATCGCGCTGATGGACACGGGCCACATCGAGCAGTACAGCGACCCCGAGACGCTGTTCGACCGTCCCGTCTCGGAGTACGCGGCGACCTTCGTCGGGACGCCGACCACGAACGTGCTCCCGTACACGGTCGAAGGTGACCGGGCGGTCCGCGGCGACGACAGTGTTCCGCTCCCGGCCGACGTGACAGACGACGCGGTTCGAATCGGTGTTCGGCCGCAGTTCCTCGACGTCGGCGGCGGCCCGGTCTCCGTCGAGATCGACGTGGACGTGATCGAGCCGCTCGGGGTCGAGTACGTGGTCCACGCCACAGAGCGCGTCGACGGGATCGAGATGGACGTGGTGCTCGACGACGTCAGCGGTCTCGCGCCGGGCGACACGGTGCGGGTCGGCGCGGCCTTAGACGACGTCTACCTCTTCGATACGGACGGCAACGTGCTCGCGTACGGGCTCGATCCCGAGTCTCCCCCGGAGGTGGAGCAGGGATGACCGACGACGATGCTCACGCCGACACAGGTCCCCTCGTCGGACTCGACGTGTTGGATCTCACGACGATGATCAGCGGCGGGTTCGCCACGTCGTTGTTGGCAGACTTCGGAGCCGACGTCGTCTCGGTCGAACACCCGGAGTACGAGGACCCGATTCGGACGTGGAACCCCTCGGCAGCGGGTGAGTCGCTGTGGTGGAAGAACCTCGGTCGGAACAAGCGACACGTCACGCTCGATCTGAGTACCGACCGGGGACGGGACCTCGCTCTACAGTTGGCCGCCGACGTGGACGTGCTCGTCGAGAACTTCAGGCCAGGGACACTGGAACGGTGGGGGCTCGGTCCGGACCGTCTCAGAGAGCGCAACGAGAAACTGATCGTGGTCCGGATCTCCGGGTTCGGCCAGACCGGCCCCGCGGCCGAACGTCCCGGGTTCGGCACCATCGCCGAGGGGCTCTCGACATTCGCACACGTCAACGGATTCCCGGACTCCGGGCCGCTGCTCCCGCCGATCCCGATTGCCGACCTGATGGCCGGCCAGTCGGCCGCGATGTCGGCGCTGTTCGCAGTGTACGAGCGTGAACTCGGCGATACGTCGTCTCCCACTGGCGGCGGTTCCGAGCGTGGCGGTGACGACGCTGGCAGTAGCGAGGGCGGGCGAGAAGCAGGCAGCTGCGGCAGCGGCGAGGGGCAGGTGATCGACGTGAGTCTCTACGAGCCGTTGTTCCGCACGATGATCGGTGCCGTCGAGGGGTACGACGTGCTCGGTCGCGTTCCGGGCCGACACGGCAACGTCAGTCCGAACGCCGCACCGCGGAACATCTACCCGACGGCAGACGGCCACGTTAGCCTCTCGGCTTCCACCCAGCGGATCTTCGAGAACGTCGCGGCGGCCATCGACCGCCCGGAGTTGGTGGACGACCCGCGGTTCGAGACGAACGACGCGCGGGTGAACCACCGCGCAGAGTTGGACGCGATCATCCGCGAGTGGACCAGCGACCGCTCACGAGCGGAGGTGTTGTCGGTGATGCGTGACCACGACGCTATCGTCGGCCCGATATACGACATCGCCGACGTGTTCGACGACGAGCAGTTCGCGGCCCGCGACACGCTCCTCCCGGTCGACGACGACGACCTCGGAGAGGTCAGAACACAGGCACCGGTGCCGTCGTTCTCCCGGACGCCAGGGAGCGTCGATCACCTCGGCGGCGACCACGGCGAACACAACGAGGAGGTGTACCTCGACGAACTCGACCTGTCGGAGGCACAACTCCGTTCGCTCCGCGAGGAGGGTGTCGTCTGATGGAGCTCCGCGACGTGACACTTCGTGAAGCGCCACAGCGACCGGGTCGGTCGTACACGGCGGACCAGCGAATTGCCGCCGGACACGCACTCGACCGACTCGATGTCTCGTACGTGCAGGCGGGCTTTCCCGTGACGGGCGAGACCGATGCCGCCGTGACGAGCAGTCTCGCCGGGGAACTCGATGCCACGGTCACTGCGCTCGCACGACCTGTCGAGGAGGACGTGACGGCGGCGCTCGACACGGGCGCTGGCGTCGTCGACCTGTTCGCTCCGTTCTCGACGCTCCAACTCCGCCACTCGTTGCAGAAGCCGCGTGACGCCGTGATCGAACAGCTCACGGAGGCACGCGACCGCGTCGAGGCCGCCGGCGCGACTGTCCACCTCTCCGTCGTCGACGCGTTCCGGACGGAGACGGACCACCTCCTGTCGGTCTGTGAGGCGTTCCCGGACGTGCAGAACCTCACGCTCGCGGACACGGTCGGGAGACGGACACCGACGGAGGTCCGCGAACGGCTGACCACACTCGCCGACGCGGGAGTCGATCTCGGTCGGATCGGCGTCCACTTCCACGACGACTTGGGGGTTGCGACCGCGAACGTGTTGGCGGCACACGACTGTGGCGTCGGCTACGCGGACGTGAGTGTCGCGTCGCTCGGCGAGCGAGCGGGGAACCCGGCGCTCGAAGAGGTGGTGGCGACGGGCGTGCTCTCCCGAGAGACGGCGTTCGGCACGGATCGGTCGGCACTCGTCCCCGCCTGTCGCTCCGTGCTGGATGCACTCGACGAGCAGGTCGACGACCGAAAGGCGATTCTCGGGTCGAGCGTGACGACTCACGAGTCTGGCATCCATACGGCTGCGATGTTGGCGGAGCCGGCCACGTTCGAACCGTTCGACCCCAGCCTGTTCGGCGGTGAGCGGACGCTGCTGTTCGGTGCGGAGACGGGCCGCTCTGGGGCGGCGACGCTGCTCGAACGAGCCGGTGTCGACGGCGACCCACAGCGACTCGCTGCGCTCCTCGCCGAGGCTGGACCTGTCGAGTACGAGGCTGCTGTCGATCTCGCCCGGGAGATGGGTACCGAGGAGGACGGCTGACGAGTTCTCAGGTGGAGTGCGCTACGGGACCCGCGGGTACCTCCGTCGCTGTCTGTCGGTGGTCGATGGGTAGGACACGAGGTCGTCCGCCGCCTCTACGCCGGCAGTCTAGTCGGCGGCGATGGTGTCCGGTTGAACTGAGGCCTTAACCGATGCGTTGGTCCGTAGTCAGAGCCGTGTACTCCAATTTTGAGGAGTGGAGAGAGGGCACCGTGGAGCGACGTGTGTCGTGGTGTGGTGGAGGGAAGCCGTGTCTCACGACTCGTTCGACTCGTTGTGTTCGTGGCCGATCACGAACAGGAGGGCGTTCAGCGCCAGCAGTCCGAGGATCACGGGGAGGTTCTCTGCGGATACACCGCGGAGCAGCAGTGGGAGGTACACTGGCGGGAGGAGGGCGGCGCTCCAGAACGCTGTCGCCCGGACGGGCGCGAGGAGGGCCGAGCTGTCGACCGAGAGACGCTCCGTGAGGGCGGCTCGGAGGGAGGGGAGCGTCTCTCTCGCGGTGCGTGCGAACGGGAACGGGGAGTCGGTCGTGGACACGGTGGATCGCTCCACTCGGTGCAACTGCTCGGAGGGTGGTATAAGGGATCGTTCGTTGGGACGACTTCGCGCTCTTTTCGCCACACTCGCGTCAGTTCACGCTCGTTTTACCGCTCTCTTCGGGGTCGGCTGACTCTTCACGACGCTCTGAGAGACGTTTAAACTGTTTACGAACGATTCACAGACCGTAACTGTGGATGCCGTACGAGGGTCGGAACTCTGTCGAACACCCGCGGTGAGTACGTGTGCGACCGCCGAAACGACCGCGAGGCGCGTGGCGCGCGACGAGACAAGCCACGCCGCGAGTCGGCCAGCATTGACCTCCTTCACGCCCTGAAGGACGTGGAATCCCACGTCGGGATAGGAGTAACGGCGGCTTGGCCCCGCCAGCAGTCCGGTCGTGTCGACCACGACTGCAAACCTGACACTCCCAACCGAGCGGTGCGGTGCCGTGGGAATCCCACGGTCTTCAGCCGTGGGAGGAGGTCAACCACAACTCCCATCCCTGTGGTTCGCGGAGAGTGTAGCCAAGATGCAGAGCAGCTCACAGGGCTGTGGGATTGATCTAGGTGAGACGGAGTTATGTCAGACAGGTATCTCTGATAAGATTCAACAGGAGTTCCAGTCTGCTCTCAGACGGTGGCAGTGGTATGGCAAATCTAGAGAGCGTTTCTGCTACTCGTACTCGGTTTCTGGAAGATGACTGTTCACGAATTTTTCAGCCGACAGTATCACTACGGTGCCCGGCCAACGTCCGGGAAATGAGCGACCAGGCACGCCACGACCCCGATCATCCCGACGCACAGCGGGCAACTAACGGAGCAGACGACTGCGGGGATCTCTATACGCGGGGCATCCACGGAGGCGACCACGCCGATCAGTACGGCGCGTTGACGACGCCAATCTACGCGAACGCGACCTACGAGTACGAAACTGCGACCAATCTCGGTGGGCCACACAGGTACTCCCGGATGTCCGAACCGACCCGGGAGGATCTCGAATCCGTGCTTAGAGAACTCGAAGGCGGCACACACGCCAGCGCCTTCGCAAGCGGCATGGCGGCCGTCGACGCCGTACTCTCACTGGTGTCGGCGGGAGATCACGTCGTCGCTGGTGACTCGCTGTACGCGGAGACACACGACCTGCTGACAGATGTCTACCCACGCTACGGCGTCGAGGTGACACACGTTGATATGACCGATCCGTCGGCGGTTCAGGCTGAGACCCGCGAGGAAACGGCTCTCGTCTACGCGGAGAGCCCGACGAATCCCCTGCTCCAGATCACCGACATCGAGGCCGTCGCCGCGGTGGCCGACGGCGCGGACGCCGTGCTGGCCGTCGACAACACCTTCGCCTCGCCCGTCCTCCAGCAGCCCCTAGAGATCGGTGCTGACGTGGTCGTGGAGTCGCTCACCAAGTACCTCGGCGGCCACTCCGACGCCATCGCTGGTGCAGTCGTGACCGACGACGAGGCCCTCGGCGAGCGGATCGCCCGCATCCAGTACACGCGGGGTGCAATCCCGGGCCCCTTCGAGTGCTTCTTGATCCGACGCGGCGCGAAGACGCTCGGGGCACGGATGGACAGACACTGCGAGAACGCCCGTGCGGTCGCAGAGAAACTCGACGGCCACCCGGCGGTCGAGACAGTGTACTACCCCGGACTTCCGTCCCACCCCGGGCACGATGTCGCGGCACGACAGATGACCGACTTCGGCGGGATGGTCGCCCTCGAGTTGCACGGTGGCGTCGAGGCCGCGACATCGTTCGTCGCCGCGATGGAAACGTTCACGATCGCAGAGAGCCTCGGTGGCGTCGAGAGCCTCGTCGAGGTGCCGGCCGCGATGACCCACCAGGACCTTTCGGCGCGGGAACTCGACGCTGCTGGCATCGACGAGGGACTGGTCCGTCTGAGCGTCGGCATCGAGCGCCGGGCTGACCTTCTCGCGGATGTCAGTCGCGGGCTGGAAGCAGCCACGTAGCCGCTCGACGAGACTGACTGGCTCCACCCGTCGTGGCGGAATCGCTCGTGAAACGATAGCCGACAGTATTAGTACCACGGTCCGGTAGCCCCGTGTCGTGCCACCAGATCTCACCACGGACGCCGGGCGGCGGTCGTTCGTCGAGGAGTTCCTCCGGTTCGAGTCGATCACGGGCGACGAGCAGCCGGTTCAAGAGTGGGTCCACGACAGTCTCGACGCGCTCGGCTTCGAGACGCACACGTGGGAGGGTGACGCGGAGCGACTCGCCGAGCACCCGTCGTTCCCGAGTGACCCGACGGAGATCGACGCCGCCGGCCGTCCGAGTGTCGGCGGTGTCGTCGAGTTCGGCGACCCGGACGCCGGCCCCACGCTCGTGTTGAACGGTCACAGCGACGTGGTGCCGGCAGAGCGCGCGTCGTGGTCCAGCGACCCGTTCGAGCCGACGTGGGGAGAGACCGGGGAGGGGGAGACGACGCTCACAGCCCGTGGCGCGGTGGACATGAAGGCCGCGGTGGCGGCGTGTCTGTTCGCGGCGGTCGAACTGCGCGAACGCGACCCCGCGGTCGACGGGCGACTCGTAGTCGAGTCCGTCGTCGACGAGGAGGCGGGCGGCATCGGCGCGGCGTCGGCGGCGCTGTCGAACCCGTACCCGTTCGAGCGCGACGCCGCCGTCGTCGCCGAACCGACGGAGCTCCGACCGGTGACAGCCACGGAGGGGACGGTGATGAAGCGACTCCGCGTGTACGGTCGGTCGGCACACGCGGCGACGCGGTGGCGCGGGGAGTCGGTCCTCCCGCACTTCCGTGCGATTCACGACGCCTTCGAGCGGCTGGAAGCCGAGCGGGCCGAACGGGTCTCGCACCCGCTGTACGAGCGGTTCGACAACCCGTGGCCGGTGGTCGCTGGCACCGTCGAAGCTGGGTCGTGGGCTTCCAGTGTCCCCGCGGAGCTCACTGCGGAGTTCCGGATCGGCGTCGCCCCGGGTGAGACCGTCACAGACGTGGAACAACTGTTCGAACGGCGACTCGACGAGGTGGTCGCCGACAGCGAGTGGCTCTCGGCGCACCCGCCCGACTTCGAGCGGTTCTCCGTCCAGTTCGAACCGGCCGAGACCGACACAGACGAGCCGGTTGTCGAGGCGCTCCAGTCGGCGATGCGTGCGGCGGCCCTCGACGACACCGAGCCGACTGGGGCGACGTACGGCGCAGACTCCCGTCACTACGTTGCCGCCGGGATTCCGACCGTGCTGTTCGGTCCCGGGAGCGTGGAGGCCGCTCACTTCCCGGACGAGACGATCCGCTGGGAGGACGTCGAGACGACCGTGTCCGTGCTCGCTGCGACTGCCGAACGGTTCTTCGACCGACCGAGTCGAGACGCGTGATCGACAGTCGCAGTGGACGTTCAGTCGACGGTCTCAGTACGACCGCACTTTCGGCTCGTACGCTTTGTTCTCGCCTTCGAGCACGACCGGCCGGTACCAGAGTTCGGGATCGCCGCCGTTCCACGACAGCAGCGTGTGTTTCAGCCACTCGTCGTCCTTCCGCTCGGTGTGTTCCGCACGCCAGTGTGCGCCACGGAACTCGTCGCGTGCGAGCGCCCCGAGGGTGATCGCCTCTGCGAGGTCGATCACGTTGCGGGTCTCGATGGTGTGGATCAGGTCCGTGTTGAACGTCCGGGAGGGGTCGGAGACACACACGTCTCTGTAGTCCTCACGCGCCTCGCGGATGTCTGCGAGCGCCTGTTTCAGGCCCTCCTCCTCGCGGAAGACGTTGACGTGGGCGGTCATCGTCTCCTGAATCTCGTCGCGGACGGTGGAGTGTTGGATACCGCCCTCGCGGGACATCAGTCGCTCGACGCGTGCCTCCTGTGTCTCGACGGCGCGTCTGACCACCTCCTCCGGACTGCCGCCGCCGGTCTCGGCAGCGACGCCCCCGTCTGCGACCGCGTCACCCGCCGGCTGCACGTCGCCGACCTCGACACCGGCGTCGACCTCGCCGAGCTCGTAGTCGCCGCGCTGGCCGGTCTCGATCTCCGCCTCGCCCATGTCGCGGCCGGCGGCGTGGTAGCCGGCCATCTTGCCGAACACGATCAGCTCCGGCAGCGCGTTGCCGCCGAGCCGGTTGGAGCCGTGGACCGACGCACAGGCACACTCTCCGGCGGCGTACAGTCCGTTCACCACGGTCTCGCCGAACTCGTTCGTCTCGACGCCGCCCATCGCGTAGTGTTGGCCCGGCTTGACTGGCATCGGCTCTTCGAGCGGGTCGACGCCCTCGAAGTCCTTCGACAGGTGGACGATGTTCTCCAGTCTGTCGAGGATGCGCTCCTCGCCGAGGTGACGCATGTCGAGGTGGACGTACTCGTCTTCGATTCCGCGACCCTCGTTGACCTCCGTCAACTCGGCACGCGAGACCACGTCGCGGGAAGCCAACTCCCCGTCGTTGTTGGCGTAGCCGTACTCGAACATGAACCGCTCGCCGTCCTCGTTGTACAGAATCCCTCCCTCGCCGCGGACGCCCTCCGTGATCAACACACCCGTGGAGGGGAGCGTCGTCGGGTGGAACTGGATGAACTCCATGTCCTCGATAGGGACGCCGGCGCGGTAGGCCATCGCCACGCCGTCGCCCGTGTTCGCAACGGCGTTGGTGGTGTGGTCGTACACCTGTCCGAGTCCACCGGTGGCGAGGATCACGCCGTCACGCGCCTCGAACCCGGAGATCTCGCCCGTCTGGATGTCGTAGCCGACGACGCCGTGACACGTGCGGTCTGCGGGCCGCTGTTCGTCCGTCACCGCGAGATCCATCACGTACCACTCGTCGTACACCTCGATGCCGCGCTTGACGAGCTGCTCGTACATGGTGTGGAGCAGCTGGTGGCCCGTCTCTGCCCCGGCGTAGGTCGTCCGTGGGAACGACAGCCCCCCGAACGGACGCTGCGAGACGCGACCGTCGTCGTCCCGGGAGAACGCCATCCCCCAGTGTTCGAGCTGGATAACCTCTGCCGGGCTCTCTTGGGTCAGCGTCTCGATGGCCGGAGCGTCTCCGAGGTAGTCCGACCCCTTCATCGTGTCGTACGCGTGATCCTCCCACGAGTCCGCGTCGCGTAAGGCCGCGTTGATCCCACCCTCCGCCGCGCCGGTGTGTGAGCGCACTGGGTGGAGCTTCGAGACGATCGCTACGTCGGCTCCCTCCTCTTGGGCGGCGATGGCCGCGCGGAGTCCCGCGCCGCCCGCACCGACCACGATCACGTCGTGTTCGTACATGAAGTTGGCTGTAACGCTGGTTGTATCTGCTGGTACTTGAGGGTCACCCTCTGTGTGACGGCGGTACACGAGAGCTTCTGGTGGGTGAGGACTGTGATCGGGACGGTACTGAACGAGTGGGACGTTCACTGCCACCTACGTCTGATACGGTCGTGCGTAGTGATTTTCGGTGACTGTCGCGGTATCGGGCGGTATCACGTCGCTGCGGTGCCCCCTGTCAGTCGTCGGTGGTAACGATCTACGCACGACCGTATGACGAGCAAGGAGGTCA
This sequence comes from uncultured Halobacteria archaeon, assembly GCA_937142015.1. Lineage (GTDB taxonomy): Archaea > Halobacteriota > Halobacteria > Halobacteriales > Haloferacaceae > JAHENP01. The sequence goes on from CAKZQY010000011.1 coordinate 19,363, forward strand.
CGATGGAGACCGCACTGCAAACACCCAGTCTGATGCCGGTGAGCCCGAAGCGAATCCCACCCAACTGGTCGCTTCCAAACAGTCGTGCGAACGATGGAACAGAGATGTCGGCAACGAGTACGAACGGCAGCAACAGACTTCCAGCGGCGACTACGTCCCGTGTGTTTGCCAGTCGCCGTTCGGCTGTTGCCGTGTCGCTCTTCTCGGACTCTCGAACCGTACCGGTGCCTCGGAGGGCCAGTTCACATCCGATCTGTATCGATCTCCAGCTTGAGACTGTCCGACTGTTCTGGATCAGTGGTTACGGAGAACGCTCGCTCCGTGGCTCGCTGGAGAAGGCGTCCACACCGGAGCACTGACCGGCGAGCTTGGCTAAACTGTTCGATAGAAAAACTCTCCTCGTACGGAAATATTGATCTCTTAGCAAAGAGGACCGTTCCCGGTTCTGATCCAATGCCCTCTATTTGTACAAAACAATCAAAATTTGATGATAGTTTTTTTTTACTTTGTATTTATATCCTAGAATACTTTCTTCCTCTGCAACAATCCGCATACCCGTGTTCATATTTTCTTTTTTATTTATAAAGGATTGTTAAAATCGCTGTGTGTCGGTCTGTAAAAATCTTTATAAAGAATTTTACAATTAAATAAAA
>CAKZQY010000012.1 GCA_937142015.1 uncultured Halobacteria archaeon
GTCGGCCGCCTCCTCCGGCTCTCCGAACTCGTTTTTCAACAGCAGAGCGTAGTTGTAGTGAGCCTCGGCGTACTGGGGGTCGGCGTCGAGGGCTTGCTGGTAGTGGTCGGCCGCCTCCTCCGGCTCTCCGAACTCGTTTTTCAACAGCAGAGCGTAGTTGGAGTGAGCCTCGGCGAGAGTGGGGTCGGCGTCGAGGGCTTGCTGGTAGTGATCGGCCGCCTCCTCCGGCTCTCCGAACTCCTCTGCCAACAGCACAGCGTAGTTGTAGTGAGTGACCTCGTCCGCACTGTCGAACTCGTCCAGTATCAACTCGTAGTGGTCTTCCGCGAGGTCGTTCGAGCCACCCACCTCCGACGAGTGCAGCCACAATCCGATCTGTCCGACACAGATTCGCTCGAACTCGTCGACATTCGGCAGGTACCTCGGAGACACGCCCTCGCGGACGAACTCCGAGAGTTCGTGTATCCAGTCTGCTGTCTTCGACTCGATTGCCGTCAGCTTCACCTCGTGCATCACGTACCGTGTCGAGGACTCGTCGTCTGTCGTCACCTCCACGAACCACTGTTGCCCGTGGAGTTCGTCGACCGCAGTCTCGAACATCATCTGCTGTCCATCGAACACCTGCGTGTGGACACCTTCGAGGAACGGCTCGTACGTGGTGATTCCCACCTCTTCGAGCATCTCGAACGCCCAGAGGAGCCTGAGTTGTCCGTAGTCGTCGCCCTCCTTGATCGCCTCGTACTGATCCTGCCAGATTGCCAGCGCGCTCTCGGGCAACTCTTCCACGTCCGACTCGGTGAGCTCGTCTTCTGCTGTCTCGACGACAGACGTGACGTACAGCGGTGATGGATCGACTTCGACCGCCTTCTGTAGGAACTCTGCCGCCACCTCTTCTGTCGTCTCGACTTCGAGCTTGTCGAGCGCGGCAGCGAAGATGCCGCCGAGAACGTCCGGTGACAGTAGTTCCAGTTCCACAGTCTGGAGATCGGACCACACGGGCGTCGTGATCGCCTGCCGATCCGGGTCGACGGGGAGCCGATCTCGTTCTTCGGTACGCGCCGCCGCGAAGACGCGCACTTCCGCGTCACTCGGAACCGCAGCCTCCAGTTCGGCGACCGTGTTCCGGAGGAGTGCGCCGTCGGTCCCGACGTAGGCGTCGTGGAGGTCGTCCCAGACGAGCAGCACGTCGCCGTCGAACTGCTCGTTGCGGAGGCGTCGGAGGTACTCCTGATCGGCGTACTCCTCGCGCGGTCTGACGACGTGTGCAACCTCCTCGGCGTGTCGCTCCACCAACTCGCCGAGCAGTCGTGACTTTCCAGAGCCGCCGGGACCGAGCACCAGCAGTCGCTGTGGATCGTCGATCTCCTCCAGCTCCGGCCGCGGGACGAAATCCAGATGCTGGGGTGCGAGCACCGAGACGAGTGGTCCCAGACGCTCGGTCTCGGTGTCGACGAGGTCGTAGAACTGCGGCGTGTCGTACCGCTCGACGAGCGTGTCGAGTCGGTCGACAGCCTCGCGGAGTTCGTGCAGTTGCTCGCGTGACGCCTCCGCGAGCAGTTCGTCGGCGAGTTTCGTCCCTCGGATGCGCTCGAAGAACGTCGAGAGCGCCTCGCGGTACGCGCGAGCGACCGCTTGCCGGAGTTCACGCTCCACGCGCGGCTCGCTGCCGAGGTCGACTCCCGCCACGGAGGCGATGGCTGCCGCCACCGCGGTCACTGCCTCCTCCTCGTCTGCGAACGCCAGCCGGATCACGTCGTCCGCGTCGGCGTCGACTGTCCCCGTCGCCGCTCGCACCTCGCCCGGGGTGTCGTCCGTGTCCGCCTCCGGCTCGTCGTCCGCCGCGAGGTCGTACAGTTCCGTCGTCACCTCGTCCCAGTAGTCGGTCGTCTCGACGAGCGCCTCGGGAGTCGTGACATCCTCGTCGGGCGCGATTTCGACACCGTCGATCTCACCGACGGCGTCGTACAGCGCCACGTTGAATTCGGTTGCAATGTCGTCCAACTCGGTGTCGGCTCTGTGCTTTCGGAAGTGGTCGCGCGCTTTCGACGCCGTGAGTGACGTGCCGGCGGAGACGCCAGTCGAAACGAGATGCGCGCCGAGAGCGACGAGTGCAGCCTCGAACATCTGAACGACCGTAGCTCTCGGTTCTCTGTGTGGGGGTTTATAGATTCCTACGGACGTGTTGGTACTAGTCGCCGGAGTCGGTCGTGCGCCGCTCGCTGCTGCCGACGGCAGGCTCGACAGGCTGCGGGACCGCGGGTGACGTGGGACTCGCTATCGACGCGAGCGTCCTGTCCGATGTGGGCGACCGACACAACGAGATATTCCGCCGCGCTCACGCCGAGAAGATGTCAACTGTCAACCATGTTGTTCTCGATCATGAACTCCCACGCGGCTTCGCCACGGTCGGTCAACGCGTACAGTCGTCCCTTCTTCTGATCGTCTGGCACCAGTAATTCGACAAGTCCTTCCGAGCGCAGGTCGCCAATCGCATCCGACACACGAGAGTACGGCCGGTCAGTGTCCGTCTTGATCTCTTTCGGGATCGCCGGTGATTCAGCTAAACGCCGCATCACGGCCATGCGGTGCTTCGATCCTTTGATGTATCCGGCATCAGTCGCAGCGTGACTTGTCATTCACTACGTCGGTCTACCACGACGTGATTTATTACTGCCTACAATATAACACTGACTACCTCGGTTTACCTCGAATCACATACATTCATAAGGGAGGGCGAGCGAGTAGGACTCATCGAAGGTGTTGCACCAGCAATGAGCTACGAGCTGATCAACGGGAACTGTTTCGAAGTTCTCGAAGAGAGATTTCCCGACAATCACTTCCACGCTGTCGTCACCGACCCGCCGTACGGCGTCATCGAATTTACCGAAAAGAACGTCGAAAAGATGCGGAACGGTGTCGGCGGGGTGTGGCGTATTCCGGCGGAACTCGACGGGAACAAACGCAAGCCGTTGCCTCGATTCACCGTGCTCGACGAGGAAGACAAGGAGATGTTGGAGGAGTTCTTCCGCAAGCTCGGTACGGTGCTCGAATCGAAGCTACGACCGGGCGGGTACGTGTTCATCGCGTCCACGCAGCTCCTGATGCACCACGTGTCGAACGGGTTCGATACCGCCGGATTGGAACGGCGTGACGTGCTCGTTCGGGAGACGAAGACGCTCCGTGGCGGTGACCGGCCGAAAGGCGCACACGACCACCCGGAGTTCAGAGACGTGTCTTCGATGCCGCGCGTGTACTGGGAGCCGTGGCTCCTGTACCGGAAGCCGTTCGACGGTCGGCTCGTCGAGAATCTCGAACGGTGGCAGACCGGCGGACTCCGCCGCGAATCCGACGAGCGGCCGTTCACTGACCTTCTCGAAGACGGGAAGACACCGAAACAGGAGACCGAGATCGTCAGGGACGCACACCCTGCCGAGACTCCCGACGAGAGAGAAGCCCACCCGAACCTGAAGCCACAGTACCTGATGCGGGAGTTGTGTCACGCTGCCCTGCCGCTGCAGGAGGGAACGATTCTCGACCCGTTCGTGGGTTCGGGCGCAACGATCGCTGCGTCGGAGGCGCTCGGCTACGACTCGGTCGGTATCGAACTCGACGACACGTTCTATCAGATGGCGGAAAACGCTGTCCCCCGTCTCGCCGAGGTCGACACCCCCGTCGAAGACCGGGCGGATTTCGAGCACGTCGAGAAGGATTCGGCGTCGCTGGCGGACTTCGGGTGAATGGCTACCTATCGAGCTTCGATTGGTCAGTGACGTACTCCGGATGGTTCTCTGCGAACACTGGGTCGAATTCGGTGTGGCTCATCTGCAGCAGTCGATACCTGCGGAAGGTTGGGAGTAGGCCCTCACGAGCGACGAACGGGCACCTGTAACCAGAACGGGCCGAAATACGGGTATTCGATGCCACAGATGTTCTTGATTATATTGTTACTTATCTTCTACATTTTGTTGAATGAAATGGTAGTCACTACCCCAACCAGCCACGGCACTCGGCGCGTGCGAGAAACGCGCGCGAGGGAACCCGTGTTGCCGGCGACCAGCGCGGCGTTCATGCCGCGCGGACGTGTCGCCGGCAACCGCGGTGAGGCTGGGGAGGTCGAGAGGAATGCGGTCGCGGTCGCGGTGCTGTGCGGTCGCGGTCGCGGTGCTGTGCAGTCGCGGTCGCGCAATGGGGTGGAATCGAAGGGGCGACGGTCTCGCCGGCTCCGAGCGGCCCCTATCTCGGCGGGGCGTAGCCCTCCTCAGCCGAGCGGCGGGCGGTGCGGAGAGTCGCTCGGCTGAGGAGAGCCGAGATATGTCGCTCAGAGTCCGGCGAGACCGTCGGGGCTTCAGTGGTCGCTCGCCACGGAGAGGTCTGCGTCCGGCACGGCGTCGGCAGCGATCTCGTCGATCCGCCAGCAGGCGGCTTCGCGGAGTCCGTCGTCGTCCACGTAGGCGTCGACAGGCGGCTCCTCGGCACACTCCGCGGCGGCGAACGGGCACCGCGGCGCGAAGTTACACCCCTCCGGGAGGTCGACCGGGTCCGGCGGCTCGCCGGACAGCGGCGGCTCGGAGACGTTCTCGTGGGGGTTCGGCACCGGCACGGCGTCCAGCAGCGCCCGCGAGTACGGGTGTTGAGGGTCGCGCACGATCCGCTCTGTCGGCCCGTGCTCGACGATCTCCCCGAGGTACATCACGTTCGTCCGGTCACACATCTGCCGGATCAGCGAGAGGTCGTGTGAGATGTACAGCGCGCCCATGTCGAGCTCTTCGACCAGCCGTTCCAGAAGCGAGAGGATACTCGCCCGGACAGACACGTCGAGCATCGACACCGGCTCGTCGGCGACGACGAACCGCGGCTCCAACACCAGCGCGCGAGCGATGGACACCCGCTGGCGCTGTCCGCCGGACAGCTCGTGGGGGTGTTGATCGAGGAACTGCTCCGGCGGCGTCAGCTCCGCACGCCGGAGCGCCTGTGCCACACGACGCTGTTTGTCGTCGATGCCGTGAATCTCCAGCGGCTCGCGCACCCACTCGCGGACGGAGAAGCGCGGATTCAGCGACTCGTAGGGGTCCTGGAAGATCATCTGGACGTTCCGACGGAACTCCCGTCGCTCCGTGTCGTCCATCGCCGACAGCTCCCGGCCGAGGAACCTGATCGTCCCGCCCGTGGGCTCCTGAAGACCGATCAACACCTCCCCGAGCGTCGACTTCCCACAGCCGGACTCGCCGACGAGACCGACCGTCTCACCCGGCTCGACAGCCACGTCGACCTCGCTGACCGCCTTCACGTAGCTCGTCTCGCCGCCGAGCAGCGAGTGAACCAACCCGCTCTCCTGCGGGAAGTGCTTCGACAACCCCTCCGCCTCGATCACCGGCCCGTCGTACTCCCAGTCGAGTGCGGTCGCGTCACTCATCTGTCTCCCTCCGTGTCGAGTGCAGTCGTCCCACTCGTCGTACGGTTCCGACAGCCGTCCGAGCGGTGCAGATCATCGTGCGTTCGCCCCCACGCTCTGCCACAGGCGTCTCTCGCCGGATCGCTCGCGGATCTCCGCGAACTCGACCGGTTCGTGACACCGGACACGGTGGCCCGGGTCGACCTCCTGTTCCGGCAGCGGCTCGCTACACACGTCGGTGGCGAACGGACACCGCGCCGCGAACGGACAGCCGGCAGGCGGGTCGGCGAGGTCCGGCGGCGACCCGGGAATCGAGACCAGATCGCGTCGATCACCCTCGACACTCGGGAACGCGTTCTGGAGCCCCAGCGTGTACGGGTGGTGGGCGTCGTCGAAGATCTCCTCCACGGAGCCGGCCTCCATCACCTCGCCGCCGTACATCACGATCACCTTGTCACACGTCTCTGCGACCACGCTGATGTCGTGGGTGATCATCAGCATCGAACTGCCGAGCTCCCGCTGGAGCTCGTTGAGTCGGTAGAGAATCTGTTCTTGCACGATCACGTCCAGCGCGGTCGTCGGCTCGTCCGCGAGCACGAGCTTCGGGTCCAGCGCCAGCGACATAGCGATGATCGCCCGCTGGCGCATCCCGCCCGACAGCTGGTGTGGGTAGTCGTGGACTCGGTCACCGTCGATGCCGACGAGTTCCAGCAGTTCGCGGGCGCGCTGGATCGCCTCGTCGTCGCTCGTGTCCCGGTGTGCCTGAATCGCCTCGCGGATCTGGTCACCCACGGTGTACACCGGATCGAGGCTGTTCATCGCGCTCTGTGAGATCATGGCGATGTCGTCCCAGCGACGCTCTCGGAGCTCCGCCTGTGAGAGCGCCAACAGGTCCGTCCCGTCGAAGGTGATCGACCCGCCGGTGACGGTGCCGTTGTCCGGGAGCGCGCGTATGATCGCCTGTGCGACTGTCGTCTTGCCACAGCCGCTCTCGCCGACGATTCCCAGCGTCTCACCCGCCTCCAAGGAGAGCGAGACGCCGCGGACCGCCGCTACGTCCGGGTCCCCCTCGTACGTCACGTGGAGATCTTCGATTTCGAGTAGTGTCATCTGTCGTGTCGTCGTGTCGTCCGTCGTGCTGATTGGGGCGTGTCGAGCAGTCTCACTCGTCGTGTCGAGCAGTGTCGTCCGTCGTGTCTCGCAGCGCTCACACGAATCACTCCTTCAGTTGTGGGTTCAGCTGTTCTTCGTAGCCACGGCCGATCAGGAACGCGCTGATCACCGTCGCCATGATAGCGAGACCCGGCATCGTGAACCACCACCACGCGTCACGGGCCAGCGCCTGCGACTGGAGCGCAGCCTGCAGCATCTGGCCCCACGTCGTCGCGTCCGGGTCGCCGAACCCGAGGAAGCTGATCGACGCCTCCGTGAGGATGGCCCACGCGATGGCGAAGCTGCCGTAGAGGAACGTGAGCGGCAACACGTTCGGCGCGATGTGACGGTAGATGATCCGCCGGTCGCTCGCGCCCGCGGTCCGCGCGGACTTCACGAACGGCTTCTCTTTGAGGTTCAACACCGCCGACCGCACGACGCGTGCCGTCTGCCGCCACAACAGCAGTGTGATCGCCAACACGATGGTCCACAGCGACGGCTCCCACAGCCCGACCAGCACGATCACGAACGGGGTGAACGGGATGCCGTACGCGAAGTCGACGAGCCGCATCAGCGCGTCGTCGATCAGCCCGCCGTAGTAGCCCGCGACGAGACCGACGTTCATCCCGATCAACGCGACGGCGGCCGCACTGAACAGCCCGACCTGCACCGCCGGGCGAGCGCCGTACACCAGCTGTGAGAAGATGTCACGACCGGCGTTGTCCGTCCCGAACGGGTGTGCCGCACTCGGCGGCTCGAACGACGCGTAGTAGTCCGTCGCTGCCGGGTCGTACGGCGCGATCACCGGCGCGAACACGGCCACTACCACGACGAACGTGAGCACGATCACCCCGGCGAATCCGAGCCTGTCCTCCTTGAGGAAGGCGACCCGCTCGCGCAACGAGGTTCGACCGCCGGTGTCTGTCGCTGCTGTCGTCCCCTCTATCGACTCTGTCTCACTCATACGTGATCCTCGGATCGATGTAACCGTACGCCAGGTCGGCGGCGAAGTTGGCGAGCAGTACCAGCACCGCGAGGATGAGGAACGTCCCCTGTGCGACCGGGTAGTTGTTCGCCACGACGGAGTTGACCATCAGACGACCGATGCCGGGCCACGCGAAGACGGTCTCGATGATCACACTCCCGCCGACGGCGTACCCCGCGGCGATTGCGAACGCCGTCACGACCGGCAACAGCGCGTTCCGTGCGGCGTGGCGCAACATCACCATCCGGTCGGAGATTCCCTTCAGCTCGGCGAAGTCGACGAAGTCCTCGTTCATCACCTCGAGCATGCTGTTGCGCATCAACAGCGCCGGGAGACTGTAGTAGTAGAACGCCTGCACGACTGCCGGGAGGATCGCGTGGTGCCAGAAGTCGAGACTGGTGTACAGCGCGAACTTCGAGGAGAACGTCGCCCCCGGGGAGGTCATCGACCCGGCTGGGACGAGGTTCAGCTCCAGCGCGAACAGCCAGATCCCGAGGATACCCGTCCAGAAGACGGGCGCGGACCGCGACACCAGCGCGAACACGACGCCGACCCGCTCTGTGAGCTCTCCGCGGTTCCACGCGAGGTACGCCCCGAACGGCACGCCGAACAGGTACGCCAACACGACTGACGACCCCATCAACACCAGCGTGTTCCAGACGCGCTCGCCGACCAGCTGCATCACCGGCTTGCTGGTCGTGTACGACAGCCCGAAGTCGAACAACAGCGCGTTCTTGAGGAACTTCAGGTACTGGAGCCACAGCGGATCGTTCAGCCCGAAGCTCTCTCTGATCGCCTCCTCTTGGGCTTGGGTGAACCCGGTGCCGATGAAGGTGGCTAACGGACTCCCCGGGGCCGCCCGGAAGAGGAAGAACAACATCGACGCGATTGCCAGGTACAGCACGACGAGCTGGAACACCCGGCGGACGACGAACTCCTTTTTGCCCATTGTCAGTTGCTCGGCGTCTCGGTGTACTGGATCTCCTCGTCGGGCACGGTCGCCTTGTCGGCCGGCAGGTACAGCTTCCCGTCACCCTCCGACCAGACGAAGCCCGCCTGCGCCAGCGTGTTGGCCGCCTTCTGCAGTGAGAACGCGCGGTCTTCGAGGTTCTCGTTGTGCCAGAACTCCAGCGCCGTCGAGGTCGGGGTGTTCGGTGCCTTCTCGCCCCACCCGCTGTAGATCTGGTCGACGATGAGGTCCTTGTCGAACCGGTGTCCCATCGCCTGCCGGAACGCGTCGATGTGGAACGGCGGCTTGTCGCAGTTGTAGGAGATCTGTTTGAAGCCGGCGGTCGTCGTCGCGGCCATCTCCAAGCTGTCGCTCGCGTCGACCCTCTCTTGGAGGACGTTCTTGTCGCCCTTGTAGTTGCCCAGCAGGTCGATGGTCCCCTCTTGGAGCTGTGAGAGCGTGGTCTGCGCACTCGGGATGATCCGCGTGACACGCTCGTCGTAGGCGATCGGATCGAAGTGGTCCTCGAACTTCACGAGCACCGTCTCGTTGCCCTGCTCCCAGCTCTCGAACTGCATCGGTCCGGAGCCGGTCGGCGTCTCCTCCTGGTACAGCATCGGGTTCTCCTTCTCCATCTTCGAGTCGATGATCTCCTCCCACTTCTGTTTGGGAACGATCCCGATCCGCCCCAGCCCCGTCAGCGGGAACGGCGCGAAGTGGAAGTTCATGTTGAACTGGAGCCGGTAGTCGTCGACCACCTCGACACTCGCCAGCGGCTTCACCGCGCCCGAGTAGTAGGTGGAGAACTGGTTGTGAACGTCGAAGCTGAACTTCACGTCCTCTGCCAGAATCTCCGTGCCGTCGTGGAACGTCTCGCCCTCGCGGATCGGCACTTCGAGCGTGGTGTCGTCCTTCCAGTTCAGTTCCGTGGCGAACCGGGGCTGCGGGCGGGCGTTCTCGTCCGGCCAGACGAGCCGGTCCCACAGCATCCGGTTCTGCATCATGTCGATCTCGCCGGACTGCTGGAACGGGTTGATGTACTCGATCTCGGCGTCGCCGGAGACCACCAACTGCGTGTCGTCCGTCGTCGGCTCCATCTGCGAGAAGGTGAGCATGTTGCGTGCCCCCATCCCGCTGAGCTCCACGATGTTGTCCCACTTCGCGCCGTTCCACGCGATGGTCTTCTTGGGGTACATGAGGAAGGTGGACGGACCACGCTCGTTGATGATCCGCTGGGCCTCGTACACCTTCTGTTTGCGTGTCTCCTCGTCACGCTCCCGCCGCTGTGTCTCGACCACGTCCGTGTACTCCTCGTCTTCCCAGAAGTAGTAGTTGTACCCCGACTGGAAGTCCGGGTGGAACATCTGGGTGAGGAACTCGTCCGGGTCCAGCCGCGAGGGACGACCGACCATCTGCCAGAACGTCATGTCCCAGTCCGCGCCGTACCAGACGGTCTCCACCTGCGAGGGCCACGTCTTCGTCTCGACGGCGATGTCGAGTCCGAGCTTCGCGGCCTCCTTGGCGAACACCTTGCTGGTCTCGTGGTCGTTCGGCGTGTTCTTCGGCGGGTTGACGATCAGCGAGAGCTCGTCGATCTCCTGTTCGCCGGACAGCTCACTCGCCGGCTGCACGTTCGAGGCCGGCACCTCGAACCCCTCGAAGGACACTGTCTCGTCGGCCGACCCCACCGGGGTCGCCGTGGCGTCGCCGCTCCCGCCGCTGTCGTCCTGTGCTGCACAGCCAGCGAACGAGGCGAGGACTGTGGTCCCTGCTGCCGCTTTCACGAACTCCCGACGCGTCTCTGTGTGACTCTCGTCTCCGTCACTCATTGGTGCGCCACACCGTAACGAGCAGTGTCATATAAAGATTGTGCCGATCAGAGAACCATATATAAAATTTCGGCTACCGGGCGAGGTTGCTCGCAGCGTTCGGGCGAGCGAACCCCACTCGAACGGCCGGAGCCCCAACAGTAATGTACGACTCTGTCCCAGCGAGGGTCGTGATCGAAGCCACCACAGTGAGTGGGCAGACGATTCTGTTCGCAGAGTCGTTCCCCACCTCACACGAGGAGCACGGGCCGTCACACCACGTGTTCGTTCGGATCGAGTCGGCGGAGGCGACGGGGTACGGCGAGGGGACGGCGCTACAGTGGTTCACGGGTGAGACCGCAGCGACGATGGAGCGGGTCGCCCGCGAGGAGCTGTGTCCGCGGATCGAGGGGCTGTCGACCACAGCGGCGCTGGCCGAGTTCCGCGGCCTGACGGGTCGACTCCCGGGTCACCCGGGCGCGAAGGTGGCAGTCGAGGCGGCGCTGTTGGACCTCCGGGCGAGAGAGTTGGGTGTGCCGCTGCACGCGCTGCTCGGCGACCAGCGTCGGACGGAGTTACCGTGTGCGTCCGCCGTGGGCGCGCTGTCGCCCGAGACCGTCGCCGAGCGTGTCGCCGCCGGCTACGAGCGCGGCTACCGGACGTTCAAGATCAAAGCCGACGGCGACGTGGCCCGCGACACCGAGCGGATCGAAGCCGTGACCGGTACGCTCCGGCAGCGCGCGTCGCCAGCGGAGGTCCACCTCCGAGTGGACGCGAACACCGGGTGGGAGAGTGTCGAGCGAACGACGCGGGTGATCGACGAGCTAACTCACCCGGAGTATCTGGAGTACCTCGAACAGCCCGTCGCTCCGGAGGCAGTCGGCGACCTGCGGAGCCTGCGGACGACCCACGGGGTTCCGGTGTTCGCCGACGAGGCGGCCGGGAGTCTCGCCGACGTGCGCCGACTCACGAACGGTCAGGCCGCGGTGTCCGGCTTCTGTGGGAAGCTCGCCAAGACGGGCTCGGTGCGCGAGCTGGTGACGATGGCCCGTGTGGGTGCCGCTGCGGGGCTGCCAGTCACGCTGGTCACCGCCTTCGGCACGTCGCTGGCGGTCGCGCTCAACTGCCACCTCGGGGCTGTGGTTCCCGAGCTCTCCTCGGCGACAGAGTTGGTCGGCGACCTGCTCGCCGAGGACCCCGTCGACGCGCCGCTGCCGACTGCGCCGACGCTCCGCGTCCCCGACGGCCCGGGTGTGGGTGTTCGACCCGATCCGACGGTGTTCGACGAGTGAACCGCCGTGGGCGGAGACACTTCTGCCGCCGTCTGCGACGACGGCCCGCTTCTTTCGCCGTTCGAGCAACGGTCGTCACCAGCAGATTGAAGTAGAGCTACCGATCACACCAGACTGCCGACGTGGCACCCGACGACGCCGTACCCGAACCCAGACTGTCGGACGAACACGCCTCCCGTCGAGAGCGAGCCACTGTGGCCGGCCTGTCGAAGTGGGCTGCCCGTCACCGTGGCTGTGCCGTCGGGTCTGACATACGCCCGACGGTTCCGGCGGGTGATTCTGTGAGACGACAGGCAGGCACCGGACAGAACAGCGAGCGCAGTCCGGTCTCCCGCACCGAACGCCGATACACGAACAATTTTGTATGAGGACTCGGCAGTACTGGGTGGCATGAGCCAACAGCAGGTAGACACAGGATCACTCGGCGGACTCGAGTCGCGGGTCGTCGAGGAGATCTCCCTAGAGGAGCCGTGGGCGCTGCTCGAACGGTTCTCGGATCTCACCCGGGTGACGGGGACGGACGACGAGGCTGCGGCGGCAGACTACGTCTGTGACAGGCTGTCGTCACTCGGCGTCGACTACGAGCGACACGAGCCAGAGTTGTACATCAGCCAGCCACACGACGCGAGTGTCGACGTTCTCGGTCGGCCGTTCGAGACAGGGCCGGTGAAGACGGTCGCCTTCTCCGCGTCGACGACCGTCTCCGGGCCGGTCACGTTCGTCGGCTCGGCGGAGGACGACATCACTGCGGGCGGCGACGACGGGCCGCGAGGCCCCTACCACGACGTGGGTGATCTGAGCGGACAGGTTGCGATCACTCGCGCCGGCAGTCTCTCGATCCGTGCGACACGCGTCCTCGCAGAGAAGGGCGCGGTCGGCGTGATCGCGGTCCACGAACACGACCGAGAGCCCCACAGCGGCATCGCCACCCCGGTCTGGGGCGGCGCGCCGCCGTACGAGGAGCGCGACAAGATCCCCGACGTGCCGATTGTCAACGTCAACAACCCAGACGGGGAGAAGCTGATCGAGTGGGCGACGACGGAGGACGGAATCGACGTGGAACTGGAGACTGACCTCACGACGGACTGGATGGAGTGTCCCGTCGTCGTCGCGGAGGTCGAGGCGGAAGAGACCGACACGGACGAGTTCGTGCTGTTGCACGGCCACTACGACTCGTGGTTCGTCGGGATCACCGACAACGCGACTGGTGACGCCGGCCTGCTGGAGTGTGCGCGCGTCTTCGACAAGTTCGCGGACGAACTGGACCGGAACCTCCGGATCGCGTGGTGGCCCGGTCACTCGACGGGTCGGTACGCCGGCTCGACGTGGTACGCCGACGAGTTCGCCCACGACATCGCCGACAACTGTGTCGCGCAGGTGAACATGGACTCCCCGGGCTCGAAGGACGCGACCGAGTACACGGACATGTCCTGTTGGTGTCCGGAGGCTCACGACCTCGTGACGGGCGCAATCGACGACGTGACGGGCGCGCCGTCGAGTGAGCAGTTCCCGTTCCGTGCGGGTGACTACTCCTTCGACAATCTCGGCGTGACGGGCTTCTTCATGCTCTCGTCGAACATCCCGGCGGAGGAACGCGACCGTCGCGGCTACCACGAGGTGGGTGGCTGCGGCGGCAACTCCGACGCGTGGCACCTCTCGACGGACACGCTCGACACGGCGGGTCGTGAGGAGCTCCGGCGCGACATCGCCGTCTACGCCACTGCGCTCACGCGGGTGCTCACCGCCGACGTGCTCCCGTTCGACCACCGACGGACGATCCAGAAGATCACCGACCGGCTCGACGAGTACGACGAGGCTGCCGGCGACTGGTTCGACTTCGGACCCACTGTCGATGCGCTCGCGGCCGTCGAGTCCGAACTCGAGGCGTTCGAGTCGGCAGTGGACGCCGGCGAGGTGGAGTCGTCCGTGGCGAACGACGTGATCACGGAGCTCTCGCGGGTGCTCACGCGGCTCTACCTCGTCCGCGACGGCCAGTTCAGTCAGGACCCCGCGGTGAGCCGTGACCCGGTGCCGCGGTACGCGCCGGCACAGAAGTTCCCGATCCTGGACGACCACGAGTCACGGCTGTTGGCGCTCCAGTTGAAGCGGGCACAGAACGACGTGGTGGCGACGCTGCGTGACGCCCGAGACGCCGTTCGGAGGCGGAGGTGACCCGTGCCCGAGATTTGTTATCTGGTCCCGGGCGTAGGACTGCCGGACGAGGAGCGCGAGCGACGTGAACGAGTTGCGAACGAACTGACACCGCCGCGCGTCACCGTCACCGTCGTCGAGGCGGACGGTCCGGGGCCGACGAGCATCGAGAGCGCGGTCGAGGAGGCGTGGTCCGTCGTCGGAACCATCCAGACGGCAGACAGAATCGCCGCGGAGTTCGACGCCATCGTGATCGGCTGTTTCGGCGACCCCGGGCTCCGGTCGCTCCGCGAACTGCTCGACGTGCCGGTCGTCGGGCCCGCAGAGACGACGATTCGCACCGCCGCACAGGTGGCGGATCGGTTCTCGTGGCTGACGATCCTCCAGTCGACGATTCCGACGAGCCACGAGCAGGCACACGAACACCACCTCGCAGACAGGTGTGTCTCTGTCCGGTCCGTCGACGCGCCGGTGGAGTCGATCGATCACGAGTCGTCCGAGCTGGTCGACCGGATGATCCGCGTCGGCCGACAGGCGGTCGAAGAGGACGGCGCGGAGGCGCTGTTCCCGGGCTGTATGAGCCTCTCGTTCGCACAGCGACACGAAGAGATCGAGTCTGCGGTCGGTGTCCCGTTCCTCGATCCGGCGACGCTGGCTCTCGAACAGGCCGACACGTGGGCGCGCCACGACGTGCGCCAGAGCCCGAAGACGTACCCCGAACCGGACCGAGCGAAGCTGACTGACCTGCTCGGACCGACTGACGACGGCGACGAGTAGTCGACCCAGACTGCGCCGCGGGTCTGCGCCGACCGCCTCTCTCTGCCGATTCCGGCTCCGTGGCGTCTCGTCTCCAGTCGGCTCTCGTCTCTCGTCTCCTCAGTCGGCTCCCGTCTTCTGTCTCGATCTGTACTCGCTCTCGTCGTTCCATTGGCTCTCCTCTCGTTAGCTCTCCTCTCGTTGGCTCTCCTCTCGCTAGCTCCCGTTCTGCTGGAACCTCGTTGTCGTCCTTCTGACACGGGCCACCAGACTAGCCAGTCGACCTTCTGGCAGACACGACGGACGACGATCCGGAGAACGACAGCCAACGACCCATATTGTCCCGTTTCGAAGTGAGAAATATACAGAATACGTATTGGCTGTATCAATATACGGTGGTTTTTGACAGACTGCAAAAAACACACACGGGTGTTTCTCACGGACCACCGTGAGTTTGGAAGACAAACTCGTGGACTGGCTTCTTGTGAGCCATTGTCACACGCGTTCTCGGCCTGCGCGTTCGCTCCGGAGCCGCCGACTCGGGTCGTCGAGCAGCCGTTTCTTGACAACCGTACATCTGTCACGTACGTGCGTGAGATCCTCGACTGCTCACGACAGGCAAACTGTTCGAACTCTCACAGCACTCGGAGCGCTCGATCCTTGTTGATACTCGAAGCGCCCAGCCTCCGTCGTCGGTCGAAGCGTTCGGTCTCTGCTGACAGTCGACGTGTCGAGCCTCCGTCGTCTCGTCGACAGAGCAGACCCTACCGCGTCAGCTCGTGATAGACGTACATCTGTCACGTTCACTCAGCCAGTTCGGAGCCGTTCAGGCACACCGCCGTCCAGTCGTTTCGAACTCCTCCAATCACGCTGATGGTTCTCAACCGCCCGACACCGCAGGGAGTGAGCGGGAAGTTCTCCGAGCACGTCCCACACGCGACCCCAACAGTGTTAATACGCGCTGCCAGTACGTGTACACATGGCAGGATCGAAGTTCGACGAACTGGACGAGCTAGACAGTCGGATTCTGGTGGCGTTGTCGGAGGACCCGCGGATGTCCTACCAGCAGGTCTCGTCGCGTCTCGAAGAGGAGGGGTACGATATGACCGCGGAGGGGGTGCGCCACCGAGTCACGCGGCTGATGGAGGCGACGACGCCGTTCTTCCTGTTGGACCCAGAGCAGATCAGCTGGGAGATCGTCCGAATCTCGGTCGCTGCCTCGGACGGCCCCGGTCACAAGCGCGAGGCGTTCGAGCGAATCGCGGACCTCCCGTTCTGGCACGTCACGATGGGGATCGGGACGTACGACATCTACGCGGTGGGGATGGCACCGACGCTGCGCGGTGTCGAGGAGATGGTCACCGAGATCCGCGAGTACGACTGTATCGACACTGTCGACCACATCGTCGTCACCGAGCGTGACAGTGATCTGGAAGACTACTACCGTACTGATCCCGACGAGGCGCTGTAGTCGGCACTCCTGCAGCGGTCTCCTCGCTGGGTGGTCTCGACCGGTCACAGAGGCCCATCGGGGAGTCACGGGCAGTCACCGACGGGCCGCCAGCGTCGTTTTCGATCTCCCGTGAGTACTTGTCCGTCGCCTCACAATCGGCAGTCGATGACAACACACGGCTGCAAGGTGTGTCGGGTGCTCGACGACCGCGGATTGGGCCACCTCGAAGCGGAGCTCGTCGACCGCTGGCACGGGGAGGCGGACGACACCGACGGCCGGATGGGCTACCGACGACTCGCGGACTGGCTCAACGCGCGGATGCTCAGAGCGGAGATGGAGACGGTCGGCATGGCGACGCGGGGCGAGGAGGCCGTCTCGCGGTACGAACGACTCACTGCCGACGACGCGGCTGTCGCAGCGGAGGTCCGTGACCTGCTCGTCGACGGCGGTGTGCGTGTCGACAGTCTGCTCGACGACTTCGTCTCCTACAGTGTCGTCCGAACGCACCTCACCGACTGTCTGGCGGAACACCGGGAGACGACTACTACCACCACTGACTGGCCGGACTCGCGCATCGCACAGTTGGAGTCGTACGCGGCGAGTGAGGCGTCCGACGTGATCCGACGGCTCGTCGCGGCCGAGGACGTCATCGCCGGCGACGATCCGGAGGTGGTTGCGACTGTCGAACTCCGCTGTCCCGCGTGTGAGACGACTGTCCCGTTCGACGAAGTCCCCCGCGGTGAACCGTTCTGTGACTGTAACGAGTGATCCGAGTGGTACCACCCCACCGCGCTCGACTAACTGCCGGCGTCACACCCGAACTCGACCAACTGCTGGCGTCACGCACGAACTCGACCAACTGTGTCCTCTCTGTTCGCTGTAACGTCAGACTTCGTATAACGAACCCGATAGAACACCGCGCGGGGCGTCACCGCACGCGGTCGCACTGCCCAGAGCGATCACCAATGCTTAACAACTCCGGGCGTTCGAGTTGTTACATGGTCGTCGTCAGCGTCTCGATGCCAGAAGAGTTGTTAGACAGACTCGACGAGTTCTCGGAGGATCACGGCTACACGGGTCGCAGCGAGGTGATCCGCGAGGCGAGTCGGAACCTCCTCGGCGAGTTCGAGGACAAGAAACTGGAGGGACGGAACCTGATGGGCGTCGTCACGGTCGTGTTCGACTACGAGACGACCACGGTGGAAGAGAAGATGATGCACCTCCGTCACGAACACGAGGAGACCGTCGTCTCGAACTTCCACAGCCACGTCGGCGGCCACCACTGCATGGAGCTGTTCATTCTGGAGGGCTCGCTGGAACAGATCTCCACCTTCGTCGGGAAGATTCGTGCGACGAAGGACACCCTGACTGTGGACTACTCCGTGCTCCCGGTCGACGACTTCGGCCCGCTCGCAGACATGGACTGAGGGTATCGACGACAGTTCTGTTCACACCCGACCGGACGCATCTAATTTGTCTTGTACACTGTCAGTGGATTTTAGTTACGACAACCGTGTATTCCGGGACGTGACAGAGTACGATCCAGACTCACAGGCAGACGGCAGGTACATCGTCGCGTTCGTCGAGAGCGCCGGCGAGGTGTCACCGGTGTTCGAACAGAAGGTGCGGCAGATATTCGAGAACCACCTCTCGGGTGTCGACCCCGGGAAGTGGTACCGGACTGGCGACGTTGCGGCCGCCTTCGCCGAGATCAACGACACCGTCGGGGCGGCGACGATGAAGAAGGGTGGTGTCGAGTCCGCGCGTGCGGTCCCGTGGCCCGACGACACCGACACGGTCGGAACGGCGCTCCAGACGGTACAGGAGATGCACCGCGAGGCGTTCAGAGACAGCGAACTGGAGAACCCAGCAGGGAACTACACGTGTCGGGACATCGGCGACAGAGTCGCTCACGTCGGCATCACCGAGGGGTTCCCGTTCGCACCCGTCTTCGCCGAAGGGGTGTTCGAGCAGATCGGTCGACAGTTCGGTCCGGAAGACGGCCTCGTCCAGCTGGAGACGACGACACCCCACGACGACGAGGCGGCCGCGTGGGAGATGACGTGGTAGCCCAGTGGTGACGGCGAGACCGTCGATCCGGCGTCGAGAGACCGGGGTGGGACGCGTTCGACTTCACACACCGACCAGATTCGCTACAGAAGAAACGTTCTGGCAACATTTACGTCCGGTCGGGCCACACCGGCAGTTGCATGTCAGACACGGACGACAGCGACGACGTGCTGCGAGAACTCGCAGAACTCCCGACGCTGGCGGCACCCACAGTGTCCCCAGACGGCGAGACGGTTGCCCTCTACTACGATACCAGCGGTCGCAACGAGCTCTACCTCCTCGACCCGGAGACGGAATCGTTAGAGCAGTTGAGCGACGGCGAGGTTCCCCGGTCGGTCAAAGTCGGCTTCCAGTGGAGCGCCGACGGTGACCGGCTGTTCTACCACCGCGACGAGAACGGCGACGAGCAACACGACATCCACGCGATGTCACTCGACGGCGAGACGGAGACCATCGTCGAGATGGACGCGCAGGTGTACCTCCACGACGTGGGTGAGGACGGCGAGACGCTCCTCCTGTCGTCGACCCGCGACGGTCAGATGAACCTGTTCCGGCACGACCTCGACACGGGTGAGACGGAGAAGCTCACCGCCTACGAGCGTGCGGTGGCGAGCGGGATTCTGTCACCCGACTGTGAACGGATCGCGTACGTGACGAACGAGACGGACGACTACGAGAACTACGACGTGTACGTCGCCGACGCCGACGGGTCGAACCCGCGGAATCTGGAGATCGGCGAGGTCGGGGCGGAGGTACAGGCCGTCGACTGGCACCCGGACGGCGACCGGATTCTGGTCGCCGACAACACGGCGGATCTGGGTCGCTGTGGCCTCTACAATCTCGACACCGACGAGGTGCGGTGGTACGGCAGCGGCGAGTACGAGGAGGGTGCGAGTCACTTCCTCGGCGACGGAGACAAGTTCGTCGCGACCCGAAGTCGTGGTGCCGTCGATGTGCCGGTCGTCTACGACGTGGAGACGGGCGACCGGCGTGAACTCGACGTGGCGGACGGTGTCACGAACGCAGTCGAGGAGGAACTCGCAGACGGTCGGCTGCTGTTGTCCCACACCACCGCCAGCCGGCGACCGGAACTCGTCGCGTACGATCTGGAGACCGACGAGACGGCGGTCGTGATGGAGGCGGAGTACGGGCCGTTCGAGCCCGACGACTTCGCAGAGCCGGAGACGATCAGATTCGACTCCGACGGAGTCCCGGAGACTCCCGCGAGAGCCGTCGAGCACGAGCCGTCCGAGGAGTACGAGATTCAGGGGTTGTTGTTCGACGCCGGCACGCGTCCCTCGCCGCTGATCGTCAACCCCCACGGCGGACCGCGCGCCCGCGACACCCGGCGGTTCAACTACCGGACGCAGTTCCTCCTCTCGCGTGGGTTCTCCGTGTTACAGGTGAACTACCGCGGGTCGACCGGCCGCGGCCGAGAGTTCGTCGAGGCGCTGTACGAAGACTGGGGGGGAGCCGAGCAGGGCGACGTAGCCACGGGCGTCGAGTACGTGGTAGACAAGTACGACTGGCTGGACGAGGACCGCGTCGTCGTCTACGGCGGCTCCTACGGGGGCTTCTCCGCGAACTGGCAGATGGTACAGTACCCGGACCTCTACACGGCGGGGATCACGTGGGTCGGTCTCAGCGACCTCGAAGACATGTACGAGAACACCCTGCCACACTTCCGGACGGAGCTGATGATCAAGAACCTCGGCACGATGGAGGAGAACCCAGAGTTGTACGAGGAGCGCAGTCCCGTCGAGTACGTCGAGAACATCGACATGCCGATGCTGATCATCCACGGCGTCAACGACCCGCGCGTCCCGGTCTCGCAGGCGCGTATCCTCCGTGACGCGCTGATCGACGCCGGGTACGAGGAAGGCGAGGCGTTCGAGTACGAGGAACTCGGCGAGGAGGGCCACGGCTCGACCGACATCGACCAGAAGATCCGGTCGCTGGAACTGCTCGACGACTTCCTCGACCGACGTGTCGGCACACAACACGCCGAGGTGGCCGCGCTGGACGACTGATACCGTCGTGCGTAGTGGTTTTCCGTGACTTCTGCGGTATCGGGCGGTATCACGTCGCT
>CAKZQY010000013.1 GCA_937142015.1 uncultured Halobacteria archaeon
CCGACAGAGCGTCGGAACACTCCTCACTCACGGGAAGGCGGGGGTATGCGCTCGTCTCTCTATCACTACGCACGACCGTATCATAGTGATTACTGCGAGTCTTTACCGCCGTGGTGACTCGTGTCGGCAATCAGAATGTCTGAGCCGTCGATTTTTCGACGCCGTCCATGAAACTATTCGCAGTAATCACTATCAGTCACTCGCGTCGTCGCCACCGACCAGCCGGTCGAGTTCCTCGAAGTACGACTCTCGGGGGACTTGGTAGGCTCCGCGGTAGTCGACCTCGCCGTCTGCGAACCGTCTCGCAGTCTCGACGGCTCCCTCGACCGCCGTCGGTCGGTCGTCGAACTGCGCCGTCGTCGCCTCCACCTCCGGTTCGAGAAACAGCGTGACCTGCCACGTGTCTGTGGCACGCGCGCCAGCGCCGGGTCGCCGTCGAGGGGAGCCGTTCGAGACGTAGATCGTCGGCAGACACGCCGCCGGGAAGGCGTCCGCGTCGAACACGTCCGGTCGGTACGCGAGGATCACGCGTCCGTCTCGCTCCTCGTTCCACACGCGCCACCCTGCCGGCAAGTCGTCGGCGTCGATACTCACGGTCGCCGTTGGTGCCCCGCAGACAAAATCACTGGCGACTGCGGATCGGCTGGACTGTCGTCACACGACGCCGCGTGAGCGTCCGACCCCGACGAGGCGTCACTCGGCGTCGCCGAGCGAGACGCGGTCACGGTCGGATGCGACGAGCAACGAGAAGCCTCCGTCTGGAAGCGGCGAGACGACGACACGACAGCAGCGCGCCGTGCCGTCACCACGGAGGCAGACACAGCCCTCACACCACTGTGGCTCGTCGGCGGCGTCGGCTGCCGCCCGGCGAAGTCGCTCCGTGACACCCTCGGGGAACACTACTGACAGTGGCTCGTCGAGGAGTGCATCCTCCCGGCGGTCGAACGTCTCACAGTACGCACGGTTCACGTAGCAGAACTGCCCGTCGTCGTCGACCACCGCGACTGGCTCGGGGCGCGTGTCGACAGCCGTCCGTGCGCGGAGCCGCTCTCGCTCCGCTCTGGCGTGCTCGACTGCGACCTCGATCCGGTCTCGCAGTGCCGTCGCGTACGTCGCCCCCGACCCGCGAACGACGTGGCCGGTGACGCCGCGCCGGAACGCCTCCCGAACGACCGCGGCGTGATCCGACGCCGACTCGTCGTGGCTCTCTCCGAGCGTCTCGTCGCCGGTCGTCACCAGCACGAACGGCAGGTGTGCGGACCGCTCGCGGACTGCGTCGAAGAGGTCGAGGGCGGTCGTCCGACCGAGGTCGTACTCCGCGACGACGCAGTCGACCTGTCCGACGAGCGACAACGCCGCCGCCGGATCGGGCGGCTCGTGGTAGCGGACCGTCGGGCCGAGCGAGTCCAACGCCCGTGCCGTCTCCGAGCCGCCGACGTACAACACCGACGGCGAGTCGGTGTCGAACTCGTGTGTGGGTGTGTGTGTTATCTCCATGATCGTGACTCCGAACTGGTGGCTGCCGAGAAACGGCGCGACCACTGCTCTACACGAGACGTACAAGGTGCTACTCCGTCGTAAGTCTTCTGAACGACAATTCGGTTCTGTGTTAATATCTAACTATCGAGCGAGCAAACCCAGCCGGCTCGCGTTGGCGTGGCGGTGATCTCCGGTCGACGCGGGCTAGCGCGGTCGAACAGCCGAATCTCACTCCGGTGGCGACTCCACCCGTTCGAGGACGACTCCCTCGGCAAACTCTCCTCGTTCGGCCGCCTTCTCCGAGCGGTGTTGTTCGACCTCCGCACGACCGGTCGCGTCGACGAGCGCGTCCACCACCGCGAGCACGTCTGCGAGCTCGGCCGGGTCTCGGTCGTCGAGGTACTCCTCGGTCTCCTCGCGGAGCTTCTCCGCCAGCCGACGCTCGTAGGCGTCCCCCTCGACGCGGTGGGTGACCGGCCGTTCACCGTCCGCCTCAATCACGGCGGGAATGTCGTCCCGAACGAGCTTGTCGTACTCGCGTGTCACGGGCCACACGAGGTGATCGCCGCTGGAGAAGCTGACGGTCGACGAGATGCTGGTCGTCATCGGCACTCACTCGTCGAGGCGACTGTTCGACCACGGGACTCACTCGTTGGAGCGACTGTTCGACCACGACACCCTCGCGGGCGGCGTCCGGCACGTAGCCAGACGCCCCGTCACACCGCGTCGGATTCCGGCAGACGGAGACGAGCGGCGACAGGCTGCGGACACGGCCGTCGCTCACGTCGACCGGGAGCTCCAGTCGGTAGCTGAACCCCGCGCCCGTTCCGTCGTCGAGGAACACGGTCAGCGTCACCGTGTCCCGGTCAGACACGGAGATGTTGTCCTGTCCGACCGGGACGACCGGTCCACGGAGTTCGACGCGTGCGCTGTCGTCTGCGGCAGCCGTCGCGTCGAGTGTGACGGCCAACGAGAGGCGCGCGGACTCGGTGCGTCCCGCGTCGTGTGTGTAGTCGACGCCGTAGTACGCCTGTCCGTCGTCGTCACCGAGACGGACGGAGACGGACTCCGGTTCGCGTGGGACACCCAGAGACAGCGACAGGCGGAGCCGTTCTCCCTCCCGGCGGACGACCGGCTGGAGGGAGGCGTCGACCGTCGCGCCGGCCTGCGGGTTCCAGACGCCCCGCGAGACGTAGCGGAAGAGCCGTCTGTCCGGGTAAGCGTCGGCGACCGCGAACGGCCGGCCGCGCAGCGCGTACACCGTCTGGCCGTCGAAGCAGGGATCGTTGCGGAGCGGCTGGTACGGGTGGACGAGCCAGTCGCCGAACAGCCGCGGCAGGGTGACGACCGCGTCTGCCGGCGTCGACAACGCCGGGCGACCGACGCTGTCGAACGGCGGCGGCGCGTCTGTCGAAGCTGTCGGTTCGAGTGAGTCGTCGACGCCGTCACCGACACCCGGGAGGAACGGCTCGTAGGCGGACCGGTACGTCTCCGTCGCGTTCGCGTTCCGCGTCACTGGCTGTGCTGCTGCTGCCGCGCCCGCCGTCACGACTGCGACGGCGAGGAGCAGCGAGACGACCGTGTGCGCGGTGCTGTGAGAGAGTGCCCAGCCGCCGAGACCGCTCGACTGGCCGTCGGTGTCACCGTCCTCGCGGCGTCTGGTCGCCACGGCCGCCGTGGTGCGCTGTCGGAGGCGACGGAGTCCGTCGGCGGCGAACACCGCCGTCGGGACGAGCAGGTCGTAGTGGTAGTACGGCCCCAGCGAGGCGATCAACCCGTCACCGACCCGGCCGAGGTCCCCGAGCACGTTGAGATTACCCCAGAACGCCACGTTGCCGCCGATTACTGTCACCAGTGTCGCCGCGAGCAACAGGCGGTGCCGTGTGACGACCGGCGGTGGAGACTGCGCTCCTGCAGTCGACTGCTGACCACCGTCGCTGGTGGGTCCGCGCCCCTCTCCGAAGACCCCAATAAATCCGCGCCACTCGCGGAGGATTCCGGCAGATCTCCGCCAGTCGCGGAGAAGTCCGATCAGGCCGACCGCTGCGAGCAGTGTGCCGACAGCACCGCCAGACACCCACCGTGTGAACAGCTGCCAGACGACAGCAGCGTTCGCGCGCAGCGCCAGTCCGACGGTGTAGTCGCGTTCGTACCCCAGAATCTCGCGTTCGCCGAATCCGATCCCGTCGAGCGGTGCGAACGCTTGGTACGGGAACAGGAACGGGTCGCCCGTGACGACTGCGTTGTACCCCAGCGCGGCCGCGACACCGGCAGTCCCGCCGACGGCGGTGATCACTTGGCGGCGGAGTGTCGCGCGGTCGCGGCGCTGCCACAGCGACCAGACGGCGTGGAGGACGAACGGCGCGGCGAACAGCACCGCCGTGTACGGCCGCGAGAAGAAGGCGACCCCGACGGCGACGCCCGCGACTGCTGCCCACCGGTCGGTGACACGACGGCTCGCTCCGGCCTCGGGTCCACGGGTTTCGTCCGTCTCGGAGGTCGCCGCGCGGTCTGCACGCACGTACGCCACGGCGAACAGGAGATTCCAGACAGTCGTGGCGGCGTACGGGAGGAAGACCCCACTGTGGATCAGGAACAGCGGGGCAGTGAGGAGGAGTGCAGCGGCGACGACGCCGCGCTGGCGGTCGAACAGCGTCGCACCGAGCGCGTAGGTGAGCGCGGTGACGGCGGCAGTGACGGCGACGAGCCCGATTCGGGGGCTGCCGAGGAGGCTCCCGAGCGCGAACGTCGCAGCCGGCACCGGTGCGTACTTCGGGTACAGTGCGCCGTCCGGGCGTTCGACGAAGAACCACGGCCGGAACACCTCCTCGACCGGCGGACGGACGAACAACTGTCCCTCCGTCAGCATCGCCGCCTGTCCGAGGTACACGCCCTCGTCGTGGTTGATCGAGTGGAACGGGAACAGCCGCGTCGTCACGACCGTGGCGACCACTGCGGCGAGTACCGTCACCCCGACCGCCAGCCACTGCAGCCGCGTCAGTCCGAAGCGGGTGGGTGCGCGGGCTGCGGTCGAACTGTCGCCAGAATCGTCCTCACTCGGCCGGGCCATCTCACTTCGCGGGGTACCACGCCAGCGTGTGGTCTGCGACGAGGTCGACGCGGACGCGTCTGTCGAGTCGAAACTCGCTGGCGTGGTTGTGTTCACACCGAACCACGTCGCCACTGTCCAACTCCACCTCGTAGACGAACGACGGACCGGTGTACTCCCGCCCGACGACGACCCCGTCGCCGGACACCGTCCGTGGCGTCGTCGCTCCGCCGTCCGCACTCTGGGAAGCTCCGCCGTCCGCACTCTGGGAAGCTCCGTCTCCGCCAGCGCTCTGGCTGGCTCCGTGTCTGCCCCCGCTCGCCGTCCCGTCCCCGCCCGCACTCGCCATCCCGCTCCCGTTCTCGGTACTGTCGACCGGTCGTGCGCGGAGATCGTCCGGGCGGACGAGCACGTCGACCGCTGCGCCGTCGTAGTCGTCGGTCAGCCCTTGGAGCATGTCGGCGGTGAACGTTCCCAGCCCGGTCTCGACGCGGCCCTCGCTGAACGTTCCCGAGAGGAAGCTCGCCTGACCGATGAACTCCGCGACGAACCGCGACTCGGGGTGTTCGAACACCGTCTCCGGGCGGCTCACCTGCTCGATCTGGCCGTCGTCGACGACGGCGACCCGGTCGGAGATCGACAGCGCCTCCTCCTGATCGTGGGTGACGGAGACGGCGGTGACGCCGGCGGCCTTCAGAATCCGGCGCACCTCCTCGCGCATCCGGGTGCGGAGCCGCACGTCGAGGTTCGAGAACGGCTCGTCGAGCAACAACACGTCCGGCTCTGGGGCGAGCGACCGCGCGAGAGCAACGCGCTGGCGCTGACCGCCGGAGAGATCCTCCGGCGTCCGGTCGCCGTACTCCGAGAGCCCGACGAGGTCCAACAGCTCCTCCACGCGTGCCTCTCGCTGGTCTGTGGGCCAGTCGTCGATCCCGAACGCGACGTTCTCCGCCACGGAGAGGTGTGGGAACAGCGCGAACTCCTGAAACACCATCCCGACGTCGCGCTCCTCTGGCGGCACTGTCCGCCCCTCCCCCGCGACTGTCTCTCCCGCGACGCGAACTGTCCCGGCAGTCGGACTGTCCAACCCGGCGATCAGCCGGAGTGTGGTCGTCTTCCCGCAGCCCGAGGGCCCGAGGAGTGTGAGCAGTTCCCCCTCGCGGACTGTCAGGTCGACCGACGAGACTGCCATCTCCGACCCGTACGCCTTCTCGACGCCGGACAGTTCGAGCACGACCGGCGCGTCTGCGTTCTCGTCTCGACCGGCGTCTGTCGACACTCGCTCGTGTCCGCCGTAACCGGCGTCTGTCGACGCTCCCTCGTGTCCGCCGTAACCGGCGTCTGTCGACGCTCTCTCGTGTCGGTCCCGACCGGCATCTGTCGACACCCGTCCGTATCTGTCCCGATCGGCCTCGGCCTCGGGGGACCAGTGGCCGTACTCTCCCTCCTCGTCACGACCCCGTTGCTCGTCGCTCTGGCTGTCGTGACCGGTCTCGTCGAGGACTCCACCGTCTGCGGCCCGGTCCTCTGTCGTGCGGTCGTCGGGAGTGGAACTGTCGTCGGTCATGTGTAGTCAGTGCAGTCGGCCGTCGTCTGTAGTCGGTCGGTGATCCATCGTGTCCCTCACGGTTCCAGTTGGTGATCCATCGTGTCCTCACAGTTCCGTATTCTCGCCGCGCAACAGCAGCAGCATCGAGACGCTGGAGATGGCGACCAACACCAGCGCGGGCAGCGCCGCCTGTCCGTAGTAGCCAGCCTCCTGCACCCGCCAGATGTAGCTGACGAGCGTGGTGAACCCGGACGGCTGGAGGATCAGCGTCGCCGGCAGCTCCTTCATCGTCGTCAGGAACACCAGCGCCGCGCCCGCCACCAGCCCCGGCGCGATCAGCGGCAGGGTGACGCGCCGGAACGCGCGACTCGGTGACTCGCCGAGTGTCCGTGCCGCGCCGATCAGCGCGCGGTCGACTCCCATCACGGAGGAGCGTGTCGCCCCCACCGCCTGCGGGAGGAACCGAACGACGTACGCGAAGATCAACAACGGGAGTGTCTGGTACAGCCCGGGCGCGTACCGCGTGCCGAAGAAGACGAGTGCCAGCCCCAACACGACGCCCGGCATCGCGTAGCCGACGTAGGTCGGCCGCTCGATCAGCTCGCCGAGCCGGGAACTCGACCGCCCGGCGTAGTAGGCGATCGGCAACGCCGCGAGCGTGGTGACGACTGCGGCCGCCGCCGCCAGCATCGCCGAGTTGAGTCCGAACTGCCACTCGAACGCCAGTCCGCCAGCCGCGTACCCGGGCCCGGACCGCACCAGCCACAACCCGAGGATGCCGACCGGCACACCCAAGGTCACGATCACGACTCCGACCAACGACAGTGTCACGGGCACGACCCAGTAGCCGAGTTCGATCACCGACTCCGTCGAACTGCGGGAGCCGTAGCCGTCCGCCTCCCCCGGGCCGATGCGAGACTCTAACGCGAGGATCACTGCGGTCACGCCGAGCAGTTGCAGCGACAACAGCGTGGCGTGACTCCGCGCGAACGTGTTCAGCTCGACGAAGATCGTCCGCGTGAACGTGTCGAAGTGCATGATCGCGGGTGTGCCGAAGTCCGACAGCGTGTACAGCGCGACCAACAGCGCTCCCGCGGTGACGCCGGGTGCGATCTGTGGCAACACGATCCGACGGAACGCCTCCCAGTAGCCGGTGTCGAGTGTGCGTGCCGCCTCCAGCTGTGCGGTGTCGAACGACAACAACGACGCGCGGGTCGTCAGGAACACGTACGGGTAGACGAACGCCGTGAGCACCAGCGTCGCGCCGCCGAAGCCGTAGATCGTCGGAAACTCCGACAGTAAGACGACGCTGTCGCCGCCGACGCCCGCGACCTGCGGGAGCTGGAACGCGACTGGCGTGAGCGCGTCCGAGAGCACGCCGCGCGGTCCGAACGCGGAGACGAACGCGAACGCGCCGACGTAGCTGGGGACGACTAACGGGAGCGCGACGGCGACGGTCCAGAACCGTCTGAACGGGAGGTCCGTCTGGACTGTCACCACCGCCAGTGGGACGCCCAAGACGACGCTCGCCACGGTGACAGCCGCGACCAGCGCCACGCTGTTCGTGAGCACTGTCAGCGTGTTGCCGGAGGCTAACAGGTCGATCGCCTCCGTGGGGCCGACCTCCGCAGCGCGGAGCAGGAGCCAGACCACCGGCGAGAGCACCGCTGCCGACACGGCCGCGGCCAACAGCGCGACCGCGAGTGTCGGCTCTCCGTCCTCTTCGGTCCGCAGCGTTCGACGGACCTGCTGGAGGAGGCGTCGCGGACGCTCCACGACGCGGTCGAGGGTCCCGCCGTCGGACGCGCTCCCTGCCCCCGCCATCAGAGCACGCCCACCTCCCGCATGAGTTCCAGCGTCGGCTGGAGGTCGGACAGCTTCGAGAGGTCGAGACTCGGCGGATTCAGGTCGTCGACACCTGGGAGCCCGCCGACCGGCGGAACGCCCTCGACTGTCGGGTAGCCGAACGTCCGGGTTGCGAAGAACTCCTGTGCCTCCGCCGACAGGAGGTGACGGACGAACGTCTCCGCCAGCTCCGACTTGTCGCTCGGCTCCAGAAGCGCCGCGCCAGCGACGTTGATCAGCGCGCCGGGGCCGCCCTTCGTGAACGCCAGATCGAGAGAGGCGTCCGGGCGCGCACTCCGCACGCGGAGCGCGTAGTAGTGGTTGGCGAAGCCGGCTCCGATCTCGCCGTCCGCGACCGCGTTGGAGGTGAGGAACTCGTCGGGGTACTCCGAGGCGGCAGACTGCATCGACTGGAGCCACTGCTTCGTCGCCGACTCACCCTCCAGAATCCGCATCGCGGTGACGAACGCCTGAAACGCCCCGTAGGTGGGAGCCCAGCCGAACCCGTTCGACACGACATCCGACCCCGGGAAGTCCATCACGGAGTCCGGCACGTCACTCGCGGAGAACGTCTCCGTGTTGTACGGGACTGCACGCGCCCGTCCGCCGGTGCCGACCCACTGGTTGTCCGGGTGGAACTCGGAGGGGACACGCTCGACTGTCTCGTCCGACAGCGACGCCGTCAGCCCCTCGTCGGCGACGACCGACAGCGAGCCGGCGTCGACCGACCAGAACACGTCCGCCGGGGTGTTGTCGCCCTCCGTGAGCAGCTTGTTCGCCTGCTCTGCGGTGCCACCCTCGTTGGGGACCGCGGTGAAGTCGTCGTAGATCCGCTCGAACAGCGCGATCAGGTCGCGGTACAGGCCGCCCTCCCCGCCGCCGAGGTAGACGATCAGCTCTCCCGACATGTCTGGGAGGTCTGCGATGCGCGGCGCGTCGATCTCCGGGCGCGACTCCACCAGCGGCCCCGACCCGCGGAAGTCGGAGAAGGAAACCTGTCTCGCGGCGGAGTCGCCGGGGTTGTCCCGCGAACCGATTCCGCTACAGCCCGCCAACCCTGCCGTCGCTGCTGCCCCGGCCGCCGCGAGGAACCGCCGCCGCGTCCGAGATCCGTCGTCACCGTCCATAGCGGATTTAGGTACGCCTAAGAGATTTAACCCCTGTGGTTCCGTCCGGCTGTCGCCGGCTTCTGACCGGTCGGCTGTCGCGGTACGGTTCGCTCGACTCGTCTCGTCGGTCTCGGTCGTCGCTCGACTCGTCTCGTCTGTCGTGGATCGTGTCTCGTCTGACATCGTGTCGTGTTGTGGTGCGGTGTGTCGTTTGCGTGGTGTGGTGCGTCGGGTTGTGTGGTGTGGTGCGTCGGGTTGCGTGGTGTAGTGCGTCGGGTTGTGTGGTGTAGTACGTCGGGTTGTGTGGTGTGGTGCAATCGCGGTGACAGTCACGCCAGCGGGCACGCAGCGTGTGCCACTCTCGGTTCAGCCGTCATCTCGGCTCAGTCGTCAGTGGTGACGTACTCCTCCTCGGTCGTCGTCTCCTCGGACGCGGCGGTCGGACTGCTCGGGTCGCCAGGAGACACCTCGCCTGGGGATGCGTCACTGGGAGACACCTCGCCCGGGGACGCGTCACTGGGGGACGCCTCGCTGGTCGTCGCGTCGCGGGTGTCGGCGTCGCGTGCGCTCGGCTGGCCGACCCGTTCGCCGTCGAGAGCAGCGAGCGCGTCGAGCCAGTCGTGCATGTACTCGCCGCAGTAGACGAGGAACTCCCCGTTCTCCCAGTCGTCGAACGAGCCCTCCGCGAAGGCGTCGGCCATCGCGCGGAACACCGTCCGGTAGGCGTCGACGGCGTCAGTCGGCAGCGGTCGCGGATCGACCTCGTCGAGCAGTTCCCAGACGTGTTCGTTGAGCTCCAGCCCGTGGACCTCGTTGGTGAGATCGGAGAACGTGGAGCGTGGTGCCTTGTTGTGTTCACACAGCGGCCGTCCGTTGTAGATCCGCTTGCCGAGCAGATCCGCGGCGCGCTTGAGGAACAGCCCCGACCAGATGTCGTCGAACCGCCCCACGTCCCACTCGTTGTCGTCCATCGGGAGCTGGTAGAACGCCGGCACGACCTCCCGACGGAACAACAGGTTCATTGAACAGACGGTGAGGTAGTTCCCCCTGTCGGCGACGAAGTCCTCCCCGTAGTCGTCTGTGGTCGTCCGTGTCTCCGCCTGCCCACGGAGGTCGCCGTCCATCAGAATCCGTACCGCGTCGAGATCCGGCACGTTCGTCCACAGCCCCTGACTGGCGACGATCTCCCCGTGCTCGACGCGCACCGTCGACTCCGAGACGTGCTCGTCCATCGCCGCGTACGGGTACCCGCGGGGGTACAGCCCGTGCTCGTCGCCGTTCTGGTACAACACGTTCACCCACTGCTCGTCCGAGGAGACGGCGGTCACCTCGCCCGCGAAGTCGAGATTGCGAGCGTGGCGACCGAAGAAGTCCGTCTCCTCGTGTGGCAGCGTGTCGTCGTCGAGGAACCCACCCAACTGGAACCCCTCGTCCCAGAGGTACAACAGCCCGAAGGAGGTCTGGGCGTGACTCGCCTCCGGGATCAGGTGGCTGTACGCCTCCAGCCCGTGGCGCTGGAACCACGCCTCGCGGGCGCTCTCGTCGAACACGCGACCGGACACCGCTAACTCGTCTAACATCGCGCGCATCGCCTCGGTGTCACAGAAGTCCTCCGTCACGAGGACGAAGTGGAGCCGATCCGTGTCGAATCCGTGCTCGCGGGCGTTGGCGACGTACTCCCGAACACACTCGTACTCGCGGATCGTCGGCACGATCACGCAGATCTCGGCGTCTCCGGTCGCACGCACCGCCCGTGGCGTCACGTCGCTCATCGTCACCAATCGTTTAGGCTGGCCTAAAGTGTTTGTCGATCTTAGGTCGGCCTAAATACCCGAGATGTCGACCGACACAGTGAGGTGGTAGTCGCCCCGAGGGAGGGCGTGACAGGAGAGAGCGGCCCGGTCGACCCGACAGCCCCGTTCGCGGCAGTGGACACGGCAGCGGTCTCACAGTCGGTCGATCTCTCACCGGAGACACTCACGGCAGCACTGGCGCGCGTTCAGGAGTCGGTCCGTGGTCTCCCGAGTGTGCCCGACGTGGTGTACGAGTACCGGCGGGCGTTCCGCACCGACCCGCTCGTCGCACACCACGGTGACGCCTACTATCTCCGCGTTCCGTCGCGTGTCTGGCCGGAGTTCGCCGACGCCGCGGAGCTCTCCGCGACGGAACTCGATGCCTGCCGGACCGTTCACGAGGCGGCGTTCCACGCGGTCGTCACGGAACACGACGCGCTGGCGCGGTCCCATCGTGGCGAGGCGTCGTCCTCGTCGGACGGAGAGACACCACTCGCGGACGACAGAGAGCCGCTCGTTCTCGTCGCTCGCGGCGGTGAGTGACTGGACTCTCGGTCGACCTCGGTCACGAGTCGTCGCCAGCCGTCGCGGTGTCGAGTTGTTCCGTCGCTGGACCCGCGTCGACCGGGGCAGCGAGCTGAACCGTGACGATGGAGCCGCGCGGGTCACGCTCGGCGAAGGAGACGTCGCCGCCGACGCTGTCGGTGATCCACTTCACCAGCCACAGTCCCAGTCCACTCCCGTGTTCGAGCGCCGTCTCGGTGCCGTGGTCCAACACTTTCCGCTCCGACTCCGGGATACCAGGGCCGTCGTCCGTGACCGAGATGCGAACCCACTCCTCCCCGCGGTCGACAGACACCCGAACCCACGGCTCCTCGCTGTCGTTGTGGTAGATCCCGTTCGAGACGAGGTGCCACAGCGCCGACTCCACGAGGTCGTTCCCGAGCGCGGACACCTCGTCTGGCGTGTCCGTGTCTACCTGTGCCTCGGGGAACGTCTCGCGTGCGCGCCACGCGACGCTGTCGACGATCTGTTTCAGGTCGATCTCGTGTGCCTCTCCACCCTCCGCGTGGAGTGTTCGGTCCACCTCCCGCGCCTGCTCACCCAACTCGACGAGTCTGTTGGCCTTCCGTCTGACTGCCTCCGCACGCTCTCTGACCGCCGGGTCGAGATCCGACTTCAACAACAGGTCCGCGTACCCCAACACCACGTTCGCGTCGTTGCGGAGGTCGTGACGCAACACGCGGTTGAGGACGCGGAGGCGCTGCTCGTACCGCTGGCGGTCCGTCACGTCCCGGATGTTGACCAGCAGCCTGTCCTCTGTCGCCCCGACGCCGGCCGCGACGACCGCCTCGACGGTGCGCCAGCCGCCGTCGCCGTGTTTGATCCGGAATCGCTCCCGCTCCGTGCCGTCCGCTGCGCCGTCGTCCCCGCCGTCGCGTGGCACTCCCCCTGCACTCGTCTGTGCCTGATCGGCGGTCTGTGACGTGCCTCCCGACGCTCGCCCGCCGGGACCGGTCGCCCCGTCCGACGCTCGCTTGCCGGGACTGGTCGCACTCCCCGACTCTCGTCCGCCGGGACTGGTCGCACTCTCCGACTCTCGTCCGTCTCCACTCGTCGCGTCGCCCACCGTCCGGTCCGCTGGCTGTCGTTCCTCGTCGGAGTCGTCGCCGACGGCACCGACGACGCGGCCGCCGTCCGTGACGGAGCGGAACACGCGGTGGATGTCGGACTGGTCGTCCGGGTGGACGAGCGAGAAGATCGAGCGGCCGGACAGCACGTCCGGATCGTGTCCGAACACGCGTTCGGCGGCGGCGCTGGCGTACTCGACGGCACCCTCCTCGTCGAGGACGACCAACACGTCGTTCGACTGCTCGATGTACGTTCGGAAGCGACGCTCGACCCGCTCTCTGTCCGTCACGTCGCGGAACACCAACACGTGTGAGTTGCTCGCGCCCCCGACGTCGATGTCCGTTCGGGTCGCCTCGTAGTGCCGGTCGTCGGGCGTCGTCAGTGTCGCCTCACCCTCGGCCAACAGCGCCTCGACCCCACTCGGATTGTGGAGCACGTCCGTCGCCGGGCGACTCAGATCCCCCTCCGCGAGGCCGAACGCCGACTCCGCCGCGGGGTTCGCGTCGACGATCCGGTCGCGGTCGTCGACGATCACGATGGCGTCGTCGATCTCCTCGAACACTGTCTCGTGGGCGACCGGCGAGATGTCGAACAGCCC
Source organism: uncultured Halobacteria archaeon (assembly GCA_937142015.1). Taxonomy (GTDB): domain Archaea; phylum Halobacteriota; class Halobacteria; order Halobacteriales; family Haloferacaceae; genus JAHENP01. The sequence goes on from CAKZQY010000013.1 coordinate 13,055, forward strand.
GTAGGTCCGCATCGCCACCAGCAACAACAGCGTCGAGAGTCCGAACCACACCGGCGTGGTGTCGTACGACGGGGCGACTGGCAGGTCCGTGAGGTACGCGACCAGTGTCACCATCGGCACGGCGACGGCTGCGAGGATCAGTGCCGCCTGTCTGCGGTACGGGCCGTGGGTTCTGAGCAGCTCACTCCCGAACAGCACCGCCGTGACCCCCCCGAGGAGGAACCCGTACGTGAGGTGTCCCGACAGGAACGTCCCGGGAACGGCCCCGATTGCGGGTGTGCCGTCGACGGCGACGGTCGTCACTTCCGAGACGTACGCGCCGTGCAACGGGTTGGTCAGTGCCAGCGACGCTGCGGCGGTCGGCTCGACCGCCAACAGGGCCGCGACTCGCTGGTCGATCGTCTGTGTGTGTCCCGTCTGGTAGAGCCCGAACACGAGCAGGAAGGTGGGGATCGGCGCGGAGACGACGAGTCCCGCACGCAGCCAGATCCGTGCGGTCTCCGGATCTCCGGCGGCGACGCGGAGGCCGAACGTCACTGCCCACAGCGCCGCCGCTACGGCGACGCCTGCAAGCGCGTCGCCCGCCACGCGCGCACCACCACGGCTCCGTGTCACAGCCAACACTGCCGTCAGCCCGGAGATCCCGGCCGACAGGAACGCGGTCACCGTCAACAACGACTCGTTGTAGGCCATCTGTTCACATCGTCCCGTTTTCCGACACCTTCGTCCCGGAGAATATAAAACCCCCGCCGAAACGGTGAGGCTCCGTGCAGTCGTCGGGCTCTGTGTCGTGACCTGGGAGCATGGTGACCTCGCCGTGACCGACAGTGTCAGAGTCCGAGTTCGCGGCCGATCACGAGGTGTTGGATCTCGCTGGTGCCCTCGCCGATCTCCATCAGCTTCGCGTCGCGGTAGTAGCGCTGCGGCGAGAAGTCCTCCGTGTAGCCGTAGCCGCCGAGCACCTGCACGGCGTCCTCGGCCACCTCGCGGGCGGCCTCGGAGGCGTCGAGCTTGGCGAGTGAGGACTCCTCGGTGACGCGTTCTCCGGCGTCGTACAGACTCGCCGCCTTGTGGGTGAGCAGCCGCGCACGCTCCGTCTTCCGGTGCATGTCGACCAGCTTGTCTCGGATGGCGTCGAACTTCGAGATAGGCTTGCCGAACTGTTCGCGGTCGCGTGCGTACGACTCTGCCGCCTCGTAGGCCCCCTGCGCCAGCCCAGTCGAGAGTGCGGCGATAGAGATCCGTCCGCCGTCGAGCGTCTTCATCGTCTGTGTCCAGCCCTCGCCCTCCTCGCCGAGCAGCCGGTCTTCGGGCACGTACACGTCGTCGAGCTTGATCTCACACGTCGGCGAACAGTTGAGTCCCATCTTGTCCCAGATCGTCGTCGCCTCGAACCCGTCGTCGTCCGGGTCGACGACGAACGTGGAGATGCCGTCGTACCCCGCGTCGGGGTCAGTGACGGCTTTCACGAGCACGCTGTTTGCCTCGCTCGCGTTCGTGATGAACTGTTTCGTGCCGTTCAGCACCCAGCCGTCGCCGTCGGGCTCCGCCACCGTGTCCATGTCCGAGGCGTCGGACCCAGACTCCGGCTCCGTGAGCGCCCACGCTCCGATCTCCTCGCCCGTCGCCAACGGCTCCAGCCACTCCTCTTTCTGTGCCGCTGTCCCGAACATCTCGATCGGCTTCGACGCCAGTGAGACGTGTGCGGCGTACGACAGCCCCACACCGCCGGAGACGCGACCCAACTCCTCCGTGATGAGCGCGTACAACAGCTGACCGCCGCCGAGCCCGCCGTACTCCTCCGCGATTGGCGCACCCATCACGTCCAACTCCCCCAACTGGTCGAAGATCTCCGCTGGGAACCTGTGTTCGTCCTCGATCTCCTGTGCAATCGGCTCGATCTCTTCCTCCGCGAACTCCCGCACCTGATCGCGGATCATCCGTTGCTCCGGCGAGAGACTGAAATCCATGCGCAATTCTTGCGAACAGGGGAGCATAAACCCCGCGGAGGCTGAATCGGACTGCTCGCTCGGGGGCCAGATCGGACCGCTCGCTCAGGGGCCAGATCGGACCGCCCTCTGTCGCCGTCCGTCACTCGTCCATTCGGACGGTCAACACTGGCACGTCCGACGTTCTGACAACCTTCTCTGTGACACTACCGAGCAGGTACCGGTCGACTCCGGTGCGGCCGTGCGTTCCCATCACCACGAGGTCGATGTCGGTCTCTTCGGCGTACCCGAGGATCGACTCGTACGGGGTGCCGGTGACGACCTCGGTCTCGACTGATACGTCGTCCCCGACGACCTCGGCGACGCTGTCTGTGAGCCCCTGTCCGTGCTCGACACTGCTGACACCGTCTCCGTGCGCGACGTTGGTCATCCCGGTGTCTGGCCCCTCGTGGTGGTCCTCTGTCATCCCTGTCTCGTGTTCTGTCTCGTGATCCTCCCCAGCCATTCCGAAGGAACTGGTGTCTCGCTGTGCGACGTACAGAACGTGGAGCGTCGCACCGTACTGCTGGGCGATGTCTTCCGCGTGTGACAGTGCAGCGTCGGCACCCTCACTTCCGTCAGTTGGGAACAGAATGCTTTCGTACATCGTTCAATGTTTCTTGTATTTATCAAAGAATTCCGGCTTGCCGGCAAATACTGCGAGTTTGACTTTCACGTACGCCAAAACCAGTTTCCGAAACTACAATCTCGAACTATATATCCGAGACTATCTTGCGAGAGTGAGAATCACACAAGTCCGAATCCCGACTGTTCCTGTCAGTCACGAGCGTATCGACACAGAGGGAACAGTCACGAGCGTATCGACACAGAAGGAACAGATCCGACGTGACGCACGCGGGAGGCTCAGTGTGCCGCAGCCGCGTTCACGTGCTCGTGGTCGACAGTCCGAGACGAGCCCACAGGTGCCGCGGGCCGAACGCATACAACCGTGGGGAGACACCGGCAGGTATGGAACGCGACGCGACAGCACAGGCGTCGAACACGCGTGTCGGCGCGGACGTGGGCGGCACGTTCACCGATCTGGTGACGATCAGCGACGGTCGCCTCCGCGTGGACAAGACGCCGTCGACGCCGGCGAACCCGGCGGAGGGCGTCGTGGACGGCGTCGAGGCGTCCAGGGTTCCTCCGGACTCGGTGGCGTTCTTCGGTCACGGGACGACGGTAGCGACGAACGCGGTGTTAGAAGGCGAGTGGGCAGACACCGCACTCCTGACGACGGCGGGGTTCAGAGACGCGTTAGAGATCGGTCGCCAGACCAGACCGGACATCTACGACTTCCGCGCGGAGAAGCCGGAGCCGGTCGTGCCGCGCGACCGTCGCCACGAGGTGCCGGAGCGACTCGACGAGCGCGGCAGCGTCGTCCGCGAACTCGACGAGGCGGCGGTGCGAGCGCTCGGACAGGACCTCGCCGCAGACGACGTGGAGAGTGTCGCCGTCTCGTTGTTGTTCGCCTTCGAGAACCCGACACACGAGCGGCGGGTCCGCGACCTCCTCCGCGAGGAGGGTGTCGAGGTGCCGATCTCGCTGTCCTCGACGGTCCTGCCGGAGATCCGCGAGTACGAGCGCACGCTGGCGACGGCGCTGAACGCCGGGCTCCGCCCGGTCGTCGACAGCTACGTCCGAGAACTCGCCGACCGACTCGAGAGTCACGGCGTCACCGCGCCGCTCAGAATCGTCGGCTCGAACGGCGGGCTGATGGCCGCCGACGCCGCCCGCGAGCGACCGGTCGAGACGCTCCTGTCTGGTCCCGCTGCGGGCGTCCGAGGAGCGAGCTACGTCGCCGCCCGGGCAGGCACGACTGACGTGGCTCCGCGGGCAGACACGACCGACGCGGCCGCCCGGGCAGACACGACTGACGCAGCCGCGCAGGCGGGTACGACTAACATCGCCGCGCAGGCAGACACGACCCATGCGGACGAGACGGGTGGGTACGCCGACCTGCTCACGATGGACATGGGTGGCACGTCGTGTGACGTGTCACTGGTTCGGGACGGCGAGCCGCTGGTTTCCACGGAGACGGAAGTCGGCGAGTACCCAGTCGCAGTGCCGGCAGTCGACGTTCACACGGTCGGCGCGGGCGGTGGCTCCATCGCACACGTCGACGACGGCGGCGCGCTCCGCGTGGGGCCGGCGTCGGCCGGCGCAGACCCCGGTCCGGTGTGTTACGGCCGGGGTGGGACGGAGCCGACGGTGACGGACGCACACCTCCTGTTGGGCCGAATCGACCCGGACGCGTTCGTCGCCGACGCGCTCGACGCCGACGCGACGGCGGTGCGAGCGGCGTTCGAGCCGCTGGCCGACGACCTCGGCGTGAGCGTGCGCGAGGCTGCTGCGGGCGTGTTGGACGTGGCGAACGCGAACACGGAGCGCGCACTCCGCGTCGTCTCGGTCGAGCGTGGTCACGACCCACGGGAGTTCGCGCTCGTCGCCTACGGCGGTGCCGGACCGCTGCACGCGACGGCGCTCGCCGAGCGACTCGACGTGCCGGAGGTGGTGGTGCCGCGCGCGGCGGGTGTCCTCTCCGCGCTCGGGCTGCTCGTCACCGACGTGACGTACGACTACGCCGCCTCGATGGTCCGGCCGTGGGCCGAGGTGACGACCGGGACGCTCGCCGAGACGTTCGCCGAGTTCGAGCGCGAGGCGCGGTCCGACCTCGGAGACGGCGCGGAGATCCAGTTCGAGCGGTCGGTCGACCTGCGGTACGCCGGGCAGTCGTTCGAACTGCGCGTGTCAGTGCCGAACCCGGCGACTGCGGAACTCGACGCTGCCGGGGCGAGCACCCCTGAGGAGACCACACAGTTCCACGAGACGGCAGACGAGCAGTTCCACGAGACGGCAGACGAGCAGTTCCACGGGACGGTCGCCGAGCGGTTCCACGAACAACACCGCACACGCTACGGTCACGCGGAGCCCGACGAGCCACTGGAACTTGTCACGGTGAGACTCCGTGCGCGGCGGGTGGTCGAGCCGCCCCCGCTGGCCGTCGAGGATCGGGACGGCGACCCGGACGCGGCGGTGAAGACGACACGCGGCGTCGTCTTCGACGGCCGCGAACGGGAGACGCGCGTCTACGAGCGCGAGACGCTGCCGACGGAGAGCAGTCTCGACGGTCCCGCAGTGATCGAAGGAGCCGAGAGCACGACGGTCGTCCACCCCGGACAGCGTGCTCGTGTCGACAGCAACGCGAATCTGATCGTCGAAATCGGAGGCGGTGAGTGACCGTGAGCGACGATCACGCCTCCGATTCTGAGACACACGACGAGCGAGAGTCGGTGGACTCGGCGACACACGACGAGCGAGAGTCGGTGGACTCGGCGACACACGACGAGCGAGAGTCAGTCGACCCGGTGACACTGGAAGTAGTCCGCAACGCGTTCGAGGCGGTCGCAGAGGAGATGAACGCGGACCTCGTGCGGACGGCGTACTCGCCGAACATCACGGAGCGACGGGACTGTTCGACCGCGCTGTTCGACGCGGACGGGGAGATGATCGCGCAGGCGGAGACGATGCCGGTCCACCTCGGTGCGATGCCGTTCTCCGTGGCGGCGGCAGTGGAGGCGTTCCCGCGCTCACAGCTCCAGCCGGGTGACTCGATCCTGCTGAACGACCCGTTCCGCGGCGGCGCACACCTCCCGGATCTGACGCTCGTGACGCCGATCTTCGACGCTGCGGGCGACGAACTGCTCGCGTTCGCTGCGAACCGCGCCCACCACGCGGACGTTGGCGGCGCGACCGCGGGCAGTGTCGGCGCGGCCTCGACCGAAATCTACGAGGAGGGACTGCGTGTCCCGCCGGTGAAGCTCGAGATCGGCCACGGACGGGGGGACAGTGATCAAAAGGGTGTGTCGACAGCCGTCGACAGCGAACTGAACGAGGACGTGTTGTCGATTCTGTTGGCGAACGTGCGGACACCGGCAGAGCGTCGCGGCGACCTCCGGGCACAGACCGCGGCGAATGCGACCGGGCGACGGCGGTTCCACGACCTGCTCGCGGACCACGGCGAGACCGTGCCGGCGGCGATGGACGCCGTCAAAGACTACTCCGAGCGGCGGATGCGGAGCGCACTCGCGGAGCTCCCGGACGGTCGCTACGAGTTCACAGACGAGCTCGAGAGCGACGGGCGCGGCAACGGGCCGCTGCCGATCAGCGTCGCCGTCGAGATCGACGACACGGACGTGCGGGTGGACTTCGCCGGCACAGCCGACCAGACGGCCGGGCCGGTGAACGCCGTGCGCGCGGTGACGGTCTCGGCGACGTACTACGCCGTCCGGTGTGTGACGGACCCGGAGATTCCGCCGAACCACGGCTGTTACCGACCAGTGGAGGTCGACACGCCGTCGGGGAGTCTCGTCGACCCGGAGCCGCCGGCGGCGGTCGTCGGCGGGAACCTAGAGACCTCACAGCGCGTGACTGACGCCGTCTTCGGCGCGCTCGCTGCGGCCGACCCGGAAGCTGTGCCGGCCGCCGGACAGGGAACGATGAACAACGTCACGTTCGGTGGGACGGACCCGCGAGTCAGATCGACTGGCAACGACGAATCGAGTGCTGTCGCCGCCGGTGGCACACAGTACGCGTTCTACGAGACCGAAGCGGGCGGATTCGGGGCACACAGCGCGGGCGACGGCAACGACGGCGTCCACGTCCACATGTCGAACACGCTGAACACGCCCGCAGAGGTGTTAGAGACCGCCTACCCGCTGCGAGTCGAGCGGTACGAACTCCGGCCGGACACGGGCGGCGCGGGAGAGTTCCGTGGTGGGCTGGGACTCCGCCGGGACATCCGCGTCCGCGAGCACACGAGTCGGTTCAGTCTGTTGGCCGAGCGGCACAGCCGCCGACCGTACGGGCTGGCGGGTGGCGAGCCCGGGGCGACCGGCGGCGCGTACCTCGTCGACGACGAGGGAGAGCCGGTGGAGGCACTCGACGCGAAGGAGACGCGCGATCTCCCGCCCGGGAGCGTCGTCAGCGTCCGTACACCCGGCGGCGGCGGGTTCGGCGACCCCGAGGACCGCGACACCGGGCGCGTCGTCCGCGATCTCCGACTCGGGAAACTCTCCGTCGCTCGTGCGCGTGTCGTCTACGGAATCGACCCGGACGACGTGGTCGCACAGCTGACTGACGAGTCCGCGGAGGAGTCGTAGGTGCTCCGGCGACCGCACGACTGCGTCCGGTGTGACGCTACTATCGACCCCGGCGAGGAGTACGGCGCTGTCGACGTGCTCGACCCCGAGGGCGACCTCGCTGTGCTGCTGTGTGTCGACTGTGCGCGCGACCTCCGAGCGTTCCTCGACGGTGAGCCGAGTTGACGGAGACAACCAGTGGGTGTCGGAGCGTCGTGAGTAGCGATTCAGCTAGACGTACGCTACTTGGAGCACCCTGGGCTGCCGCTGTTCGGCTTGACTACTGGGTGGCCTCCTACCGCTTGATATAGTCCGCGTACGTCGAGTGGACGAGGTTCCGGTGTTCCCTCGACTGACGGATCGTCTGCCGTGGAACGAGGGGCATCTCGTCGTACAGGTCCGGCGCGGACTCCGGAGTTACCTCGATACAGTTGGTGAGTTGTAGTGTGAGGAACTTCAACTCCTCGTTGTCTTCTCGGTCGTAGCCCCTCCGTTTGAGGTGCGTGTCCGGAGTTACGTCCCCGATGATAGCGAACTTTCCTCGGTCGCCGTCGCTGTAGAGCTCCGGATAGATTGCCACGACCCGGGCGAACTCACGGTCCAGCTCCTGCATGTACTTTACATCCTTAACGGCCTTGTCACCCCACTTTTCTTGATAGTAGCCATGGTCCAGTCGTCCGTCGGCTCCCCAGTCGATGGCGATTCGCTTGTCACGGCAGAGATTGCGGAGGCCGTCGAGCGATGCGCTGAATTTGTTCCCTTTCTTGTCACCGTGCCGAACGAAATAGACTCGTGTTGACTTCTCCGGGTCCGACAGGACCCGATACGTGACAGTCTGGTCGCTGTACTCTGGTCCGACGTAGATGCGTCCGTTCGCATCTACCTTTCCGGTTCTGTAACCGGAGGAGTTCTCTCCCATGACTCGTCTGGAGTGGTGTAGGTATATAAATCATTCCCATTTCTATCGGTTGTGGGTAGCTCTTCTGTCTGTGCGTGTCGCCACAATCGGTGAGACAGAAATTGTTACAAACAATATTTGATCAGACAACCCACAGTTCCTCCGCCTACAGCCGTTCGACACCGACAGCGGCGTGTTTGTACTCGGGAATCTTCGCAGTCGGGTCGAGTACGTCACCCGTGAGTCGGTTCACCGCCGGATCGTCGTAGTGGAACGTGGTGAACACCGTTCCCGGTCGGGTGGCCGGCGTCACGTCGGCGACCGTCGTCACCTCGCCGCGGTCGTTGAACACCCGGACTCGCTCGCCGTCTTCGATACCACGTGCCTCGGCGTCGTCCGGGTTGATCTGGAGCACGCTGCCGCTGTCCATCCGCGTGAGAGTGCCCGAACGACGCGTGAGCGCACCGCTGTTGAAGTGGGTGATCACCCGGCCGGTCGTGAGCACGAGCTCTCCCTCGTCCAACTCGTCTGCCGGCGGGACGTGTTCGACGGGGACCAGCGGCGCAGTTCGCTCACCGTTGGCGAACGTCTCGCGGTGGAGGACGGTCTCTCCGCTGTCGGCGTCGGCCGGAAACGGCCACCGCTGGCCGCCGTCGCCGACACCCTCGTACGACATCCCGGCGTAGATCGGCGAGACGCGGGTGAGTTCGTCGAACACCGCCGCCGGGTCGGTCGGGTACTCGTGGTCGGTCAGCCGGTCGCCAAGCTCGGCGACGACCTCGAGGTCGCGTCGGGCGTCACCCGGCGGCTCTCCCATCGCTCGCATCCGCAGCACCTGTCGATCCGTGTTGGTGACGGTGCCGCTCTTCTCGGCCCACGCGCTCCCCGGGAGCACCACGTCCGCGTACTGTGCGGTCTCCGTCTCGAACAGGTCGATCACGACGAGCGAGTCGAGCCGTTGGAACGCCTCCGTCACGCCGTTCGCGTTCGGCTCCGTCAAGACGGGGTTCTCGCCGAAGACGACCGCGGCGTGAACGTCCTCGCCGAAGGCGTGTGTCGCTTCCACCTCGGTGAGTCCCGGCTCCGTCGGCGGCTCGACACCCCACTCCTCGGCCACCGCGGCGCGGTCGTCTGGGTCCGCGACGCTGCGGTACCCCGGCAGCGTGTCAGGCAGCGTTCCCACGTCGCCAGCGCCTTGGACGTTGTTCTGTCCGCGCAGCGGGTTGACACCGGTGCCGCGTCGACCGACGTTGCCGGTCAGGAGTGCGAGGTTCAACAGCGCGTGAACGTTGTCCGTCCCGCAGTGGTGTTGGCTCATGCCCATCCCGGTGAACGCAGCCGCGCGGTCTGCCGTCGCGTACGCCACTGCCGCGGCGCGGAGATCCGACTCCGTGACCCCGGCCTCGGCTGCGTTCTCGGCCACGTCGACACCGTCGACGAACTCGCGGAACACGTCGAACCCCTCCGTCCGTTCGTCGAGGAACGCCTCGTCGACGAGGTCCTCCTCGACGATCACTGCCGCCATCGCGTTGAGCAGCGGAATGTCGTATCCCGGCCGTACTGGGAGGTGGATGTCCGCGGCCTCCGTCGTGTCGTTCACACGCGGGTCGACGTGGATCGTCGTGGTGCCGTCCGTGATCGCCGGCAGGAGGTACGACCGGAAGGCGACCGGGTGTTGTTCGGCGGGGTTCGCGCCAGTCACGAGGAACACGTCCGCCTCTCGGAGATCGTCGAGACTGTTCGTCATCGCTCCAGCGCCGAACCGGGACTGCATCGCCGCGACCGTCGAGGCGTGACACAGACGCGCACAGTTGTCGACGTTGTTCGTTCCGAGCGTGCGCGCGAGCTTCTGGAACAGGTAGTTCTCCTCGTTCGTGCAGTTCGAGGAGGCGAAGAACGCGACTGCGTTCGGACCGTGCTCGTCGACGACGGACTGAATCTGACGCTCGGCGCGGTCGAGTGCCGTCTCCCACGGAGCCGTGACGAGGTGCCCGTGCTCGCGGACGAGCGGCTGGGTGAGCCGGTCGTCGCTGTCCACCACGTCGAACGCCGCCGCCCCTTTCGGACAGATCTCTCCCTTCGTGTTCACCGGCCCCGTCGTGCCGGTCGCCGTCCCACTCTGTTCGACGTACGTCAACTGACAGCCGACACCACAGAACGGACAGACACTGTCCTGGGCGTCGAACGTGCGCTCGGCCTCGCTCATGGTGCTCTCTCCTCTACCTCTACGGAGGACCGCCGTTCCGGTGAGAACTCCCCGCTACTCTGCGCCTCTTGAAGTACCGACGGTGTCGCAGGCCGTGTTCGAAGGCTGCATCTGGTGTTGTGGTGAGTTCCGCTCTGTCACAGCGTGTGAGTGTTGCTGAGACGCGAGAGTTGGCCGAACGAGAACAAGTCTTGATACGGTCGTGCGTAGTGATTTTCGGCGACTTTCGCGGTATCGGGCGGTATCACGTCGCTGCGGTGCTCTCTGTCAGTCGTCGGTGGTAACGAACTACGCACGACCGTATGAGACAACACGCCGATGTGGAACGTGGGTCGGCGTGAGGAGGAATTCCTACTCCCACTGGAGATCCGGGTAACCGGGCGGATTCGTCACCTCGGTCCACGTCGCGGTGAAATCAAACCTGGAGAGATTCTGACTGGCGGCCTCGCCCTGCATCGCTGCTGTACGTAACCCCTTGACCTCGCCACGCTTCTCAGCCGTATTACCGTACGGGGCGATAACCCCGACTGCCGCCGTTTGTTCGGTGCCAGTCGACGAATCGAAGTAGCTGTCTCGGAGAATTCCGTCTCTGTCACTGCTACCCCGCAGGCGACCGACGAGTCTGCCCACGTTGGTGGTCCCGGTGACCCTCCCCGTCGCGTACGCTCTGGAGATCAGGTTCCCGTTTTCGCCGGCAAAACCACCAACACTGTTATTGCCAGTGGCACTCCCAGTTGCGTACGATGCCGCAACTGTGCCACCGTTGTTCCCGACGAATCCGCCGACGTTTTCACCGTTAGCGGCATCGACCGCCCCCGTTGCGTACGACTTCGAGACGGTGTTACTTGGGTTATTCAGGCCGACGAACCCGCCCACTGCCCCGGTAGTTCCGTCGACAGCACCTGTTGCGTACGACTTCTCGATCGTGCCACCGTTGCTGCCGGTTTGGTACCCGACGAATCCACCCACTCGATAGTCACCTGTGACATCACCTTGTGCGCTCGACCGCGAAATTATTCCAGGAGTCGGGCTATTCTGACCGACAAACCCGCCCACGTTTTTTTCGCCCTCTACTTCTCCCGTCGCGGACGAGTCTTCAATAGTGCCACTATTGTAGCCGGCGAGTCCACCTACGTTGTTGCTGTCAGGAGCACTGACACTGCCTGTTGCGTCTGACGCCGAGATCGTACTCCTATTGATACCGACGAGTCCACCCCCATTAAAATAGCCGGCTCCCCCGGTCTGGGTTACACTACCTGCTGTGGACGCGTTCGAAATCGTTCCACTGTTGTTTTCGCCGACAAGCGTACCAACTGTACTCTTCGCTCCGATAGAGACGTTCTCCAAGGTGACATTCGTCAGCTTCCCTTCGAGTCTTCCGATGAACCCTGTCTTGTTACCTCCCTTTAAATCTGCGTTTTTTATCGTGATATTTTTAATCTCACCGTCGCCAGTAAGCGTGTCGATAAACCCAGTTTCTTCCCCGGTTCCCTGCCCGTCTACGCTGATATTCCGGATTGTTTGTCCATTCCCGTCTAGTGTTCCAGTGTACTCGGTAGGCGTACCGTCGTAGCTGAGCGAACTGGCGTCGTAATCCTGCTGTAGCGTAACGTCCTCGTCGTTGTTCAGCTTACTGACAAGGTCACTGGGTCCGTCACCTCCACCTGATCCGTCTCCCCCACCGGACCCGTCCCCTCCGCCGGATTTGCCCTCTCCGCTGTAGTTGGCTGCTTCCGCGTATATCTCGATGGCGGCGTCCAGTTCTGGTGGAATCGTCGGAACAGTGCTGTCGCGTGTATCGACGACGATACCGACGTTGAGACTCTTACCCGGCGATATCGTGCGTTCTGCCTTCTTTTCGACTTCGTGATCTATTCTGCCGTCGACGAGAGTACTTCCACCGTCGAATCCAGTGGTGACTAGCTCTGGACGCACCTCCCGTAGTGTCTTGTCCATATCTCCGGGGAGCGGACTGGCCCACACGACAGACGCAGCGTCTTCAGCACCGTTGGTAGCGTACCCCCAGCCACCTGGTGGCTCGTCGTAGTCCCCCTCCTGAATTGCGTACTCGTTGTCGAATCCGACCTCAATCGTCTCTTCTCCGTTGTTCGTGATGGTGAGAAGCTGGTCGATCGCGGTGACTGCATTTGGATTGACACTCGCGATGTCGATTTTGACCGCGCCACTGTCAGTCGTGACGTGATTACTGCCCTCAGCACCTGGTTCAATGGCTAACAGTGCGTTTGCATCGCCGGCTGTGTCTACTGACACTGTTCGGTCGGCTTCCACGCTGTTGAATGCTCCTGTCCCGACTACAGTCCCACTTCCAAGAAGTATCCCAGCGAGAGAGAGTAGCCGGCGTCTGCTCACCATTTGTACTCACGTCCTACATGCCACTTGTGCTTATTCAGTTTTTCGATCGGTATCTAAAAAGCCCGAGATCTGTCTTTCAGTGTCAAAAACGAAGTCCGCTGGTCTCTCGTTACGACTTTTATTTTTGCATATTGGTAACGTGTTGTTCACCGGGTATTTGACCTCAAGAGCCGACGAGCACGGCGCTGAGTTTTGAACAGTTTTGTGATATTATTGACAATTTTTGATATATCAAAATATTATATTTCAATTGTGTCTACGGCTGACCAAGACGGGTGTACTGTCGGTCACGGGCCCGTGAACGCGAGAACGTCATTTGTGATCGAGAATCGAAGATTCTCGAACGACTCGTTGAAGAAGGGGACTTAGCGTCCTACATTCAGCTAACCGGACCCTGACTCGACGGCCCCCACTTGAAAATCCGCAGCATCGTGGCGAGTCGTCGTCGGGATGGGGTGTGAATCGATTGATACATGCGTTCACTCGTCGAGAGAGTCAGCCTCCTTCCGTTGAGTGCGGCTCCGACCGCGATGCTGGTCGGTGCGGCGCTCGGAGTCGTCACCGCGACCGACACGTCTGCCGCGTTCGCCGCCGCGTGGTCGATCGTCGCTACGCAGTCGATTGTCGCTACACCGTCGGTCGTGGCTACACCGTCGGTCGTGGCTACACCGTCGGTCGTCTCGTCACTGCTCGTCGTCGCAACACCACTGGTCGGTGTCGGGGCGGTGCTCGTCGGCTACGTCTCGCTGCTCGAAGCGTCGTCGCTGTCCGACGACGGACTGGTAGCCGCGGTCGACAGCGCCACAGCGTGGCTGCCGAGCGGCGGCCGGCAGCTCGGACACTCGACGCGGGTGCTCTTCGACCGGCAGAGCGACACGGTCCTCGCCGTCGCGCTCGCGGCACCACTCACGCGGGTGCTCGCAGTCGAGTTCGGTCTCGGCGTGATCGTCGCCGCCGCAGTTGTCGGACTCGCAGCCGACCAGCTCCTGCCGACGCACGCGGCGGCCGTCTACTGCGGGACGTTCGTCGGGATGGCCTCACCGGCGCTGTTCCCGGCGCTGGAAACAGTGACCGCAGCCGGCCTCGTCGCCGGAGTCGTGTTCGTCGCGGCACAGGGCGTCTTCGACGGCTTCGGCGGCAAGCTCGGCACGACTGCGTTCGTCGGCTGTGCCGCGGTCGCCCTCCTCACCGGCGCGGGCGGCGGAACCGGAACGCTCCCGTCGCCGGAGACGGTCGGAGCGTTCGTCGTCGTCGGCACGGTCGCCGCCGTCGCCACCTACTGGCACGCGGTGCGACTCGACAGGGGCGCGGTCGAGGCGTCGGCACTTGTGGGACTCGTCGCCGAGCTTCTCCTCCCGGCGGTGGCTGCCGACGGACCGGCGCTCGCGGCGGTCACCTTCTGCGCCTCCTTCGCGGGGATGGTGTCGCCGACGAGACTCCCGTGTGAGCGGTCGGTTGCGCTGGCTGGCGGGCTGTGTGGCCTGCTCGTCGCAGCAACGTCTCCGGTGTTCGTCGGTGCTGGCGGGAAGCTCGGCACGATCGCGTTCACTTCGTGTCTGCTGGTTCGCGGACTGCTGACGCTCGATCCGGTCGTCAGGTCGCTGCCAGTTGCCGTGCCGACTGACGGGCTCGGAACACCACACGACCGATAAGCCGTCCGTAGGGCTGGGGCTCGGGTCTCGAACGAGACTGAGACGTATCGACCGGTTGCCACCTCACTCCTCGATCACGTCGACAGGCACAGTGGTCTCGGTCGCCCGACGCGGGAGTCGCCAGTCCACCTCGGCAGCGCGGCCGGCGAAGACCGGCGTCGAGACGACCTCGAAGGTCCGGTTCCCCGCTCCGTCCGTCGTCGGGGCGGCTGCTAACAGCCGAGCCACGTCCGCACGCGAGACGGTGTTGAGTGTCCTCGACTCGGAGTCGTCTTGGAGTGTCCTCGACTCGGAGTCGTCTTGGAGTGTCCTCGACTGGGAGTCGTCTTCGTCGTTCCAACCACTGTCTGGTGTGTCGTGACTGTCGGCCACACACGTGACAGGAGGCTGAGCGAGAAGAGTCTCTCTCGTCACGTGTCTCGGCAGTCATCGTCTCGGGGCCGTGTCGAGGCCCGCGTCAGAACACCCAAGCACGCTCGTCACCAACGGCGGACGTGAGTACTCAGTCGTCGGACCGGACAGCGGAGGCGGAGACCGAGCGTCGCGGTGAGTTCCGCGTGTACCGCGTCGTGGAGTCGGTCCCGCACATCAACTTCCAGCAGATTTCGGAGCCACGGCTGTACACAGTGTACAAGTCCGGGTACGAGACCGGAGTGCCGGCCAGTGACGAGTCTGCCACACAGCAGACAGGAGAGACGGCTGTCACGACAGGAGAGACAGCCGTCACTCAGGAGGCGGTCGACGACCTCGTGACCGGTGACAGGGTCGAGGCGACACTCGTCGGAGATCCAGACGCGGACGACGAGGCGTGGCACCTCGCGGAACTCGACCGCGTCGGCGGAGTGGAGATGGCGTTCGCAACGGACATCGATCCGCCGGCTATCGCGGGCGACGCGTGGGAGTCGGGGACGGAACGGGCGATCTGTCGGACGCTGCGCGCGGACGGTGAGCCAGCCGGAGCGTGTTGTGTCCAGCCCCGCGACCCGCTGCCGAACGGGGCGTTCGTCCCGAACGTGGTCACCGGACTCCTGCCGCTGGAGGCGCAGTTCGCGTCGGTACCCGGCGTCGAGGAGTCGGCCGCAGAGGCGCTGTTCCTCGACCCGGACTCGCCGGACGCGACGCGCTACGACGCGCCGTACGGCGTCCTGCTGTTGTTCACCAGTGATGGTCGCTCGCTCGCGGACCGCTTCCGCGACGCGTACGACCTCCCACGTGGAACCGACACCCGACCAGACTTCGACCCGTACGGAATCTGAACCGGCTGTCGACACCGTCCACGATGGTGGTCACGAACGACCCGCGCTCGCGGAGTGTCGATGTCGTCTGCTGTGCACTCTCCGTCCAGTACCTCCAGCTTCCGGCTGCCGTCTTCGAGGAGTTCGGCCGCGTGTTCGACGAGGGCGACCACCTGATCGTCAGCTTCGGCAACCGACTGTTCCCGACGAAGGCCGTCCGCGCGTGGCGGCAGGTCGAGGTCTGGCGCGTTCGCCGCGCTGTGAGCGAACAGCCTCCCCGCTCGATCAGGTAGCGGTAGTCCTGACGGGTCCTCGGTCGAGGACACCGAGGCGGTGGCCGAGCAGGTCGCTGTCGAAGAACGCGACGTGGCCCGTCGGCCACGACTGTGACTCCCGGAGCGGGAACGACTCGCGTGCGGCAGCGAGGCCGTCGGTGTCGCCAGTGGACTCAGTGTCGTCGTCAGGGGACTCAGTGTCGTCGTCAGGGGACTCGGTGCCGAGCAGAACCGCACACGGGCTGTCGGGGAACGCCGCCAGTCGCTCGGAGAGCCAGTCGTCGTCCTCGTCTGGGATCGCAAGCGCCACCGGCTCGCCGGGGAACGACGCGACGGTGCCGAACGGCGACACTGACTGCACGACGGGCTGTGGATAGCGGTACAGCTCGCGGAACTGTCTCGTCGCCGTGTCGAGGTCCGTGACTGCGATCACCACCTGCTCGATTCCGGTGAGTGGGCCGCCGGCGACGCTCGGACTCGGTGTGACGCGGTACGAGAGCGGTGTCCGATCCTCGATGGCGAACGGGAGCCGGAGGCGACTCGCCTCGTCGCCGAACACGGCGCGGTCCCACTCCACGAGCCTCCCGTCTGCACGCTCGCGCGAGCCGTAGTACGGCCCCTGGACGGGTCGCCCCGACCGGAGTACGTGTTCACACTCGGCGACGATGTCGGGAACCCGGACACACCACGCTGCCGGCCCGGCGTCCGCACGAATCTGTGCCGGCCAGAAGTCGTGGTCACCGTCGGCCCGCTCTGCGATCAGCTCGACGTACGTCTGGTCGTCGAATCCGAGCACGGACATGTGTGTGACGCCGTTGTCGTGAACGCCGCCGTACTCCGGAGTCAGTCCCAGCCGCTCGAACGCCGCCGTGATCTCTTCGAGGTCCTGCCACGCGAACGGCACGTGGTCGATGGGTCTCTCCACGAGACAGAGAGTGTCGCCGACTGACAAGAACGCTGCGCCGACCGAGGAGAATGCTCCGCCGACCGAAAAGAACGCTGCGCCGACCACTCGACTCCGCTGCGCCCACCGCCCGGCCTCCCGGAGCCGAGCACTACAACCGCCCGGCCTCTCGGAACCGAGCACTCCAACCGCCCAGCCTCTCGGAACCGAGTACGACGAACCAAAGTTGTGGGAATTGCACAAGTCTTTTCGAGTCGCGCCACGAACGGGACGTATGACCGACTCGGTGAGAGACCACCTGAACTCGGACATGGAGTGTGAGGGGTTGTTGGAGTGTTTCTACGGTCTCACAGAGCTCGACAGGGAGGTGTTCGGCGTTCTCGCGCGCAGCGAGACGGCACTGACGGTCGACCGTATCGCAGACGCGGTCGACAGGGAGCGGTCGACGGCCTACCGGTCGATTCGGCGGCTCGTCGACGCCGGAATCGTGACGAAGCGACAGGAGACGTACGATCAGGGCGGCTACTACCACGTGTTCGAACCGGCAGCCGCCGACGAGGTGACTGACGACCTCCAACGACTGCTCAACGACTGGTACGTCATGATGGGGCGTCTGATCGACGAGTTCGAGAGCAAGTACGACAGCTCCGACCCGGTCGCCGTCGACTACTGACGAGCGGGGAGTCACTCCGTGTCACTTCTCCTGACTCTCGCGGGTCACTCGGGGCCCACAGCACCGCGAGACGCCTACCCGCACAATCAAGTGTACGTACTGACAATTGTCGGTACTTAGAAAATGTCGCGTGAGACGACGCCAGACGCCGTCGGCGTCGCCGAGGCGATCACGGCAGTGTACGAGGCGGTGCTCCGCGCGGAGGGGCGAGCGGCAGTCGAGGCGGCGGTCTGTGAGACACTCGTCGACTCGGGACTGTACGCCGCGGTTCGGGTCGGTCGGTACGACGAACGTGCGGACACTGTCTCGCTAGCTGCTGCCGCGGGTTCAGACGCCGAGGCTCCCGTCGAGTCGGACGGGACGGGGGCGGTCGACCTAGTCAGTTCGGCAGTCAACGACGCCGAGCCGACCGTGGTAGACTGGGAGTCGGACGGACGGGGGTCGGTACGGAGCGACGGTACCGGTCACCACACAGTCGCGTCCGGGTGGCTGGGGTCGGTCCCAGACGGGATTGCAGCCAGCGCCGTGGTGCCCCTCACAGACGGCGAGACGGTGTTCGGCGTCGTGACGCTCCACACGACGCGCGGTGACGCGTTCGACGACGTGGAACAGACACGACTCACACGGATGGCCGAGTCGGTCGCTCACGAACTCGACGACACCGACGACCGAACCACGCTCGACGACACCGACGACCGAACTACACTCGACGACACCGACGAGCGCGCACAGTACGAGCGACTGACAGAGCGGATCTCGGACGCCTACGCCGCGGTCGACCGCGACTGGACGATCACCTACTGGAACGACCAGATCGCGGCACGCACCGGTCGAGACGCCGAGGACGTGCTGGGAGACCGACTCTGGGACGCGTTCCCGGAGATCGTCGGCACGGAGGCGGAGACGCAGTACCGCGAGGCGATGGCCGACCAGGAGCCTCTGTCGTTCGAGCAGTACGTCGGCGAGCCGTACGACTACTGGGTGTCCGTCGACATCTACCCGGACGAGGACGGCCTCTCCGTGTTCTCGCGGGACATCACCGAGCAGAAGCGCGACGAGGAAGCGCTCGCCGAACTCCAACGACAGACACAGCGACTGATGGAGACGTCGACCGTCGAGCGGACCGCAGAGGTCGCCGCCAACGCCGCACACGAGGTGCTGGGTGCGCCGTTGTGTGGCGTCTACCGCGTCGACGAGACTGGCGAGGTACTCGAGCCAGTCGCCTCCGTCGAGGAGGGCTCCGACGAGATGGCGGGACCGCCGACGTACTACCGTGACGACGAGGATCACATCGCCGCACAGATCGTCTGGGACGTGTTCGAGACGGGTGAGACCCGCGAGATCGACGACGTGGCATCTGTACCGGGACTCGCCGCACAGTCGCCCGCCGAGAGTGCAATCGTCTACCCGCTCGGCGACTACGGGGTGTTCGTCGTCTCCGCGACGGAGCCGGCGGCGTTCGACGAGACGGAGAAGCGCTACTTCGAGCTGTTGGCGCTGTCGTTGCGGACCGCGTTCGAGCGAGTTGGACGCGAGCGCCGACAGCAACAGCGCAGCGAACAGCTGGCCGCACTCCACGAACACTCCAGAGAGATCGTCTCGGCTGCCGACTACGAGACCGTGGCACGGATTGCTGTCGACGCCGTGCAGGATCTGCTCACATACGACGGCGCGGGCGTCTACCTCGTCGACGACTACCATGTGGGAGACTATCGCCGCGAGCCCGACGACGACAGCGTCGTGGCCGGGGGTGACGAGGCGGACGACACCACCGCGGCCGGGAGCGACGACGCGGACGACAGGAGCGACGCGGGGGACGACGGCGCGGACGACAGCACCACCGGGGCCGGAGACGACGGCGCGGACGACAGGAGCGACGCGGCCGGAGACGACGACGCCGACGACAGTCCGAGCGAACTCGTCCCAGTCGAAGTGAGCCACCCCGACGGACGCGGGACAGAGGCAGTTCCGGCACTCGGCCCGGGGAGCATCGCGTGGGAGGTGTACCAGTCAGGGGAGCCCTACTGGACGGACGACGTACAGACAGACGACCGACGACACAGCGACGAGACGGACGTGGGGAGTGAGTTGGTCGTTCCGCTGGGCGAGTACGGCGTGTTGATCGTCGGGTCGACCGCCGTCGGCGAGTTCGACGAGACGGAGCTGACCGTCTGTCGGATTCTGGCCGCCAACGTCACTGCCGGGCTCGAACAGGTGCGTCGCCGCCGGGAGCTCGAACAGAGCCGCGACCTGCTGTCGCGGACGGAACAGCTCACCGACGCCGGCGGGTGGCTGTACGACGCAGAGACGGAGACGCTCCGGTGGACCGACGGCACGCGTGCCATCCACGAGGTGCCAGACGACTACCAGCCTTCGGTCGACGAGGGGATCGAGTTCTACCACCCGGAGGACCGCGACCGAATCCGCGAGCTGTTCACCGACTGCGTCGAGTCTGGGGTGCCGTACGACGAACGGCTCAGGCTCGTCACCGCCGAGGGGGACCTCCGGTGGGTCCAGTCGAGAGGTGAGCCGGTGTGGCGGAGTGAGCGCAGCGAGACCGGGGAGAGCGGTGACGAGATCGTCGGCGTCCGTGGGACGATCCGCGACGTGACCGAACAGCGGGAGCGTGCCCGGCGGCTGGAGCGCCAGCGCGACAACCTCGAAATCCTCAACGAGATGGTGCGCCACGACGTGCGGAACAACCTCGCCGTTATCGGCGGGTACGCGGACACGCTGGTCGACCACGTCGACGAGACTGGCGTGTCCTACGTGGAGACGATCCAACGGCAGGCGCGAGAGGCGACGGAGTTGACACGCAGCGCCCGCGACTTGGCGGAGGTGGTTCTCCAGACGGAGACCGACCACGAGCGCGTCGCAGTCCAGCCGTTCCTCGACGAGGAGGTCGAGTCCATCCGGTCGACGTACGACAACGCCGTCGTGTCTGTCGAGAACACCGTGCCGGGTGTGGAGGTGTACGCGAACGACATGCTCGGCTCCGTCTTCCGGAATCTCCTGAAGAACAGTGTGCAACACAACGACGAACCCGTTCCCGAGGTGACCGTGAGTGCCGAGCGAACGAACGGGACGGTCGAGGTCAGCGTCGCCGACAACGGTCCCGGGATTCCGGACGACATCCGCGAGACGGTGTTCGAACAGGGTGAGAAAGGTCTCGACAGCGGTGGTACCGGAATGGGACTGTACCTCGTCGACTCGCTCGTGACCGAGTTCGACGGCGACGTGTGGATCGAGGACAACGAACCGAAAGGTACCGTGTTCGTCGTCCAACTCCCGGTCGCCGAGTCCGTGTTCGGCTCCGACTGACCGCTACTCGCTCGTCTCTCACCGGTCTGCTCGGACGCGGCGGAGGACGTTCAGCGGCGAGATTCCGACGCTGTCGACGCGTTCGACACCGAACGCGTGGTCCCCACCGAGCGACCGGAGTGCGTCACACAGCGCTGTCGCGTCGACGGGGGTGTGGACGCGGTAGGCGTACGGCACGCTGTCTGTCGGTTCGACAGCGAGCTTCGGACGGGTCAGGCGACTCTCGTGGAGGGTAACCCGGTCGAGAGCGGCGTACGAGAGCTCGTGAACACACTCCGCGTCCGTGACGACGGCCGGCAGTCCGCCGTCGTGGTACCGCTGTCTGGCCGTCGCTGCCGCGTGTCCGACACCACCGCGCGCCACCGCGAGCGGCGAGAGGTAGGCGTACTCCGGGACGACCACCTCCTCGTCGGTGAACGCCACGTCCGCGACTCGCAACGGTGCCGAACCTGCGACGACTCCGTGGACGTACACGTGGACAGTTGGAACGGCTGTCTCGTCTGTGACTGTGGAGGCGGCTAGCTCGTCTGTGGCTGTGGAGGCGGCTAGCTCGTCTGTGGTGTCCGCGGCTGTCTCGTCTGGGATCGTCTCGCTGTCGTCGGGGCCACAGCCAGAGCCGGGGGTCACGAGCGGTCGTACAGTCGCCAGTGGCGTGAACCTCACGCCTGTGACGACCGCCGTCGGCTCGGTCACCCGCGGTGGATACCGCAGGTTCGACTGAGACACGCGACACAGACTCGGCGGAGACACGCGACCAGACAGATCAGTCGAAGACGCCACGCGTCTCGTCGTCACCGACGACGGTGTCACGCGCAGCCAGCTTCGCGCGTGCAGAGACGGAGACGACAGCGATCTGGACGACGGCGACGGCCGCGAACAGCGCGAGTCCGCCCGGGGCGCTCCCGAGAACCCCCACCTCGGTGCCGAACACGGACAGGCCGACCGTCGTCGCCAGCCAGTTGCCGCCCAGCAGGGCTCCGAAGTAGCCGAACAGCGCCGTCCCCCACCACAGTGCCGCCGTACGGAGCCACCCGGGCTGTGTGTGCTCTGGGAGACGCGTCGTCACCAACACCGTGAGCAGCGCGGTGTACGGCCACATCATCAGCCCGGACAGCACCGCACCGGCGACGAGCAGTCCGAACGGGCCGGACACCGCCAGCGGAACGGGGACGAACAACAGCAGGATACCCCACAGCACGAACAGCGTGAGCACGGTCCAGAAGATTCGCGGGAGACTCCAGCCCGCCTGCCGACCGTACAGCTCGTAGATCACGTCCGTGCTGTTGCGGACGACGGACTCGACGATCCCGTACTCCGTGGTGAACAGCGCGACGAACAGCACCACGACGAGGAGGACGCCAGCCACGTCGCCGAGCTGTGGGATCACCTGCCCCGTCCACACCGCGACGGCGTCCTCCGTCGTGCCCGCGGCGTACGTCGTCGCCAGCGCCATCAGCACCGTCGCGGTCACGACCAGTCCGACGACGAACGTGAGCAGGTGTTCGAGCTGGACGAGTCGCCACCAGCCGCGCCACCGCAGCAGGTTGTTCCGCGTCGGCGGGAAGGTGAACCCGTCGCGGTGAACTGGCTCCGGGTCGTCGCCGACGACGGGGTTCTTCACGCGGCCTTGGAACCGCCCCATCCCGTACCCCTTTTCGCGCACCCAGAGACTCTGTGAGAGGTTGAGGTAGCCGCCCGCGCCGGCGAACGCCAGCCCACCGAGGACGAGCGCCACGTCGAACCCCGGCGGGAGTGTCCCGACAGCGGCGAGACCGCTCGGCAGTCGTGTGAGCTCCGTCCCCGCGCCGAGTGCCAGCGACAACACGACCGCCGAGACTACCGCGAGCGTCACCAACACCACCTGAACACCCTCGACGACGTTGTACATCACCGGCGTGACCTGATACGAGAGCCAGACGAGCACGAGCAGCGCGACACCGAGCAGCTTCCACGCCGGCACCGCGAACAGCGTCGTGCCCCCGGCACCGCCGAGCGACAGCGTCGCCTCCCGGAGTCCGAGCCCCGCAGTGCCGATCTCGGCAGCCGTCGCCGCCCACCCGGGCCAGCCGAGACTCACGAACCCCAACAGGAGAAACACGAGCGGCCACCCGCGAGCGACACGCTCGAATCCGCGGAACACCGACTCCCCGGTTGCGACGGTCCACCGCTGGATCTCCGTGTTGATGAAGTACTGTGTGCCGACGGCGACGAGAAACAGCCAGTAAATGTCCCAGCCGTGGATAGCGACCAACAACGGCCAGAACAGCGTCTCGCCGCTCCCCAGCGATGCACCCAACAGAACCGCGCTCGGACCGAGCACCTGTGAGAGTCGTGGCACCCGCGGGAGGTCGCGGAGCCTGTACCCCGACTCCTTGCTTGATGCTGCTGTGTCACTCCCGCCTCCACCTCCGGTGGGTGATCCCAACTGATCCGACGCCGACTGATCCGATCCCGAACGACCTGCGCTCGGGTAGTCCGGCGACTCCGGAGCCACGTCTAAGTTGTCGTAGGCCGTCGGCGTGTAGGAACTACCGCGGTAGCTCTGTCCCTCCGCTTCCGTAGCGTACACGTCCTCCTCGCGTCGGGATCTGTCTGTCATCTCACTCGCTGGCGCGTCGGAGTCTGTCTGTCATTTCACTCGCTGGCGCGTCGGGGTTTGTCTGTCATCTCACTCGTTGACTCCGACTGTCCGTCGGTTGTCCGTGTCTCACGGTGCTCTCGGCAAAAGCCTTCTCGACACCAATCGGATCGTCCCGACACGAACCCGGTCGTTCCGACACAGCGCCGCGTTCGTTCACCCGCCGAGGAAGTGCCAGATGTGGCCACGTTCCTCGGGTGGATCGACACCCGGCAGTTCGGCGAGCGCGGGCTGGATCGCGTTCCACCACCCTTCGGGTGTCTCGAACTCTGCGGGGTGGTCCGGGTAGACGTCTTGGAGGAAGTCGGACTTCTTCGCCTCGGGGTAGTGCTGGATGTACTCGTAGGCGGCGATCAGCGCCTCGCGTCGTGCGGCCAGCGTCTTCCCCGTTCCGGGGAGGTCCACGTCCTCGATCAGTCGTCGGTCGCTCGCACGCGGCTGCCGATCCGAGTTCTCGATTGGGACCCACCAGACGCGGCTCCGCGACCCCACCTTCCGCGTCCGCAACACGCCCTCGTCGACGAGTTCGTTCAGCTTGTTGTGGGCGGTGCGGCGTGAACAGTCGAGCGCCTCCATGATGTCGCTGGCTGTCAGCGGGCGAGCGCGGTCCTCCCGCTGTTCGAACACCTCGTGAACGTCGCGGACGGGCACACGCGTCTCCGACCCTCGTGTGTCGCTCCCGGTACCACCGTCTGGTATCACGGTACAGAAACGTCGATGGAGTAGCGTCAAAAGCGTTGGGTGGCCGTCGAGAGCAGCGGGTGGGCGTACTGGATCGGGTCGTCACGCGGTCGATTACACTGCTCTGTTCTCCGATGTGTGTTTCACGCACGACATGGTGAGTCGATGCGTCTCGCGCAAGGTCGATACGCGTGGCGACCGTTGTGGCGGTATGCGGTTCACACGGGTCGTCGTCGGGCTGCTGGTACTCCCACACGAGGCGGCACACGCAGTCGTCGCCGCGCTCGCGGGTCTCGACCCAGAGGTGACAGTCCTCCCGGACTGGGACGGGTCTGCAGAGCCACTGGGCCAGTTCGACGCCGACATTCCGCCGGAGACGTCGACGTGGGTGATTCGGCTGATTGCCGTCGCGCCGTTGGTGATCTACCTCGGCGTGGCTGCGGTCGTCGGTGCGGTGTCGCGCTCGACGTCGCTGTCGTCGCTCGCGGCAGCGCTCGTGATCGGCTTCTGGGCGTCGCTGTCGGACGGCGACATCGCCGTCGCGGCGAACCCACACGCCGCGCGTGACGCCGGCCGCCTCCTCGTGCCGCCGTCACGGTGGAGTCGCTTCTCCCCGCTCGTGACGGTGGGAACTGTGCTCGCCGTCGCTGGCCTCGTGTTCGTGTGATACTGTCGGTCACGAGCGTCGATAGTGATTACTGCGAGTCTTTACCGCCGTGGTGACTCGTGTCGGCGATCAGAGCGTCTGAGCCGTCGATTTTCGACGCCGTCCGTGGAACTATTCGCAGTAATCAGTAGAGACAGTGCTGCGTCTCACTCGGGGTTCCAACGCGTCTCGCTGTCGACACCGGGAGCCGTCTGACGGTCAGTCCGACAGCCACGAGAGTGCGACGTAGGACGATTTTTGTGTGGGGCACACCACTCCCACAGGTATGCCAGAGACGCAGGCTCCGGCAGCGCCGGAGGTGCGGGAGTTCGAGGCGACAGTCGACCGCGTCGACGGGAGACGCGTGTGGCTCTCGGAGACGTACTTCTACGCCGAGTCGGGAGGCCAGCCGGCCGACCGCGGCACTCTCGGCGGCGTCGTCGTCGAGGACGTACAGACGAACCACGAGACAGACGACACGGGAGCGGCCGCTGTCGCTCACCACCTCGCCGAGGAGCCGTCCTTCGAGGCAGGCGACACGGTGACGGGCGTAATCGACGACGAGTTCCGCACGTACTGTATGCGGTCACACACCGCGAGCCACGTGCTGTACGGCGCGGGACGGCAGATACTCGACGATGTCGGCTACGGCGGCTTCGACATCGGCACGGAGAAGGTGCGTGTCGACTTCACCACGACCACGGAGATCGACGACGAGACACTCGTCGAGCTGGAGCGACTCACCAACCGGGCCGTGTGGGAGTCACGCGACGTCTCGTGGGAGTACCTCTCCACAGAGGAGGCTCGCAGCCGCGAGGAGGTGGCGTTCAACACGAAGACCGAGGAGGGTGTGATGGCCGACGCCGACACCGTCCGGATCGTCACTGTCGAAGGGTGGGACTGGGCGGCCTGCGGCGGCACCCACGTCTCGAACACCCGCGAGATCGGTCCCGTGACCGTCAGATCGCGGTCGAACCCCGGCGAGGGGCTGACGCGCGTGGAGTTCTCCGTCGGCCCGGCGGGGATCGACCGTCGCGCGCAGATCCACGCCAACGCCCGCCGAGCGGCGGCGACGGTGGACGCCAACCTCGACACGCTCCCCGACGAGACGCGTGCGCTGTCGGACCGCGTGGCCGAGCTGGAGTCCGAACTGGCGTCGATGAGAGAGGACGTGTTGACCGCCGAACTCGCCGACCTCCCGGCGGTCGAGCGCGACGGCACGACGTGGCACGTCGGCAGTGTCGACGGCTTCGACCCGAACGACGTGGGCGAGCACGCACAGGAGCTCGTCGGCGACGACGCCGGTGTCGTCGCTGTCGTCGGCGAGGGTGACGCCCCGTTCGTCGTCGTCGCCACCGACGGTGCTGTCGACGCTGGCGACATCGTCGACGAGGTGACTGACGAGTTCGGCGGCGGCGGCGGCGGTGGCCCGACGTTCGCACAGGGCGGCGGAATCGGTGCCGACGCCGAGACCGTGCTGGCACACCTGCGTGACGGCGCGGACGACGACTGATACACCTGCGTGACGGCGCGGACGACGACTGACACGTAGCGAGCGGAACCACTCGACTGCGGGGCGTTCGCTCGTACTGTCGGTCACGAGCCGTCGAATGGATGACCAGAATAATCGGCTCGAAACGTGTTGGAACCCAGACCGAGACGCAATCGTCTCGAGATACTCGAGACCGACAGGATCACAACAGGTTCAACACGAACAGCGTCCACACGGCGAGTCCGACTGCAGGGACAGTGACGACGGCCCAGACCACAGTGCTCCACTCCCGGATCGTGTTGCCGTCGAGTGGGCCGAACGGGAGCATGTTGAACGCGGCGAGCAGGAGATTCACAGCGAGTCCCCACTGACCGATCTGCGCGACGAGTGGGAGACCGACCACGTCGCCACCGAGCCAGAGGGGGGTGAACACCACCGCGAGACCGAGATTCACCGCGGGACCGGCGAGCGCGATCAGCCCGTGTTGTCGCTTCGTGATCCGGCCAGTGTGGTGGACTGCACCCGGCGCGGCGAACAGGAACCCGGCCAGCGCAGAGACGACCGCGAGGAACAACATGCCGTAGTCCGCGCGGAACGCGGCGCGCTGTCCGAACCGGACCGCGGCGACCTTGTGACCGAGTTCGTGCAGCAGGAAGCCGACACCAGCCGTCACCGCCGAGATACCGAAGATCAACAGCAGCGGGCCGAACGTCCCCGCTCGGAGCGCGTTGGCGACGAACGGACCGCCGCCGAAGAAGAACACCCCGAAGGCGACGCTCAGCGCCACCCACGCGAGCAGGAAATCGCGGATCTCACGGCCCGAGAACGTCAACGGCGACGCAGCGGGCTGGTGGGGCTGCTGTACGTCGCCACGGCTCATGTCGGTGTCCTCCTCTCGTCCGTGTCACCACGGTGGTGACCTACGGAGTGACACGTAGCTACGACGCGGGACTCGGTGCGCACAGTCACGACGCGGGGCTCGACACACCCGGTCACGACACAACCCTCCATACCTCCAGTCACGACACGATCCCCCACAGGAGCTCCGCGCTGTTGCGCGCGCCACGGAGCATCAGTTCCGTCACCCCGGCGTCTAGGGAGGCAGAGAAGGCGGGGAGGACGTACGTGGCGAACAGGACGCTGGCGATCACGCTCCCGATGTTGGTCATCGCCACGACGAGGATCAGCCGGAACAGCGGCACCTGCAGCATGTCGCCGACGATGTCCGGGATCGGTCGTGTCTCGTCGGACAGCAGCTCGTTGAGCGTGCCGATGTCGGAGACGTTGACGGTCAAATGACGGAGTTCCACGTAGCCGGTGAACCACCCCGGAGCCAACAGCGGGTTGATCGAGGTCATCCACGCGACGAGTCCGCCGACGCCAGCCGACCGCCAGCGTGCGCCGGCCAGTTTCGCCAGTCCGGCGGCGAACACGCCGTTGATCAGGAACCACGCGCCGAACAGCCTGAGCAGCTGTGTGTTCCGCACGCCAGCCATCGCCAGCAGAACGAAGAACCCGACGAACGCCGCGGTGACGCCGAACCCGACGATCTTCCCCCACGGGATGCCGCTGGAGTCCGCCGTGCCGGTCAACGACTCCATCGGTGGCAGCGACCGAGGGTCGCGGAGGTACGACTCCACGCCCTCGCGGTGACCCGCGCCGAGGATCGCAACCACGTCGTACCCCTCCTCACGGAGGTTGACCAGCCGGTGGGCGATGAACGCGTCCCGCTCGTCGATCAGCGCCGCCGCGCCGCCGGGGGAGAACGCGCGAAACTCCTCCATCATCGCCGACACCACGTCGCCGTCTGTGAGTTCCTCCGGATCTAGCTCCGCGAACGCCTCGTCTGTCTCCGAGCCTGCGTCGTCTGCGAGTCCGATTCCGAGCGCGCTCACGAGGACGCCGGTCACCGTCCCGACCGTCACCCCGGCGACGAGACCGAGTGTGAGCGAGCCGACCGCGCCGACGAGGAAGTTCGAGAGCGTGCCGGTGACGAGTTCGACACCGACGCCGGAGACGGCGACGAACACGCCGGCACCGACGCCGGCGACCAGTCCGGCGAGTAGGTCGTCGTCGGACGCGACGGGGAGCGGGAGACTGTCGGCGACGGCGGCAGTAACCTCGACTGCGAGGTAACCGACGACGGCGGTCGCAATCGCCGCCGTGGCAGCGACACCGAGTACGGGCTGCGTGATTCCGACAGCACCGCCGAACAGCCCGATCAGCGGGCCGAGTAGGACACCGACCGCGAGGCCGAAGGTGACACCTGCGACGCGGGGGTCGGTGACGCCGAACGCGAGTCCGCCGACCATCCGGAACTTCTCGACCAGCGACAGCCGCGCCCAGAACCGCTGGATCGTGGTCTGGATCTCTCGGTCGACGAGTGCGACCCCGAGACCGAGCTCCTCGGCGGTCTCGATGGCTGCCAGCTGTTCTGCGCCGGGCTCGACGTCGAACCGCTCGCCGAGTCTCGTCTGCACGTACGACAGCATCCAGTAGGCGAGAAACTGGAAGACGGTGTTGCCGCCCAACAGATCGCCCGGCTCCAAGTCGTCCGGGGTCTCACCGCGCATCTGGCGGTAACGCCCCTCGTCTAACTCGACGGCGACTACGTCCGGCCGGCGCGCCGTGATCGTCTCTTCGACTTCCGTAACCGACGCTTCCGAGACGTGTGCCGTCCCGACGACCTCGACACTCCCCTGCCCCTTCGGGTTGGAGGGTGTCGGCGCTGGCGGCGCGTCTGGCGGAACGTGTGCGTCCGCCGTAGACGAGTCTGACGTGGTGTCCGCGTCTGGCGGAGTCTGTGTGTCTGACGTGGTGTCCGCGTCTGGCGGAGTCTGTGTGTCTGACGCGGCGTCCGTGTCTGGAGGACTCGTGTCGGTGTCGGAGACGGGTGGGGTCTCCGGTGACCCGTCGCTCATCGCCTCACCTTACCCTGTGGCCGGGTTTACGCGTTTCGAGACGATCACTACCGGTCGTTCGATCGGTCGCGTCCCAGAGCGGTCACAGTTCTGTGACGGTTTACCGCCCGATACCGCGAAAGTCGCGGACAGTCACTACGCACGACCGTGTGAGACGCTTTCAGCACGCGAACACCGAGAAGTACTGTCGACAACCGTAGACGGGCTGCAAAGTCTAACTGGTCTCGAGACGCGATCCACTTCTCTCGAACGACACAGCGACAACGTCACTCGACGAGCGCGTCGGCGACGAGTTCCACCGGGTGTGGAGGCGTCTCGTCAGTCTCCACACGGTCGCCGAGTTGCGTCCGGCAGGAGGCACCCGGCGCGGTCACGACCTCTCCGTCGCTGTCGTGGAGTTGACCCACCAGAATGTCCGCGACAGACTGACTCAGCGAGTAGTGTTCACGCTCGTAGCCGAACGAGCCAGCCATGCCGCAACACGTCGAGTCCAGCGGGTCGACCCCGTACCCCGCGCGTCGGAGCACGCCGACCGCGTGGTGGTCTTTCGCGGTCGCCTTCTGGTGGCAGTGGCCGTGGTACGTCACCGACACCTCCGGCGCGTCGAACTGGAGGCGGTCGTCCAGACGACGGCTGTCGACGTACTCCAGGACGCCGTAGGCGTTGTCTGCGACCAGCGTCACGTCGCTGTCCGTCGAGCCGTGGAGGTCCGTGAGATCACTCTGGAGCATCACCGCCTCACTCGGCTCGACGACGACCGCCGACGCTCCCTCGCGGATGCGGGGTACGAGCTCTTCGACGGCCGCTCGACTCCGC
Source organism: uncultured Halobacteria archaeon (assembly GCA_937142015.1). Lineage (GTDB taxonomy): Archaea > Halobacteriota > Halobacteria > Halobacteriales > Haloferacaceae > JAHENP01. The sequence continues at coordinate 42,915 of CAKZQY010000013.1, forward strand.
TCGCGGGCGCGGTCGAGGAACCCCAACGAGTGGGCTGCGCGTCCGGTGTCCTCCGTCGCGGCGAGTTCCACACGCACGTCTGCGGCCTCCAACAGCCGCACGGCCGCCTTCCCCGCCGACGGTCGCGTGTAGTTCGTGTACGTGTCCGGCAGGAGCACCGCCGTCCGCTCGGCAGCCGCGGGCGAGACCGCCGACCCGCCGCGGGCTTCGAACCAGTCCCGAAGCGTCTTGCGTCGGAACGTCGGCAGGTCACGCTCGGCAGCGACGCCGACCAGTCGCTTGCCGAGATCCGAGACGACCGGCAGCCGGTCCGCGAGGTTCGACAGCGGCGCGAGCGCACTCCCGACACGCGCGACCGTGTTCACCTCGGCGAACAACTGATCTCGAATCTCCGTCGGGTCGAGGAACCGTCGGAGACCGTCCGACTCGGCCGTCTGCTCGCGGTGTTCGTGTAACACCTCGGCTTTCAGCTTCGCCATGTCCACGCCGCTGGGACAGTCCATCTTACACCCCTTGCAGCCGACACAGAGATCCAACACCTCCGAGCGGAACTGGTCACCGAACGGGTCGTCTGGGAGATCGCCCGACATCGCCTGTCGGAGCGCGTTCGCCCGGCCGCGCGTCGACTGGATCTCCTCGTCGACCGCGCGGTACGTCGGACACATCACGCCGCCGGTCGTCGACTGCTCGCCGCGACAGCCGCCACAGCCGTGACACAACTCGACCATCCCCTGAAAGCCGTTCTCGGTTTCCCACGCCAGCTCCGGGTCGAATCCCGGATCGAACTCGTAGTCCGGATCGAACCGCAGGTTCTCCGTCGGGTCGTGGTCGCCACACACCGTCCCGGGGTTCAACAGCCAGTCCGGGTCGAACGCGGTCTTCAAGCTCTGGAACCGCTCGAACAGGCGGTCGCCGTACAGCTTCCGATTCCACACAGTTCGCGCCCGACCGTCGCCGTGTTCGCCCGACACGGACCCGCCGAGTGAGACGACGAGATCCGTCACACGGTCCGCGATCTCCCGCAGTTGCTCGACACCCTCGACCGTCTTCGTGTCGATCAGCGGCCTGACGTGGAGGACTCCCGGCCCCGCGTGAGCGTAGAAGGAGGCGAACGTGCCCGTGTCCGAGAGAATCTCCTCGAATCCCGCGACGTACTCCGGGAGGTGTTCCGGCGGCACCGCACAGTCCTCGATGAAGGAGATGTGCTTCTCGTCGGAGGTGCGCCCGAGCAGAATCGGCAGTCCCGACTTCCGCATCTTCCAGAACGTCGCCCGCCGCTCCGGGTCGTGTGCCTCTAACGCGTCGTCTGCGCGAACTGACGCGTCGGTCACTGTGTCCGAAGTCGTCTCCATTTCCTCATCGGCGTCTGGCAGTCGGTCGGCGAGTTCGGCGTCGGGCAGTCGGTCGACGAGTTCGGACTCTGGCAGTCGGTCGGCGAGTTCGGCGTCGGGCAGCCGGTCGGCGAGCAGACGGGCGACAGCCTCGCGGCCCGCCTCGTCGTTCTCGGCGTAGAACTCGACCAGCAGCACGGAGTCAGTCTCCTCGGGGAGCAGCCCGACGACCTCCGCGAACTCGGGTGTGTCGCGCGCCAGATCCAACAACACGTCGTCCATCACCTCGACGGCCGCGGGGTCGTGTTCGAGAATCGGCTCGACGTCCGCCATCGCCGTCTGCAGCGAGTCGTAGGTGAGCAGCGCGACGGCCTTCGTCTCCGGGATCGGCTCCAGTGACACCGTCGCCTCGGTGACGACCGCGAGGGTTCCCTCGCTCCCGGCGAGCAGTCGCGCGAGGTTGACGATCCCAGCCTCGCCGTACGCACCGTCCGCCTCCGCGACGAGTCGGTCGAGGTTGTAGCCGGAGACGTTCCGCTTCAGCTGCGGGAATCGGTCTCTGATCTCCGACCGCTCTTCGTCCAGCATCGCCGCCACCTCGGTGTACACCCGCTCCAGCGTCGACCCCTCGGGGTCCGCCTCGGCACGAATCGTCTCGACGGACACCTCCCCGAGTCGGTCGACGGTGCCGTCCGCGAAGACGACCTCACACGACTCGACGTAGTGGTCCGTCTTCCCGTACTCCAGCGAGTGTGAGCCGGTGGAGTTGTTCCCGATTGCGCCGCCGATTGCAGACTTGTCACCCCACGCGGGGTCGGGCGCGAACTTGAGCCCGTGTGGCTCCAGCGCCTCGTTCAGCGTCCCCAGCAGACAGCCCGCTTGGACTGTTGCCGTCTGTGCCTCGGGGTCGATCTCGAGGACGCCGTCTACGTGTCGCGTGAAGTCGAGCACGACAGCCTCGTTGACCGTCTGGCCCGCCAGCGACGTGCCGCCGCCGCGCGGGAGCACCGGAATCCCGCGGTCCGCGCAGTAGCTGACCACCGCCGCCACGTCGTCGGTGTGAGCCGGCAACACTACGCCGACCGGCGTGACCTCGTACGCCGAGGCGTCTGTCGCGTACAACTGCCGCGTGTACGTGTCGAACCGCACCTCGCCGACGACTCGTTCCTCTAAGTCCGCGAGCAGTCCGGGGCGTGCGACCTCGTCTGCTGCGTAGTCGAACGTCGCTGCTGGGTCGTCGTCCACCCGTGACTCCTCGGCAGCCTCGCGTTCGCGCGTCACGTCCGTCGCTTGCCCCGCTCGGGGTTAAGTAGCAGGGTGGCGGGGTTCGACAGCCAGCCTGTCCACAACTCGGTGAACGTCTCGTTTCAGATAGAACAGCCGGCGGTGGTGGATGGTGATGATAGGCCGTCCACTGCACAGGCTGTGCTCTCTGTCCGGAGAGCACAATTGGTAGGGGAGCATAGACACTACGTGGCCTGTGACTCTCAATATTATATTTCGTAGTGGTTCAGATAGATAGCTTCCCCTAGAGTCTTTAGCTCACTTGCACGACTGTGTGAAGACCACCGATTCCCTCGTACAGTGTTGGAAGGGGTCCTCCCCGGTCACACCCAGACTCCACTACGACACGTCGGATGGGAAGCAAACAACAGCACCCACTACGAGCTACAATGAAAATCGACACAATTCAGGTGAACGAGTTCTCGACACAAGAAGAGTACCCCGGCGTCACTACTGAGCCTAACGGCGAGACACGGCTGCTCTACGGCCCGAACGTGAGCGGTAAGACAGTGACCTTCTCGGCCATCGCTCACGCCACTGTCCACGATGCGATGGGTTTCAACCCAGGAGCCGGCTCGAGCATCGACGTGCAGTTCACCGACGGAACTCACCTGCACCGCGGCTATCCAGAGACGACGTTCGAGACGGGCGGTCACGACACCGAGTCGGAGAACGTGCAAACACGGATGGACCAGGTACTCGGACCGCGTCCGATCTTAGAGGCGTACTTTGTCCACTCGGACCACGAGAAGCTTCCGCTGACCGCCTTCGATACTGAGCGGACGCTCGACCTCGTGCGCTCGGTAACTGTCCAAGACGTGCAAGGGAAGATTTCGACGTTGCGGGAGAAACAGCACGAGCGCGAACGTGAGCTCACAACAGTGAGGGGGAAGCGAGAAGAAACCGAATCGCGGATCGAGTCACACAACGCGGAAATTGAAGAGATCGACAGCGAACGCGAGACCGCAGAGAAGATTGTCAGACTCGGCAACACCGGTCAGCTGGAGCAGATCGGAGACGCACTCGACAGACGCGACGAAGTCGCAGCAGAACTCGAGGAACTGTTTGCGAAACGCGAAGAAGTCGAATCGAAGCTACGAGAAGTGTCCGAGCGTCACGAAGACATAAAGAACGCACTCGCCGATCCGGGGTCGCAGGTTCTCGATGCAGTCTCTGACGAGACCTGTCCAGTCTGTGAACAGACCGTTCCGGAAGCTTCTGCCAGCGAGCGACTCGAAGAGGGCGAATGTCCTCTCTGTGGACTCGACAGGTCGATCAACTCCTACCGTGACCAGTTCGTCCAAGAGAAGCAGGACGCCCATGGACAGATCGACGACGTACGCGAGCAAAAGGAGGAGCTAGAGGCACGGCTCGAGGAGCTCGACACTGAGATCGAAGAGACACGCTCGGAGAGGCCAGAGCTGTCGGAATTCGACGCCGAGACAATGCGGCGGTTAGAGGAACACGATCGTGAACTGGCTGCCGTCGTCGCCGCCGCTCGCAAGGAACGCGACAATGCAAAAAAGCGTCTAGATCGAAAGCGCAACGAACGCGACCGGACCGAGGAGCGGCGCGAGGAGTATCAGCGACGCGAGAAGGAAATCGGCGACAAGATTCGTGACCTGAAAACCAAGATCAGTAAACGTCAAAAAGAGGCGAGAGACGGAGTCGAAGCGTTCACCCAAATCTGGCGGAACGTCCTCGAGGAGATGAGCGGAACCATCAGACGCGAAATCGAGATCAGGTCCGAGGAAGGTGTTGTCGCCGGAGGGGACCCGGAGCGTGTGTACAATAGGGAGAAAAACAATCTGAGCCAAGCAGAGGAGCAACTCCTGAACCTCTCGTTCGTGGTTGCAGTCAACGAAGCGGTCGACTCGGACAGGGCAGCCTTCGACACGCTGTTTCTGGACGAGCCGCTCGCACGCTTCGACGAAACCGTCCGTGACGAGGTTCTGGGCTTCATTCTGAACGACGACACCCGACAGTACATTTTCACGTCCTCTGACGAGGCTGTCTCCGAGCAGGTCCCCGACACGATGCAACAGCGGCTTGAAAAGAACGACGACGCACAGTGGGAGCTCGGAGATCTCGAAGGGAAATCAAGCAAGGAGTAAGAGTCTCTCTGAATTGTCGCTCTCGCAGAGTCAACACCGGGTCAGACGAACTAGTGGTGTGACACGAGTCGACAGAAGGCTGCGAGGTCGAGTTCGGTGACTCCGGTCAAGAGCTGCTCGGCAGATATGCTGTGGTTCCGTCCGAGTGCAATGAAATAACTGAGCACGTCAGTTGTCGAGACCGTCTCTGTGTCAGGAATCTAAATGTCGTCAAGGATTGAGCGCCGCCCCGTCCCTCAGCGTAATGAAGACTCGCCGTGCGAGGCGGCACCGACGACTGTCCCGAAGCTGTGCTGGTCGGGAAGAACTCGGCGTCGTCAACCCCAATCACGCCTGTACTCGGAGTTCTGTGGACACGAGACGGATACGTATCACTCGCTGCGTCGTGAGAGGCAGTCACAACTGCGTGCGGCATCGGTCGGGAGCGCGACCACAACAGTCGCCTCTCCCTCCGCGTGCGGACAGTCGATCCGGTGGTACGATCCGTCGTGAGACTGTGCGAACATCCATCCGTAATTCGAACTGTAGACACAATACTCTTCGGCTTTGGACCAGAGCGTGGGAAGAGTCGACACGGACGACGAGTAGGCACGCGGGCGAGCAGCGGAGTCGAGGAGGCACACGGGCGAGCAGCGGAGTCGAGGAGGCACACGGGCGAGCAGCGGAGTCGAGGAGGC
>CAKZQY010000014.1 GCA_937142015.1 uncultured Halobacteria archaeon
CCTGTCGCTCCTCGTTCTGCCGGACCAGCGCCTCGAAGGTGGGGTCGTTACGCAGGATGGAGTCGAACGTGTCGATGAACACCACGTCTGCCTCCCACATCACCTCGGCGTCCATCAGCCGCTTGAGCAGCTCCATCCGCTCGCCGTCGTCGTCGGAGAACGCGCCGCCGGTGTCGAAGTCCGCCTCCAAGAACAGGAGCTCTTCTTCCAACAGCGGCTTCGTCACGTCGTAGTCCAGCGAGTGCATCTGCTCGATGAACCCCGACACGGTCAACTCCGTCGACAGCAGTGTCACCTGTGCGCCCTCCTGAACCAGCCCGTAGCTCATCCGTTGGGAGAGGGCTGACTTCCCGGCACCGTAGTCACCCTCCATCAGCACGATGCTCCCGCGGGGGATTCCCCCGCCCAGCTCCTTGTTGAGCTGGTCGCGGTCTGGCAGTCCGATCGAGAGGAGTCTGGATTGTTGGCTTCGACTCATGGTTAGGTTCTGAACTCGAACGTCTCTTCGTCCTCGCGGACGATCAACTTGACTCTGTGGTCGGTGCCGTCGCCGAGCGTCCCGACACTGAACGTCACGTTGATGACGCCGCCGCGGGACCAGCCGGGACCGCCTTTCACCACCGTGACTGTCAGATCCGACTGGTACCCCCCGTCGAAGAACACGTCGATCTCCCCAGCGTCCGCTGGGAGGTCCGACGATCCGGTGTTTCGAACGAACAGCGTGACGTTGTCGTTACCGTTCCGGTCGTACACCTGCGCCCCGGAGTCGGAGATGATCGTCACGTCCGCACGGATCTCCTGTGAGAGGTCCAACGACCGCGCGTCGAGTGAGTCGCTCACGCGGTCGACCTGTGTGGTGAGTGTCCCCGCGACTGACGCGGCGACGACTAACGCGGCGATGAACAGGATCATCTCCGAGACGGACGCGCCTGCCATCTCAGTTCACCACCCGAACTGTCTTCGCGCCGCTCACGCCGTAGTCGACGACGACTTGTACGCGCGCCGGCGTCTCTGTGGTGAACCCGGGGTCGACGGTGACGTTCAACTGCTCGCCCGGGAGCCACACCTCTGTCGTCGTCGAGCCGGCGACTGACGCCTCGTAGGAGCCTCGCGTCGTGTTCGGCAGTCCGTCGACGAGGAGGTTCACCTCGGGTACGTCCAGCGTCGTCGTTCCGGTGTTGGTCACGTTCACTTCGAGTACCTTCGTCGTGTTGTCGTAGACGGTCCGCGTGACGTTGATCTCCGTGTTCTTCTGTGCGAGCGACAGGTCTGCGGCGTCCTCGCGGGCCTGCGTCACCTGTTCCGTCCCGTTGGCGAGCGCCGGGTACAGCGTCCCCGCGGCGATGAACACCCCGAGGAAGACGACAGCCGTCGAGGCGCTAACGCTGATTCCCATGGCGACCCTCCGAGAGCCGAGGCCACCGGTCGAGGACGACCGACTCGGCGGTCGCGTTCGTCAGCTGCATGATGTACTTCAGACTCTGCGTGTGGTGTTGGAGGTCGAGCTTCGCCGTCCCCGGGCGGTCGATCAGGTTCCGGTCGATCTCGCCGAACCCGGAGAGGTACGACTTGAGCTGTTCTGCGACCTCCGGGGAGAGCCACTCGACGCGCTCGTAGTAGTTGATCGCGCGGACGGCGTCCGTCGTGTCCCCCTCCTCGACGAGGTACTCCAGCCACTCCATGATGAGGAGGTCGCCGACGTAGTCGCCCGGGAGCTCGTGGAGGTACGGCTTCTCGCGCTCGTCCGAGAGGTCGTCCTCCTCGACGAAGTCGAACCCGCCCTCCTGTCCGCGCTGCTGGGAGGGGTCCATCTGACGGGCGGTGTCGGCCGGCTCCGTCTGTCCTCCCTCCTGTCCGGGGGCGTCCATTCCGCCGAGGTCGCCCGACTCGTCCATCCCGCCGAGGTCACCCGACTCGTCCATCCCGCCGAGGTCACCCGACTCGTCCATCCCGCCGAGATCGTCCGACTCGTCCATCCCGCCGAACTCGTCGTCCATTCCGCCGAGATCGTCCGACTCGTCCATCCCGCCGAGATCGTCCATACCACCGTCGTCCGGTTCGTCCATCCCGGGCGCGTCCTCCTCCTCGCCCTCGGCCCAGTCCGCGTCACCGGACTCGTACTCGTCTTTCAGTTCGCTGAAGCTCTTGCCGTTTGAGTCGCTGGCCATGGTTTCGTCTGAGTCTGGTTCGTCCGCGTCCGTAGCTTCTTCGTCCTCCTCGTCCGATTCGCCGAAGCCGCCGAACTCGTCGTCCCCGAAGTCGTCGTCCATCTCGCCGAACTCCTCGTCGAGGTCCTCGTCGGCGAACTCGCCGTCCAACTCCTCTTCCTCTTCTTCCTCCTCTTCCTCCTCTTCCTCCTCCGCGTCGAGGTCGCCGAAGTCGTCGTCCGGCTCGTCGATGGGATCTTCTTCCGCGAGGTCCTCGTCGAAGAACCCCTCGGCGTCGGCGTCGGCGATGTCGTCGTCGATCTCGTCGTCGGCGTCGTCCTCGCCGTCGCCCTCGTCGAACAGTCCGAACGAGGAGCCGTCGGCCATGTCACCGCCCATGCCGCCGCCACCACCTCCTTCGTCGACGAACGGGTTGATCCCCCGCGTGACCATCTCGTAGATGTCCAAGAGGTTCCGTACGTCCTCGGCGATGTCTTCGACCTGCTCGGAGATCTCCTCGTTCTCCGAGCGGACCGTGTTCACCGTCGAGGAGAGGTTCGCAACCTCGTTTTCGAGCTCGTCGACGCGGTTGGCTAGTTCGGCGGTCTGGTCGTCCTCGTCTTCGGCGAACGGGTCGTCGTCGAAGTCGCCGCCCATCCCGCCGAGGTCGCCGAGGTCGTCGCCGCCGCCCTCGTCCATCCCACCGAGGCCGCCGCCGCCGCCGCCACCGCCGCCGCCGAGGCCGCCGCCGAGGTCGCCCCCGCCGCCACCCTCGTCGCCGAGACCGCCGCCGAGGCCGCCCCCACCGCCCTCGTCGTCGAGACTGCCGCCGTCGGTGGTGTCGTCTTCCTCGCGGAAGCGGTCGAGGAGGCTGCTCCCGAGTAACCCGAGCGAGGCGAGGAGCCACACCTCGGACCACGGAACCGCACTCCCTGCTTCCGGCAGTACTGTGAGGAGACCCATTACCGGATGGTCTTGTGTGCCCACCACTTAATACCTCTCCGTCGGTTATCGCACCCGATAACGTCGGACGCCGATGGAGTTCACTCTCTGTCTCCCCCGACTCGCCGAACGTGGCTATCGAATTCGATAATCGGGTGTGCGTCTCACGATCTCCGACCGATCGTTCACGTGGGGGACCACTCTCGCCAGAGTCGCGTGAGCACGAGTCCGACGACGAACGCGACACCGAGATTGACGAGCAGTCCGACCGCCGCGACGGCGACCGTCGGTAGGTACCGGTTCGTCCGTTCGAGTCCCGTCCGGCCGAGTTGGAGCGCGACGAGCGCGAGAACCACGCCGAGCACCGCGAGCGGGAAGTTGGCGACGACCTCGACGGCGAAGCCCGCGAGCAGGACGTACCCCACGCCCAACACCACGTTCGCGCCCGCCGTCCGTGCGCCGAAGGCGTACTTGCCGGCCACGCCGCCGCTGCCGTGACACATCGGCATCCCCCCGAGCGGCACCGCGAGGAGGTTCGTCACGCCCATGCTCTCTGCGAGATCGTCGGCCGACACCGTCCGGTCGAAGTAGTCGTCGAGCAACACGGCGGTCGCCATCGCCGCGTTGCCGACTGTCATCGCTAGCTGTGCGGCCGTCGCCTCGACAGTTGCGAGCGCGAACGCCGTCGCATCGAACGCTGTCGCATCGAACGCCGCCGAATCGAAGCGGACAGACTCCACGAGGGTGGCTGTCGACAGCGCAGCGTCCGTCGGGAGTCCGAGAGCCGAGGGTGACACCGACGGAACGCCGACCAGCGACAGCGGATCGCCGGTCGCGGCGACTGCGACGACGCCGCCGAGTCCGACGACGGCGAGAGCTGTCAGATTCCAGTAGCCGAGCCAGATCGGAACGGCCGCGACGACGACCGCGGCCGCAGCCAGCCCCGGGTCGCCGAGAGCGAGCCGAACGCCCGTCTCCACGAGCACGAGCGCGACACCGAGTTGGACGCCACGCACCACTGGCGTCTCGACGTACTGGCCCAGCCGACGCAGCGAGTTCGTCACGCCGACACCGAGCAGGACGACCCCCAACACCAGCCCGGAGAGGAGGTACGCCGCCGTGGAGATCGAGTCCGCGATCACCAGCGCCGCCAGCGCCTTCATCGGCTCGACCGAGATCGGGACGCCGTAGTACAGCCCCCAGACGATCTGGAACACGCCGAACCAGACCAACGCCGTCTGCAACGAGCGGTCTGTCAACACCGCGACCGCGACGACGATTGGCAACACCGTAACTGAATCTCCTACCGCACCCGTCACCTCGTTCACAGAGATGTCGACGACCGTCTCGTCCCTGTACGTGACGGAGATTCCCATCCGTAACGGCGGTGTGTCTGACGCTACAAAAGTCGTTCGAGTAACACGATCCGGTTCGTCTGCCGCGGTAGTGTAGCTGAAACCGGTTACACGTCTGCGTGACTGCTTCCTCGATTCACTGTGCGCGTCTGCTTGCGTCCCTGACCGCTTCCCAGATTCACTGTGTGCGTCTGCGTTGCGTCCCTCGGAATCCGCTGGCTCGTGACCGGTGTCGCCGACCGACCACACCCGTAGCCGACACTGCGGGTCGACCGCGCTCGTGACCGACACTGCAGGTCGACCGCGCTCGTGACCGACACTGCAGGTCGACGACGACCGCGACCAGCACTACCGGTCGACAACGCGGTCGGCGAGGTGACACGTCAGTACCAGATCCGCGGTCACATTTAAGTCCCGTGCGCCGAGTGGTAGGAGGTGACAATGGCAATCGATCCAGAGTTCGAACGGAGCCGCGAGAAGGTAGACGAACACGAGGGTCACGCCGTGTGGGGGCCAGTCGACGAGCCGGAGGAGCTCGGCATCCACGGGACTCACGTGGCCGTGGACTTCGACCTCTGCATCGGTGACGGGGCGTGTCTGGAGGACTGTCCGGTCGACGTGTTCGAGTGGGTGGACTCCCCGGACCACCCGGAGAGTGAGATCAAGGCCGACCCGGTCAGAGAGGAGCAGTGTATCGACTGTATGCTGTGTGTCGACGTCTGTCCGGTCGACGCCATCAACGTCGATCCCGGGCGTGCTGGTCGGATCTGACTCCTCGGTGTCGTCTGATTACCGCGCGGAGGACTGAGAGACGGACCGCCCGGAGCGGTGGGAGTGGACCGCCCAGCGTCGAGAGAGTTAGTCGCCCGGAGCAGCGAGCAGGTCAGCCTCTCCGCTGTGGCGGAGGGCCGTCGAAGTTCGAGCCGGAGGCGGTCATCACTGCCGCTGCGCCGAGCGCGAGCGACACGCCCGTCGACAGCACGATCCAGCCGGTGTTCGCACGGAGAACGAACGGCGCGGCCGCGACCACGACTGCGACACCACCCAACACTGCGGCTGTCGTCGTGTCGCCGTCGTCCTCTCGGGGATCGCTGGTTGCCATTGTTCCACCTGCCGACTGCGGCTGGGTTGGCCGCGACAGTCGGACAGCTGATGGTTCAGAAACGATACGTATGTCACTTGTGTTCACTTACGGCTGTCGAACGCGAGAAACGACGAGACACTCCGATTGGTTCTCTTCACTGTCTCCCCGACGCCACGCGACTCCGACTGGCTGGCCGACACGTTTTATCCACGCGTCGCACACTCTCTCGACGTGAGCGACGACATCGAGACGTACGAGCACTTCCGAGTCACAGACGCGGACGGAGACTCCATCCCGGCCGGCGTCTACCGCGTCGTCGGGACGGACGAGTCCGACACGGAGGGTCGCGTGACACTCCTCCGTGTCGCGGACGCCGGCGGTCAGCGGCGTCACACTGGCGACCTTCGAACGGTGTCTCGCGAGCAGGTCGCCGGGTTCGAGTCCGTTCCGAACCCGGACGGTGACCGTGCCGCGACCGACAGCGTCGCTGCCGGGCTGGGTGACACGTAGCGAGCGGAAGCCCACCCCCTTCAGGGATGGGTGTAAGCGACAACATAGCCCGACAGTCCACGCGCTACGACTCGTCTGGATGTTCTACCGCTCTCAGCCCTGCTTCGATAATCTCCCG
>CAKZQY010000015.1 GCA_937142015.1 uncultured Halobacteria archaeon
GGAGGAGTGAATGGAGGAGTGGGAGATGCGGAGGAGTGAATGGAGGAGTGGGAGAGGGGAGGAGTGGATGGAGAGTGGGAGAGGTGGAGGAGTGGGATGGGTGGAGGAGCGGGCGGACGAGTCCGTAGTGAGGAGTGAACGAAGACGCGAGCCGGTGCGTCAGCCGAACCTCGAACCGCTAGAACATACAATATAAATCTTCCGCCAAACTCACTACTCAGAAGTGAAACTAAATCTACGAAGAACAAAATCCACGCGAGATGGCCCACACCGGCTTCTTTTCCGCCCCTCTATCTGCCCGGATTACAGACAGACACGACGAACATCCACACACTCCCCTATTATATTCTCTATTTAGCCGTAAGTATCAAGTACCAGCGGGTGAATTGCACAGATGCAGCATGTCAGACAACGACAGGGGTATGCTACGGCGTGGATTCCTGAAGACGACCGGAGCCGCTGCGGGTGCGGCGGCAGCCAGCGGGATGGTCTCGGCGACACCGGGACGGGAGCCCGGTCCGAAGAAGGACGAGATCGTGGTCGGCGTCTCGGCGGCAGCCGACGACATGCGGGGCACAGTGGCAGAGTCAGTTCCGGGCAACGCGGAGATCGTCCACCAGAACGACACACTGCGGTACGTCGCGGTGAAGTTCCCGAGTCAGGCGGCCGACGTGGCCAAGGAGAACTTCATCGAGGCAGTCACGAGGAAGAAGAACGTCAAGTACGCGGAGCGGAACGCGACCTACGAGGCGCTGGCGACGGTCAACGACCCACAGGAACCGGACCAGCCGTCTCTGGACCTGATCAACGCGCGAGCGGCGTGGGACACCACGTTCGGCTCCTCGGACGTGCGGCTGGCGGTCGTCGACACGGGTGCGCAGTACACCCACCCGGACCTCGACGGCAACTTCCGTAACGACCCCGGGAAGGACTTCGCCGACAACGACGGCGACCCGGCACCGGACGTAGCGAGCGACGAGTACCACGGCACACACGTCTGTGGGATCGCGGGCGCGGAGACGGACAACGGCACTGGCGTCGCGGGCGTCAGCCAGTCGGAGCTCATCAACGGCCGCGCGCTCGACGAGGGTGGCGGCGGGTCGCTCACGGACATCGCAGACGCAATCGAGTGGGCTGCAGACCAGAACGCGGACGTGCTCAACATGTCGCTCGGCGGCGGCGGCTACCAGCAGACGATGAAGAACGCCGTCAGCTACGCGAACAACAACGGCGTCACCATCGTCTGTGCGGCTGGCAACGACTCCGCCAGCTCCGTCGGCTACCCGGCAGCCTACAGCGAGTGTATCGCCGTCTCCGCGGTCGACGCGAACGGCAACCTCGCCTCCTTCACCAACACGGGCAACAAGGTGGAGGTCGCCGCACCCGGTGTCGACTACCTCTCGACGACGACACAGGCTCGCGGCAGCTACGAGCGCCTCTCCGGCACCTCGATGGCGTCGCCGTGTGCCGCGGGCGTGGCCGCGCTCATCATCGACCAGTGGGGGACGAACAACACGGACACTCGCGCGCACCTGAAGGCGACCGCCCAAGACACCAACCTCTCCGACACGGAGGAGGGTGCCGGGATCGTCGACGCCGAGGCTGCTGTCACGACCCAACCCGGCAGCGGCGGCGGCGGCGGTGGCGGTGGCGGCGGTGGCGGTGGTGGCGGTGGCACCACCTCTGGCAGTGTCTCCGACTCGCTGTCGGACTACACTGACTCCGACTGCTGGACGTGGGCGTGGGACTACTCCAACCCGTCGAAGATCGTCCTCGAGCTGGACGGGCCGGCCGGTGCCGACTTCGACCTGTACGCCAACGACGGCGAGGCGACCTGTCCCGACTACTACGACAACGACTACCAGTCGATCACCACGGACAGCCAGGAGTCGATCACGATCAACAGCCCGGACACCTCGACGGATCTGTACATGGCCGTCGACTCCTACTCCGGCAGCGGCAGCTACACGCTGACGATCACCGAGTACGAGTGACGGGTCTCGTGACTGGCGCGAGCTAGTCACACCTACGAGCGGTCACTGTCCACACCTCGCGGTTCGACTGGTACGATCTGTCGGCCGCGAGACGTATTCGCGGTTTTTTGACACTCGTCGTCGTACACGACTCGAAATACCGCTTCTGCTGGCGTTCACGGCGCGAGCCGCGCGATCACGTCGTCGCCAAGGGGTCTCTCGTCTGGGCGCAACGAACACAAGCGACAAGTCGGTACACGAGAGGATTTTCACCGTCGCGCCGCTGGGACCGGGCATCGGGTAGGGGCGTTGCCCGCCCGCGGAGCGACACACGCGACTGGTCCGTCCGGTCGGTCGGTCGACTGCACGGTCTCTTCGGCGACCGTCGGGCTCCCCCGACGCGCGTCTAGAGAGACGCGGGCAGCCATCTCGGCCGCCCGGGCGGGCGGAGTCGTACTTCGTGAACTGGCGACCGCTTGCTGTGTTCTGCGTGGACTGGCGACCGGTAGC
>CAKZQY010000016.1 GCA_937142015.1 uncultured Halobacteria archaeon
GCCGTGGTGACTCGTGTCGGTGATCAGAGCGTCTGAGCCGTCGGTTTTCGACGCCGTCCATGGAACTATTCGCAGTAATCACTATGAAACACTGTCCCGGCAATTAACACCGAGGGAGCGAACCGCGAACTCGTGATCGACAGCCTCCGCGAGACAGTCTCCGAGCGGGTGTCGGGCACGCAGCTACTGCTCCTGTTGGGCCTGACTGCCGCGACGAGCGGCTGGGTCGACACGACGCTCTCTGCGGTGACGCTGCCTGCCGTCGGGGAACTGACGAGAGCGATACTCGTCAACACGGCTGTTTACGCGGGGTGGACGCTGTTCTTCGCCGGAAACGACGCAGTCGTCCGGAGGCTCGATCTGCCAGAGCGTGCGAGCAACGCCGGGCTCGGAGCCGCGACACTCGCCGCAGCCACCGGACTGCGAGTCGCGTTCGGCGTCTCACAGCTGTTCACCGCCGCGCTGCTGCTCGTCGGTGCGTGGTTCCTCCTCGACGGCGTGCAGTCGATCAGACACGACGACCGTGCGACCGACGGTGAGCGACCGCGCCGCGGTGACGACTCCGCTGCCGGCGACAGCCTCGCCGCTGGCGAGGGCTCCACGGTCGACGACGGAAGACTGTCTGGTGACAGCCCGACGACAGACCACCTAGCTCGTGACGGCGAGGCAGTGTACGCGGCGTACGTTGCCCGCCGCGTCCACGAGACTGTCCGCGAGGAGCCGCAGACGCGCCACGACCTCGTCGACGAGCTCGACGCCGACGCGGAGGCTGTCGAGACTGCCGTGGACCGACTACTGGACGAAGGTGTACTCGACAGCCGCGCCGGACGACTGGAGGCAGCAGAGACGACCGACCGGCTGTCTGAGGCCCGAGACGCCGTCAGTGACGCCGGCGGCGGCGCGGTCGACCGACTCGCACGACCGTTCACTGTCGAGTTCGCCGACGGAGACGAACCCGACACGCCTGCGGCGACCCGTCCCGCTGGGTCGTTCGGCGACGAGGGAAGTCGGAGTACTACAACTGGCGACGCGGAGCGTGAGACTGTGGCCGGCGACGGAGAGCGTGAGACTGTGGTCGGCGACGCGGAGCGTGACACTGCTACGTCTGAGCGTGCCGACGGGGTCGACAGTGAGCGTGACGACAAACTCCGGGAGTGACGAACTCGGCGAGTCGTGACGGCCCCGAGAGCGACGAACTCGGCGAGTCGTGACGGCCCCGAGAGCGACAGCCGACGCTTCGCTCCGGTAGCGTCGCGTGCCGGTGGACAGGTGCCGCGACGGTAGCGACGGGCGAGACCGGCGCTGTCGGGTGAAACAGTGCAACGCCACCAAAACGATCTTCGTTTCTATAGATTTTTCTAGCAAAGCTTACTCCCAACCGTGTTTCAGTTTCGCAGTAGCTTTTCTACTTCGAAATTTTTATACTACGGACTTCGCCATTGCGAACGTATGTCACAAGATACGAGTGACACGAGTCGGCGGGACTTCCTGAAGGCTGCCGGCGGGGCAGCGGCGGGTGCAGTGACAGCGACAGCCGGGTGTACCGGCGGGACAACCGGCGGCAACGGTGACGGCGGCGGTCCCAGCGGCACTCTCGTGTACGCACGAGGAGACCACCCGACGAACTACGACCCCCAGCAGACGACCAGCGGGGAGGTAGCGAAGGTCACCAACCAGGTGTTCGATCCGCTGATCAGGTTCGAGCCCGGCACTGGCGGCCAGTTGGGCGACAGTCTGGCGACGGACTACTCACTCGACGGGACGACCGCGACGCTCACGCTGCGCGAGGACGTGACGTTCCACGACGGGGAGACGTTCACCGCGGCGGACGCGAAGGCGACGATCCAGCGGTTCACCGCCTCCAGCTACGGCTACTACCTCGGAGACGAGAACCGCTCGGGGTACGGCCCGTTCACGTTCGGCAACTGGGTGAAGAGCATCGACGCGTCCAGCGACTTCGAGCTCACAATCGAGCTCCAACAGCAGTACGCACCGTTCCTCCGGAACCTCGCCATGTTCGCGGCGGTGATCCTCTCGAAGAACCAGATCGAGAGCTTCTCCGGGTCGGGTGACCCGCAGGTGAAGCTCGGCGAGGAGCCGGTCGGCACCGGTCCCTTCGAATTCGACGAGTTGGACAACGAGAACAACCGTGTCCGGCTGACCGCCAACACGGACTACTGGGGAGCGGGACCGAACGTCGGCGAAGTCGTGTTCAAAGAGATCACGGAGAACTCGACGCGCGCCTCCGACGTGATCAACGGCGACTCACACATCACGGACAACCTCGACTCCCAGTCGTTCCAGAAGCTGCAAGACTCCGACAGCGCGAGTCTGCTCTCGAAGAACGGGATCAACGTCGGCTACATGGCGTTCAACATGGACCGCCGCGAGGAGTTCCGCACGACGGCGGTGCGGCAGGCGGTCAGCTACGCCGTGGACACGGAGGCGATCGTCAACGACATCTACCAAGGGTTCGCCGCGCAGGCCGACCAGCCGCTCCCGCCGGACGTGATGGGCCACAACGACGAGTTGAGTCCGTACCCGACGGACAAAGCGGAGGCACAGTCCCTGTTGGAGGAGGCCGGAGTCGAGCCGTTCGAGTTCGAGCTGGCGACGTTCTCCAACCCGCGGGGGTACAACCCGAGTCCGATCCAGACCGCAAACCAGGTCAAGTCCGACCTCGAAGAGATCGGCTTCACTGTGAACATCAACCAGTTCTCCACGTTCTCCTCGTATCTGGACTACACGGACCAAGGGAAACACGACGCGTGTTTCCTCGGCTGGTACACGGACAACGCCGACCCGGACAACTTCCTGTACGTCCTGCTGGACCCGAAAGTGCCGATGGACGCCGTGCCGGACGGACAGGACTGGGTCAGCTACGACACCGAGGGGTACAGCACTCTCAACGCTGCTGCGTGGGCCAACCAGGAGTACATGGAGACCGTGCGTGAGGCACAGGCCACCTACGACACCGCACAGCGGAAACAGCTGTACAAGAAGGCCAACGAGATCGCTCACGACGAGGCTCCGTGGGTGTTCCTCGACTACGCCCGGACGCTGCGTGGCATCCACGAGAGCGTGAAGCGTGACTCCTTCACCGTGAGCTCCGTCGGTGGCCCGTACCTCGAACTGGTCGAGATCGAGTGAGAACGAACGTTCGACGACGAGCGCCAGTGGACACTCAGACACTCGCGGTCGGCCGCGGGCGTCTGCGAACACCCACATCCCGCGGTCGACGACGGGTGTTCAGTCCGGTCGAGAAGCAGAGATTCAAGTAACAGAACACTGCAACCACACACGTCAGAATGGTATCGAAGCGATTCCTCCTGAAGCGGCTGTTGTTGTTGATTCCGGTGTTGTTCGGAGTTGCAACGCTCGTGTTCGGGATTCTCCACCTCGCGCCGGGTGATCCCGCACGGATCATCGTCGGCCAGCGAGCCTCCGCCGAGCAGGTCCAGCAGGTGCGGGCGGAACTCGGGCTGAACGACCCGCTGTGGGTCCAGTACCTCCGGTTCCTCGGCGACGCGGCGACGTTCGAGTTCGGCGAGTCGTACCAGATCGCAAAGGGCACGCCCGTCCGCGACGTCGTCGCGACGACGCTGCCGGTGACGGTCGAACTGGCGCTGTACGGCCAGTTCTTCGGCATCCTGTTCGGTGTGCCGCTCGGGGTGGTGTCGGCAGTCAAACAGGACACCCTGACCGACCACGCGACTCGCGTCGGGGCGTTGACCGGGATTTCGGTGCCGATCTACTGGTCCGGGCCGTTGTTGATCCTGTTCCTCTCGACGTTCCTCGGGCTGTTCCCGGCGAGTGGTCGGATCGGCTCGACGGTGTTCCTCGACAACTCCTGGCAGCTGTTCGGAGTGGAACTCCCGTTGACGGGGATGGTGACGGTAGACACACTCCTGTTGGGCAACGTCGACGCGTTCGTCTCGGCAGTTCACCACCTGTTGTTGCCGTCGCTCGTCATCGGGATCTACTCGATGGCGCTGATCTCGCGGATGATGCGCTCCTCGATGTTGGAGGTGATCAGACAGGACTACATCCGGACCGCTCGCGCGAAGGGGCAGGGTGCGAAGATCACCGTGCTGAAACACGGGTTCCGGAACGCGCTGATCCCCGTCGTGACAGTGATCGGCATCCAGTTCGGCTCGCTGCTCGGCGGGGCCGTCCTGACGGAGACCGTGTTCGGGATCGGCGGCATCGGCACGATGCTCGTCGAGGCCATCGGCGCGACGGACTACCCGCTCGTGCAGGGGACGGTGCTCACCTTCGCACTGCTGTTCACGCTCGTCAACCTCGGCGTCGACATCACGTACAGCTACCTCGATCCACGAATCCAACAGTGACACGCAACGACGACACACAGGAGACAAGCCGGTAAGCTACCCATGACTGAAGTCATGGGCTTTCCCCCACGAGGGGGTTTCGGCCCACACTCCACGACCGTCACGGGCGGGTTGCACGCACAGCGTTCGGCCGGAGGAGACTATTCTGTGTCCTCCCGCGTACTCTCGGCGGGCTTTATCCGGCGAGGCGTTGGCGTATGGGAGCGCACGTTCGCCGTGGGAACACACCGTGGCGACCGGCTGGCTCACGCCACTTTAATTCAGCG
The DNA here is from genome assembly GCA_937142015.1 of uncultured Halobacteria archaeon. Lineage (GTDB taxonomy): Archaea > Halobacteriota > Halobacteria > Halobacteriales > Haloferacaceae > JAHENP01. The sequence goes on from CAKZQY010000016.1 coordinate 4,619, forward strand.
TGACCTCCCCTCGCGTCACCGTCACGGAACGTGGCGGGAGCGGCGCGGCGTCATCCGGTCCGCTGTTCGGGGCCTGCCCACGAAGGCCCGTGCGAGCGGGCCAGTTTGGACCACTCACACTACTATGACATACGCGCTCACGCATCGTAAACGAACCGGCTCGAAACCGCCAGCGGGCCACAGCGCGGTGGCCCGGAGCGCATCTGACGCGCTTCCTCCCACGGCTCAAGCCGTGGGTTTCCGCGCTACTCAACTATGAGTACCGAGACGGGACCGACAGAGCCGGGTTCGGCAGGTGGAGCGAACGACACCGGCGGGACAGCAGGCGGACCGAACGACACCGGCGGGACAGCAGGCGGACCGAACGGCGACCCGGCAGGGAGCGACACGACCACGCGGCGCGGCAGACTCGACAGGCTGCGCGCCTCGCCGTTCCTCTCGGAGTTGCTCTCCAATCGGCTGGCGTTGACCGGGCTGGGGATCATCGCCGGCGTACTCGTGCTCGCAGTCGTCGCTCGGTTCTCGCTCAGCTACGACGCGATCACCGCCTCGCGGCTCGGCGGGACGATCCCCGACCGTGCGCCGCCGGGCTGGCTCGGGCCAGCGCCAGTCGATCAGTACCTGTTCGGCACGGACGCGAGCGCCAGAGACATCTTCAAGCGGTCGGCGTACGGCGCGTGGCTGGCGGTGAAGTTCGGCACGGTTGCCGTCGGCGTCTCCACGGCTGCGGGGGTGACACTCGGCATCGTCGCCGCCTACTACGGCGACGTGGCAGACAACGTCGTCATGCGGACGATGGACGTGCTGTTGGCGTTCCCGTCGCTGCTGTTGGCGCTCGCAATCGTCGCCATCTTCGGCGCGGGACTGTGGAAAGCCACCATCGCGCTGATCATGGTGTACACGCCACGGTTCGCGCGTGTCGTTCGCGGCGCGGCGCTGAAAGTGTTGGAAGACGAGTACATCGAGGCGACGGAGGCGCTGGGGGCCTCGGACCCGCGGGTGTTGGCGCGGCACGTCTTCCCGAACACACTCGCCCCGATCACGGTGCAGTCGACGCTCAACTTCGGGCTGGCGATCATCGACCTCGCAGCGCTGTCGTTCCTCGGGTTCGGGGCGCAGGCCGGCGCACCCTCGTGGGGGTTGATGCTGTCACGGGGTGTCGAGAACGGGCTGCTCACCGGGAAGTGGTGGATGTCGTTCTTCCCCGGACTCCTGCTCGCGCTCACCGTCCTCGGATTCAATCTGCTAGGCGACGGGATGCGCGACGCGCTCGACCCGCGGATGCGCGACGCTATCGACTGACGACCGACGCACGAAGCCGAGCCTCACGACCGACGCACGAAGCCGAGCCTCACGACCGACGCACGAACGTCACCGACGTGCCCAGCCGTGACAACGCCACCATCGGACACAGACGACCGTTCACACCGGCCGTCGAGAAGCGACAGGGGCCGGGCAGACGACGACCTCCCCTCGCTACGGACGGCACTCCAGCGGCGGCTCCGCCTGCTCGCGAGCGGCGCGGTCGTCGGACCACCACTCGCGCCAGTCGTCGTCTGGCTGTGGACCGCCCTCGGACGCACGGTACCCGACGCAGTCGAGGCGACGTTCGCGCTCGGCACACTCGCCTTGGGGTTCGGCGTCGTCGGCTGGTCGGGCTCGATCGTCGCCGGCCGGGGAATCGAGACGATGCAGTCGTACGCCGACACCGGAACGGACTGGACGGAACGAAAGAGCCGTCGGGCGATGACTCGCGTCGCCGGACTCGGCGCTGGACTGATGCTCGCCGCCTCCGTGATCGAACCGATTGTCACTCCGTGACAGCGCCGTCGGACCGACTGTCACGTCGTGACGGAAACTCGTGCGTCGAGCGAAGCGAGACGCACGAGGCGGTGAACCGGCGCGGTCCCGACGCGTCGAGCGAAGCGAGACGCGTCACTTGAGCTCGTGAAACTGATCCAACAGCGCCTCCGTGTCGTCGTCGCCGCTGAACGTCACCTCGCCGCGGTACTCCTCGCGCTCGTCGTCGAAGTCGGCGTCCACGCGTGCCTTCTCGGCCCGCCGCTCGTGTTCGTCCTCGTCGTAGGCACCCATCGACATGGCAAGCCAACACTTGGCACTGTGTAGCTAAAACCTTGTTGGTGGTTGTCACAGTACACCGATCTATCGAGACACGCCGTCGTGTTTTTGGCCGGTCGCGTTCTGCGTAGAGTCGATGAGCGACTCTCTCGCGGACCGGTTCGAGACGACAGATCTGCCGGCGACACTCGACGACGCGGCCGTCGACAGACTCACCACAGTTGCGTACCTCCTCGACGAGTGCATCCAACTGCCGGGGGGACTCTCCGTCGGACTCGACCCGTTGTTGGGATCGGTTCCGGTCGTCGGCGACGCGCTCTCGACCGGACTCTCGCTGTACGTCGTCGCAGAGGCAGCCTACCTCGGGGTGTCGTACACGACAGTCGTCCGGATGCTCGGCAACGTCGTGATCGACAGCGTCGGTGGTGCGGTGCCGGTCGTCGGGATCGCCTTCGACGCGTTCTGGAAGACGAACCGCCGGAACGTCGAACTGCTGCTCGACGACCTCGCGGCGGAGACGGAGGAGGCTGCCTCGGCACACGCGAGTGAGGACGACACTGGCAGTGGAGACGAAGATGGTGTCGTCGAGATCGATCTCGAAACTCCAGAGGAGTGACCGGTGCAGTGACACCCGAGGAGTGACCGGTGCCAGCAGTCGGCAGAGACGACGAGTTGAAACCGGCACACCACAGACATCGTGTGTGGCGAAACCCCTCCGCTTCAGGTACAGTCCAACCCGTTGGTCGCTCGGTCGCGTCCGGGAGCAGCTGTACGCCGACCTCGACGACAACCTCGGTGCGCGCGCCCGGTCTCCGTGGTTCGCCGCGCCTTCGGGGTACGAGGCCCGGCGGTTCGAGATGGACGACGGCAGTCTCGCGCTGTTCTGCTGGACGGTCGAGGACGCAGACGGCGCGGACGGTCACCCGGGACCGACCGGTACGAGCGGCGGGCCGGGCGGGTACTGGATCGGCAACACGGAGACGCCGGCCGAGCTGTGGCGGACACAGAAGTACGGGTTCGCGGAGACGCCGGCCGCAGTCGCGGAGTGGGCCGAGCGGGAACTGCAGGCGACGCTGTGGGAAGCGGAGCCGTGGCTCGAGTCGTACCCGACGCTGTCGTGGTTCTTTCTCCCAGTGCTCTGCTCGAAAGACGGAGCCGAGACGACGCGGCGGTTCTTCCGAGAGGCGAACGCCGGGTTCCCGGACACGACGCGAGCGGACGCACTGGAGTTCTACGAGTCGTTCCTCGCGGACGGCACGCTCGACCCGTACCGCGAGGAGATGGCCGCGAAGCTCGGCACCTCCGAGGTGTTCGACAGGACGCGGATGGCCGCGACGATGGGAGAGTTCGACGCGGCGTGGCTGCTCGACCGCGCGGGCTACGAGGTAACCCCCGAAATCGAGGTGACGACGGACCACGTGATCGACTACCGTGCCGAACGACCAGACGGCGAGTCGACGCTCGTGGAGGTGACGCGTCCGGTGCCGCCACAGCGACGGACGGCCGACTCCCCGCTGCGTGCGCTCCGAGACACCGTGACGACGAAGACCGACGGACAACTCGCCGCACACGGCGGCGGCGTCACGCTGTTCGTCGACTGTACCTCCTTCCGAGACGACGACTGGCGGCGGGTGTTCGGTGAACAACCCGACGTGGGACACCGACCGGCGGTCGTCTTCCGACTCCGTCCGTCTGGCTGGGTCCAAGGCTACACTGTCGGCCGTGTCCCGCTGGAGTTGGCGGAGTGAGTCCCCCGAATTCGACACGCCCCGTCGACAGCCGACACGCCCCGTCGACAGCCGACACGCCCCGTCGACAGTCGACACGTCCCGTCGACAGTCGACACGTCCTGCCGACGGGCGACAGTAATTTTCTCCCTCGCCGACACGTGGCAGTGTATGGACGGCGACGAGCGGCGCGAACGGGGAGGCGGGCTGGACACGGAGGGCTCGAGAGAGGCCGCTGGTGATCGGTCCAGCGCGACCGGCGGTCACGTGACGTACGCACAGTTTCGAATCCAGTTGCCGCCGGGGCTGTGGGTTCGTGACCTCTCGAAGGCGTACCCCAATGCGACGTTCCGGCTCCTCGCGGGAATCGAACGCGACGGCGTGGCGACGGAACTCGGCGAGACGCTCACCGACGAGCCGGAGGCTGTCGAGACCGCGATGCGAGAACACGACAGCGTCGGGTCGTGCGAGCGGCTGGAACGGACCGACGACCGCCTGCTGGTGCGGTACGAGACGACCGACACGGCGTTGTACGCGTTTCTGCGGGAGTGTGGACTCCCGCCGGAGTTTCCGGTCGAGGTGCAGAACGGCTGGTACGAACTCAACTTCACTGGCGGCCGAGAGGCGTTCGAGCGGCTCACTGCCACGCTGTCCGCCTCGCCGCTGTCGTACGAACTCCTCTCGAAGATCTCGTCGAGTGACACCGCGGACGTGGTGACACCTCGCCAACGGGAGGTGCTCGGGGCAGCACTCCGACACGGCTACCTCGACGTGCCGCGCGGCTGTACCCTCGCCGAACTGGCCGACGAACTCGACGCCGACAAGTCGACGATCAGTGGCGTCCTTCGACGCGGACAGGCCCGGATCGTCGAACGGTTTCTCACCAGCGGTGTCTGACGGACCGGACCGTTTTACTCGCCGGGCGACAATGCGAGGACGTGAGATGGCGTCGGACGACCAACCGAGCGCGGCACACGGGGGGCTAGCGTGACAGACGGCGAGGAGCCACGGTGGGACGGCGGCCGCGAGCGACAGGACGACGAGTCCGACGACACAGATTCGCCCGACAGCACGGACCGACCCCGCCGTCGTCGCAGTGAGACGGAAGGGGAGCGACACCGGAGCCAGCGAAGAGACACGCGACTGCCCCGCCGGAACGCGCTCGACAGCCGTCAGTCGTCCCCGGAGAGTCGACGACAACGGAGAGAGAACCGACGGTCGTCCACCGATACCCGACAGCGGGACCGCGAGCAGGCGCACGCAGAGAGTCAGCAGGCGTCAGACGCGCTCGACGCGACCCGCGACACAGAACAGCGGGGGAGAGACAGCAGTCGCGGCGCAGACACGGACGGCGACACAGACGACAGCCGGAGTCCTCGCGTCTCGGCAGTCGACCACGACGCGACACTCGTCTCCGCGTTCGAGCACGACGGCTACGACTGTGAGCTCGGTCGGCTCGACGAGACGCTGTACGGGTTCGTCCGCGTTCCCGGCGACCGCGACCGGCTGAAACTCCTGTGGGAACTCGACGTGCCGGGGGAGTTCAGCTACGGCCCCGACCCCGACGGCTGGGTCGGGTTCGACACCGGCCCTGTCGACCGCGAGGTCAGCCCCCGCGAGGCTGCGATGGCGCTCGCTGGCCTCGCGGCACAAGTGAACGACCGGAGTCGATCCGCGCCGCGGTGACCGACTCACGCACGGTCACAGCCTGCCTGCCCGAACAGTGAGTGACCACAGGCACGCTGTCGTCGCCAGCCGAATCGCTCGTGGTCAGTCACCGGGTCGTCGAGGCGGACGAGTCCGGCAGCGGTGAGTTGTGCGACGGCGACGCCCGGAATCGAGTCGCGCGAGACGACTACGACTCGTCGGTGGTGTCCGTTCCGTCGTTCGTCGTGCCGGTGCCGTGAGCCGGGTCCCCGTCGGCGTCGACGACGGTCTTGCCAGTCGCTTCGGGAACCACACGGCGGTCGGCGTCAGTCCACTCGCGGTCGAGTTCCGCGCCCTCGAACAGCCGGTCGAGAAACACCGCGAGGCCAGCGACCTCCGAGTGTGGTTGGTTCGTGACGCCGACGTTGTAGTCGGCGTGTTCGTAGAAGCCGAACGGCACCTTCTCCCCGCCGACGACGACGAGCAGCGACGCCGACTCGTGGGCCGCGCGCACGTCGGCCTCGACCTCCTGTACCGGGAGGCCGTACATCGTGAGGTGGACGACTGTCCCGTCCCAGTTGCGCGCGATCCCCGGCCCGAGGCTGCGTGACTCCACAGTGAACGGTCCGCCGAACCGCTCCGTGATGTCCCGAACCGTCTCGACTGCGTTGCCGGCGTTGTCCGGGAAGACGACCCTGTCGGCACCGAGTGCGCGCGCCGTCAGCCCGACGTGTGTCGTCATCCGGTCGTCGCGGCCCGGCCGGTGACCGTACCTGACGACGACCACCTCGTGGTCTCTGTTCACAGCTCTGCTGTCGTCGTCCGGCGGTGTGGGTGTTTCGCTCGACAGACGCGACGCCTTCGGGAGTTGCAGTCGCCAGCGCTGTCGAACCGCAAGAGTAGAAAGCCCCACTCCCCAAAGGCGGGTATGAGCAACTACCTCGTCGCGCTGGAGGCCGCGTGGCTGGTGCGAGATGTCGAAGAAGTCGACGACGCTATCGGAGTCGCGGTCAGCGAGGCCGGTCGTCGCCTCAACGAGGCGGACAAAGAGTACGTCGAGGTGAACGTCGGTGCGACGCCGTGTCCCGCCTGTGGCGAACAGTTCGACTCGGCGTTCATCGCGGCGGAGACGGCACTCGTCGGCCTGTTCCTCGAAATCGAGATCTACAACGCCGACAGCGACGAGCACGCTGCCCGAATCGCCAAGAGCGAGGTCGGCAGTGCGCTGCGTGACATCCCGCTGGAGGTCATCGAAGTGATCGAAGATCCCGAGCCCGAACAGGTGCCCGCTGACGAGGCGGCATAGCGGTCACGCCTGATACTGTCGGTTACAAGCCACTGTATCTGAGTGCGGCAGAACCGGCGTTGACTCAGTCGAAGCCTAGACAAGACGCAGCCGTACTGACCCCCTCGCACGCCTGAAGAGAGGGGAAGTAGTATTCACAAATATCTCTGTTAGGATATAGGGGTGGTGGTCCGAAGGAGATTCTCTCGGACGTAGCGTGGCCCGACTCCCGATACTATCTGTTTACTCTGGGGGGAAGGGGGTAGACCGCCTCGGCGTGGCTGTACGTTGATGCGGATAAAAAAACTCCGAACGAGCGGAGTCCGGGCGGAGCAACCCCCAGTCACCAGACTACCCAAATATTAAATTATATACTTATATGAGTCTATAGTATCGGCGCGCCTCGCGTTTCCGGCCAGCTCCGGACTCAAGACTTGTAAACGTTGAAGACGGCGGCAAACGCGGAATTCCAACACAGTCGCCCAACGTGAGTGGAGGTCCTGAATGACGGACATCACTGGTTGGACCCGTGATAGTGACATGAGCGCAAACCGTTGCAAGCGACAACTGGCTATTGATGCCGCAGCGATGCGATACCGCCTACGCTTCGGATTTCGTCAAAACTGTTATGCAACCTGAACGCAACACCCTAAATTTTATAACTTATAAATTAATATTATATAGTAGTTACAAAATTATATAAAACATCTGTATAGGGTTGTTAGATCTTTTTAAGCACCCGGAGAGATGCACTCGTCGTCACAGGAGGACCCAGTGTGACGGCCCGC
>CAKZQY010000017.1 GCA_937142015.1 uncultured Halobacteria archaeon
ACGTCGAACAAGCCGTGAAACACTGAATCCCGATGCCCTCTGCGGATTCAATAGAGCCGTCACGAACTAAACGACGGGAACGCGAACCCCACGCTCGTAGACGGAGATCCGTCCATAGAGGTGAGGCGAGAGGATCTCTTTCCCGTGGAGTGAAATCTCCAACAGAGGCGAACGCTGACGAGGCTGCTACTCTCTACTGATTCGGTCTTGCCACTCCTGGACTTTCGCCATCAGTTCGACCGGCGACGTCTCGTTCACGTCCGTCTCCGACAGTTCGTCGATCACTGCCTCCGTCTCGGGGTCGACCGTCGCCCCGGCTCGCGTTTCGGCGTTCTCGCTCTCGACTCCGTCGCCGCCTGACGCCTGACGACCGTTCGCTGCCGCGCGGTCGTCTCCGGTCCCAGTGCCGTCTCCAACCGCACTGCCGCCACCAGCCGCACTGTCGCCACCAGCCGGACTGTCGTCTCCAGCTGCACTGTCGTCTCCACTCTCGTTTCCGACGAACTCGCCGGCAGACAGATCGAAGACCGCTTGCGTCGGCTCGGGGTCACGACCACCGCTGTCTCCGCCACCTCCGCCGTCGCCCCCGCGCGCTTCGATAGCCTTCTCCTCGCGGAGTCGATCCAACACCTCACTCGCGCGGTCGACGACGGGACCGGGAACCCCGGCCAGATCCGCGACGTGGACCCCGTACGAGCGGTCGGTCGGCCCGTCGCGCACTCGTCGGAGGAACGTCACGTCACCGTCGCGCTCCTCGGCGGCGACGTGGACGTTGTGGACACGCGGCAGGTGGTCGGCCAGCGTCGTCAGTTCGTGGTAGTGGGTGGCGAACAGTGTCTTCGCGCGCACCTCGTTGTGGAGGTACTCTGTGGCGGCCCACGCGATACTGATTCCGTCGTAGGTGGCGGTCCCGCGTCCGACTTCGTCCAAGATCACGAGTGAGTCCTCGGTCGCGCTGTGGAGGATGTTCGACAGCTCCTGCATCTCCACCATGAACGTGGAGCGTCCCTGTGCGAGCTCGTCGAGCGCGCCGACGCGGGTGTACACGCCGTCGACGACCGGCACTGTCGCCGCGCTCGCCGGGACGAAGCTCCCCGCCTGTGTCAACAACACGATCAGCGCACACTGACGCATGTACGTCGACTTGCCGCTCATGTTCGGCCCGGTGACGATCAGGAACTCTCTGGGCGGCACCGCTTCCCGACTACTCTCGTGACTCGCCCCCGTCTCCGTCCCGTCGGCCGCCTCGCTCTGTGGTCCCATCAGGAGGTCGTTCGGCACGAAGTCGGTCGTCCGTTCGACGACCGGGTGGCGACCGCCGTCGAGTTCCAGCCTCCCGTCGTCTGTCACCGTCGGTCGCACCCAGTCGTTGTCGGTGGCGTGCGCCGCCAGCGCACCGAGACAGTCGAGTTCTGCGAGTGTGCGGCCGACGTCCTGCAACAGTGCGGCGTCCTCCGCGATGCGTTCCCGGACCTCGTCGAACAGCTCCGACTCCAACTCCTCGCGTGCCTCCTCCAGCCGGAGGATCTGTCGCTCTCGTTCCTCCAGTTCGTCCGTGACGAACCGCTTGGAGTTCTTCAGCGTCTTGATCTCCCGGTAGTGTTCCGGCACCCCGTCGGCGGCGGATTTCCCCACCTGCACGTAGTAGCCGTCCGTCTTGTTCCGGTCGACTGTGACGTGGCTCAGCCCGTACTGGCGCTTCTCGCGCTCTGCGAGACTGTCGAGCCACTCGTGTGTCTCCTCGTAGTCTGTCACCACCTCGTCTAGCTCCTCGTCGTAGCCGCGGGCGATCACACCCTCGCCGGGACTCCCCGGCGGGTCCTCGACGAGCGCCGTCTCCAACTCCTCGTACAGTGTCCGTGCGGCGGCCTGATCCGGCTCGGCGAGCACCTCCGCGACCGGCCCGTCTGCGAGCGTCGTGTCGGCGACCGCCGCAGCGAGATCCGGCAACAGTCCCAGCGCCTCTCGGACTGCCACGGCCGCCCGCGGGCCGGCGCTCCCGCTGGTCGCTCGCGCGGCGAGTCGTTCGAGGTCTCCAGCGCCGCTCAACAGGTCTCGGAGCCTGTCGCGCGCCAGCGGGGCGTCTACCAGCGCCTCGACGGCGTCGAGTCGCCGCTGAATCTCCCCGCGGTCTCGCGTCGGCGCGGTGAGCCACTCGCGGAGCAGCCGCGAGCCTGCTGCCGTCTCCGTGTGATCGACGGTCGACAGCAGCGTCCCCGACCGCTCACCCTGCATCGTCTCGACGAGTTCGAGGTTCCGACGCGTCGTGGCGTCGAGTGTCACCCGGTCACCCGCGTCGAGCGGGCCGAGTCGCGTGACCGCCTCCGTGACGCCCACGCCCGTGTCGTCGACGTACTGTAGGACCGCACCGGCGGCCGTGACAGCCGCCTCCGCGTCGTCGAGTCCGACCGCCGCGAGCGCCTCCGCGCCGAACTGCTCGGTGACACGCTGGCGGGCCCGCCCGGGCATGAACGCGTCCGTCTCGTGGAGTGTGACGGTCGCGTCCCCGTCGTACGCGACGCGTCCGACCACGGGGTCGTCCGTTCGAGCGTCCGGCCCCGGCAACAGCTCGACCGGATCGAACCGGTGGAGTTCCGCCTCCGCGGCCTCGGCGTCCGCGACCCGTCCGGCGTGGAACCGGCCGGTGGTCACGTCCGCGAACGCCAGTCCGTACCCGCCGCCGGCGGTCTCTTTGATTACCGCCGCGAGGTACCGCGCTGCGGCGTCGTCCGGATCTAACACGGTACCGGGGGAGACCACGCGCTGGATCTCGCGGGCGTGACCGTTGCGCGTCTCGTACTGGTCTGCGACCGCGACGCGGTAGCCCCGCTCCACGAGCGCCTTGAGGTACGGTGTCAGATCGTCGACCGGCACGCCGGCCATCGGGTACGACGACCCGTGTGAGGACTTCTGTGAGACTTTCAGGTCCAACTCCGCCGCGACTGTCTCCGCGTCCTCGCCGAAGAACTCGTAGAAGTCGCCACACTGCATCGCCAACAGGTCTGCGTCCGTCTCCCGCTTCAACGACATGAACTCGCCGACGATCCCCTGTGAACTCGGCATTGCCACCACGTGGGCCGACGAACGGGTAAAATCCTGCGGGGCCGACCACTGTCCCTAGTGGGCCTCCAGTCGTGAACTGCTAGATACCCG
>CAKZQY010000018.1 GCA_937142015.1 uncultured Halobacteria archaeon
AGTCAAACCGGCGATTTACCACGCCGATTAGGTCGGTTGGGAAGTACCGACCGTCGTGTTGTGGACTCACTCGACTGTGAACTGGACAACCGTTCCATCGGGGTACTTTCGTCCCTCGCGTATCCTATCGAGATCGTCACCTGTCGGCGAGTCCATCCTCACCATTGGTATACAAACCAATGGATATAAGAGTATTGGTACGCAGACCAATGCACAGAGAGGGAAACGCGGCGGAGTTGGCCGTCGACGAGTACTTCGCCAGTACTTGTGTCGCTAGCTTTCGGAGGAGTACCGGTCGCCGACCGCGTTCCTGTCGTGGCCCTCGCAAACACGAGAGTGAATCGGTCGGTTACCCTCCGCGGTTCGTAATACTCGCTCGTAGTTCCGAGGGCGTCACAGAACCGTTGTCACATCTCGACTGAAGTCTTTCCGTGATTGACACCCCGTTCGTAGTTGGCGATCACAATCGCCGGCCTCAGTGGGTCTTCAGTCGTGAACTGCTAGACATCCGTACAGGCCGTTCATCGGTCATATTTAGCAGTTCATCGTTGAAGCGGCAGTAGCGGTGATCCGCTCTGCTTCTAGCCCGGATCGGATTCGCGCGGGGCTGGTCTGAGTCGTGTCGTTCTCGACGGAGTTCCCAATGCGAGCCCCCCGCTCATAACTGTTGTCACGAGACGCCTCAGAAAAGTATATCACGCGTAGTGTGGTAGACAGTAGCAATCAGATGTCCACAGAGACGTACGCGGACACACACGAGCACCTCCTCGCAGAGTTGGATCGCATTCGGACGATGCTCACAGCCTCTCGCGTCGCCGACAGCGACAAGCAGTTGCCGACGGACGTGGTCGAGGAAGACTCACAGTCCGCACCGCAGCCGGACGAGGAGACCGACGTGCAGTTATCACTCCCGCCAGCCGTTCGGGGACACCTCGCCCGGCGTCGGTCGGAGATCGACCGTCGCTGTCGCCAGACCGACGGTGCCACGCCCCGTCTCCGGCGGCTCGCCGACCGCTTCGGTCTCTCGGACGCGCACGTCGACGTGCTCCTCCTCACCGTCGCACCACACGTCGACGAGGAGTTCGGAGCTCTGTTCGAGGAAGTTGGGCCTCTGTTCGAGCAGGTCGGCGACACACGCCACCCGCCAGTCCCCACCGTCGGACTCCTCGAACGACTGTACGAGTCGACAGACCCACACCACGAGGGCGTCTCACACCTCGTCGACTCCGAGTCACCACTCGTCCAGCGCGACCTTCTTCGTGTCGTCGACTCGTCGCTTCGTGGAGAGACCAGCCACCAGCGTCGTCTCCTCCCCGGGGAACGCGCACACTGGTGCCTCGGAAGAGAGGTGAGTTTTGACACGCTGGTCTCCGACGCTGCAGCCCTCACGACCGCGGACACGGAACTCACAGATCTCCGTCTCGAACAGTCCGTCCGTGACCGTGTCGAGACTGCTGCCCACCACCACCGCAGCAGCGACGACGCCGATGTGTTCTACTTCCACGGCCCCGACGGCTCCGAGAAACACGCCGCCGTCGACGCCGTGCTCGACGACGGACGATCGTACGTTCGAGCCGATCTCCGAGAGCTCGTTGCGAGTGGCGGCCTCGACCGGTTCCGCCGCGAAGCACTCCTCCGAGACTGTCCCGTCCACCTCACCCACGTCGGTGCAGCCACGACTCGCTCTGACAGTCTCCGACTGACGCGACGCTCCACGAGCGACGACTCCCCCGACGACACACCGACCCGCGGTGCATCAACCACCGATACACCGACCGGTGATGCATCAGCCACAGGTACACCGACCCGCGGTGCATCAGCCACCGATACACCGACTGTCGAGGACGTGATCGACACACTGGCGTCACTGGAGCAGGACATCTTTCTCACGAGCGAGCGGGAGTGGACACCCAGCAGGACACAGCGAGACACGTCCGACACAGTCGTCGAGTTCCCGATTCCGAGTACACAGCTCCGTCGGGAGGTCTGGCAGACGTACACGCCCGTGTTCGAGGACGACGTCGAGGTCGAGACGCTCGCCAGCACGTACCGGCTCACGCCGGGGCAGATCGACGACGCCGCCGACACGGCGCGTCGCAACTCCACAGACCCCGACGAGAACAGTCTGCGGTACGAGTCCTTCGTGTACGTCGAGGATTACACCCTCTCACACGACGCCCTCGTCGAGGGGTGTAAGGCACAGTCGACGGTCGATCTCGACAGCCTCGGCGAACGGCTCTCACCCGTGTCCGACTGGGACGACATCGCCCTCGACGACGACACCCGACGGCAGCTTCAGCACGTCGTCGATCACATCACCCGCCGGGGGATCGTGTCCGACGAGGACGGATACGGAGACGCTCGTGATACCAGTGTCAGCGCCCTCTTCACGGGACCCTCCGGCACGGGGAAGTCACTCGCCGCCGAGGTGGTCGCCACGGAGGCCGGCATGGACGTCTACAAGATCGGCCTCGGGTCGCTCGTCGGTCGCTCTGGCGGGAAGCTGGGAGACCGACTCGACCGGGTCTTCGAGGCGGCACGCGACTCGAACGTGATTCTGCTGTTCGACGAGGTCATCCCCGTGTTCGGCGAGCGGTTGCCCGTCGCGGGTGTGCAAGACGACGAGGTGCCCGCCGAACTGAAGTGCTTCCGCCAGCACGTCGAGGCGTACGACGGCGTGGTCTTGCTCACCGTCAACAACGTGTCGATTATCGACCCCGCGTTCCGGGGACACGTCAATCACGCTGTCCAGTTTTCCCGCCCAGACGAGGAAACACGCCGCGAGATCTGGAAACACGCGTTCACGGACGACGCACCGACGGAGGATCTCGACTACGAGTTCCTTGCGACGTTCGATCTCACGGGAGCGGACATCGGGAACGTCGCCCGGACGGCTATCATCCTCGGGAGCGCCGGACGGGGAATCATCCGCATGGAACACGTCGTCGAAGGCCTCCAGCAGGAACTGAACGCACTCGAGAGACCCGTCGACGCCTCCCGCTTCGAACCGTACGATCACCTCCTTCGAGTCCGCTGAGTGTCTCACTCTCCGAGCACCCCCTGTCTGCTGGTCTCGGGTCGCTCACCTGCGGCTCTGCTGTCGTGCCGTGCGTCTCACGACTGCACACACCAGTAGAGCCGCTCGCTTTAGCTACTTGTATTATCTACCGAAGTTTCTAGAAAGCTACAAAAACTGTTAAACCAGTGCCTCTCCTACCGTAGACTGCGACACGCCGGGGTCGTCACTTCGGCAGAACGGAAGAAGTGGCGAGGGTGTTAGGACCACCCTCACCGGGGTGTCGTGTGGTGGAAACACCCATGAAAGAGTCAGATACACC
>CAKZQY010000019.1 GCA_937142015.1 uncultured Halobacteria archaeon
CGAGACGGCAGCGTCCACCGACAGGGTCGAGACGACAAACCCCGACGACGCGGTCGACACGTCGGCGGGAGACGACGCCCACGAGGACCCGCAGGTCGCGGCAGCGTTCGGCGAAGCGGACGCGGCACTCACCGCGGCAGCAGAGGCACACGACGACTACCGCGAGGCGATCACGGACGCGGTCGTCGCCCTCGACGAGGTCGCCCGACTCGACGGCCGCGAGGTGCCAGACGAGACGGCCGCAGGCGACGAGTTCGCCGGGATCGACACCGAGGAGCTCGACGCTGCCGCAGCCCCCGAGTACACGGACGGCACGGGCCACCTCGAACTGTACCACGCAGGGCAGGTCGTGGTGCGTGCGGCACGCACGCTGAAGCGCTCGCGTCAGTTCCCGCAGGAGCGTGCGATGGGACTGGTGCAGACCACCGCTCGGGCGTCGATCCACCTCTGTCACGAGGACGTGCCGGACGACGATCTCGCAGACGTCGCCACCGAGGCAATCGAGGGTGTCGGTGACCTCGCAGCGCTCGCACGCGACGACGACTGTCCACGGGAGACGGTCGCCGAGGCGGCCACGGAGCTGTTCGAGATTCTCTCGAAGGTCGAAGAGGTTCGCGCCGCGACCCGAGCGCGGGCGGAGGGAGACGAGTAGGCACACGAGCGGGCGGGAAGAGACCAAATCACCCCGCTACGACTCCTCGTCTGTACACGCACAGCCTCGCTCGGCGAACAGCGTCGACAGCGTGTAGCTCCGATTACACTCCGGACAGACGACACGCACCGTCGCGGTCACCTCGATCCCGCCGAGCTCCAGCAGACCGGCCGCACGCAGCCGCGACAGCGACCCCTCGACGACGCGCTCCGTTCGGCCGAGCAGTCCGAACAGAGTCTCACGCTCGTCTTCGAGCGAGACGGACTGCTGGCGACTGGTATCGACGTTCAGACAGTCGCGGAGGTGTGTACGGACGGTCTGGTAGCTCACGAAGTCCTCGGCCAGTTCCGCGTGGTCGATGTCGAGTCGGTCGAGCTTCTCGCGGAGTCGCAGCGCCGTCCCTTCCGACACGTCCTCGTCGGTGAGGAGTCGGTGGATGTTCGCCACTTCCCCCGGGAGGGGGTCGGCACCCGCGTCCCTGAGCGCACGCCTGAGCACCGCCCGGTTCGCACGCGTCTCCAACTCCCGGAGGCTGTCGCCGCCCTCCCGGGCGTCCAACAGCTCGCTGTCGAGGTCGTCCAGCCCGTACTTCGCCGCCACTCTGTCGACCTTGCACGGCACGCCCGACTGTGACCGTTCGAGACAGTTCACCTCTGTGTTCTGTCGGCCGTCGGGACTCACCTGCGTCCTCTCGGCTCCCGATGCCGTCGGTCACTCTCGATGCCGTCGAACGCGAGGTCGACGAGCGCCGACCGACGTGTCGTACGGTCGTGGTAGATCGTTCCCACCGACGACTGATACGGTCGTGGTAGATCGTTCCCACCGACGACTGATACGGTCGTGCGTAGATCGTTCTCACCGACGACTAACAGAGAGCACCGCAGCGACGCGATACCGCCCGATAC
>CAKZQY010000020.1 GCA_937142015.1 uncultured Halobacteria archaeon
GGCGGCGAAGTCGCCGGCTGCCCGGTCGACCTCTGAGGGTGGTGGCCGTCTGGTCGATTTCTGAGAGTGGTGGCCGTCCGGTCGATCTCTGAGGGTGGTGGCCGTCTGATCGATTTCTGAGATCACCGAGCACGGCCTGCAGTCGTCCCGACGGCGTCAGTCCGCTGCCGTTCCGACATCGTCAGTCTGCTGCCGTTCCGACACCGTCAGTCCGCTGCCGTTCCGGCCTCTTCCGCGGCCCGTTCCAGCATTCCGGTGTCCGTCGAGTGCCAGAAGTAGCCAGTGAGTCCGACCGCAGCGACGACGTTGGAGATCGTCACCGCCCAGAACGGACCGAGCGCTCCGAGTCCGAGGAGGAACGCGCCAGCGGCGGCAATCGGCACTCGGACGGTCCAGTACTGGAGCATCGTGGCGTACATGCTGATCTCCGTCCGTCCAGCGCCGTCGAACCCCGCCTCTACCGTGTAGATCGTGCCGAGCGCCCAGTAGCCGTACGCGAGAATCTGGAGGTACGCGACGGTGAACTGCAGCGTCTCAGCGCCGATCTCCGGGACGAACAGCCGTGCGAGCGTCGCCGGGAACAGCCACTGGACGATGCCGAGCGCACCGAGACCGACCGCCCCGGCTCCGACGCCGAGCCACGTTGCCTTGCTCGCTCGGTCCGGGCGGTCTGCGCCGAGATTCTGGCCGACGACCGTCGTCGCCGCGCTCCCGACCGCCTGCGCCGGCACGAACACGACGCTGGCGACCCGCGCGCCGATGGTGTACGCCGCGAGTGCCGCGCCGCCGCCCGCCACCGAGACGATCCAGACCACGACGACGCGAGCGATCTGTCTCCCCGCCGACTGTCCACCGCTCGGCAGCCCGACCCGGAGGAGTTCACCCAGCGTCTCTCTGTCCGGCCGGACCGCGGACAGCCGCAGTGAGAATCCGGTCCACCGAGAGAACAACAACAGGAGTCCGGCGACCGCCGAGACACCGTACCCCGTCAGTGTCGCCAGCGCCGCACCCTCGATACCGAGCCCCGGAGCCGGCCCCCAGCCGAAGATGAAGACCGGATCGAGACCGACGTTGACGAGGATGGCTGTCACGTTCAGCGCCATCGGCGTGCGGGAGTCTCCTGCCCCGAAGTAACACTTCTCGATCACGTCGCTCACGCCGGCGGTGACACGGGAGAAGCCGAGCACCGCGAGGTAAGCAGCTGCCAGCGCCGCGACCGTCGGCCCCGGATCGAGCAGTCCGACGAGCGGGCGAGCGGTGAACCAGACGACGACCGCGAGAGGGAGGTTCACGGCGACCACGACGCCGATGGCGTGGACCGCCGCACGACGCGCACCCGTCGTATCCGACGCGCCGACACGCTGGGAGATGATCACTTGTGCTCCCGAGCCGGCGACCCACGTTCCGAAGGTCAACAGCGCGATCACGGGCACGATCAAGCCGACTGCCGCGACCGCGTCACCCCCGAGTCTGCCGACCCAGAACACGTCGACGACCTGCTGGCCGACCAAGACGAGGTTCTGGACCAACATCGGCGCTGCCAGCACTGCCAGTACTCGACCCAACGGACCCTCCGTGATCTCCTCCGATCTCGTGTCGGGCATCTCGCTAGGCCTCCTGTATCACCGTGCAAACAAATAATTTTCTTTCGAATAGAAAACAAAGGCGTTCGAAATTAATACGACAAATCTGTGTAACTGGTCGTCTGCCGTCGTCCCGCGGTCAGTCTCGGTCACGTCGATAGGACTGTGTTGGAGGAAGTTAAATTTGTCTATACTCGATCAAAGTGACTAGAAAGCGGATTGGTCCAAGCGAAGATCTGGACTATCGACGGTGGCAGAGGTGGTCAGCCCTCATCCAGGCTGCCAGTCTATCGGAGACGAACTGCCTCTGTCTCGACTGCTGGTTCCGCCAGAGAGGGTCCTCTGTCGTCTCGGCTACCGGGCCCGACAGTGTCCGTCCGCCGGCGGTCGTCGTCGTCGGAGAGCGGCTAGGGGACAGCGAGCTACGGTGTGTCGTACGGCCAGCGGCCACCCTGCTTCAGTTCCTGCACGTAGCCGTCGTCGATGGCCTCGCGCATCGCCGCCCGAGAGCGGTGGGTCGGGTCCACAGCCCCGTTAGCGAGTCTGTAGACCGCCTCGGCGACCTGCACTGCGACCGCCCGGAAGTCACGCGAGTCGAGTTTGTCGAGCGTGTCGGCGTGCGTGTGGCCCCACCCACGGCCCGACTGGTCGGAGGTCGTCGACACCATCGCGGCGGGGACCCCCTCCTGCACGAACGCCCACTGGTCCCCGTGTGGAGAGATGGTGTCGTCGGTCTCTAGGGGGGCATCGAGGTCGTCAGTCACCGACTCGAACAGTTCACCCAGCGCGTCGAACCCGTTCGTCCCGACACGGAGCGACCGCGAGGAGCAGGCACCGTCGAGGTTGACGACCGCCCGGACGGTGTCGAGATCCGTCGTGTCGGCGGCGTGGTACGCCCCCCACAGTCCGATCTCCTCCGCGCCGAAGGTGATCAGTCGGACACGCGTGTCCAACGCGACGGCGTCGTGTGCGAGGAGGCGTCCGACCTCGGCAACCAGCGCAGAGCCGGCACCGTTGTCGTTCGCGCCGTCCGAGATGTCGTGAGCGTCGACGTGAGCGGTGAGGAAGACAGCCTCCGTCGTCTCCGGTCCCACATCGGCGACGACGTTGGACGACTCGCTGGGTTCGTTGCGGCAGTCGACAGTCACCGTCGCCTCACAGCCCGCTTCGGCGTAGCGTGCGAGTCGAGCACCCACCTCGCTGGAGACACCGACCGCCGGAATCGGTCCCGGACGCTCGTGGTAGCCAACCTCCCCGGTCGGCGGGAGCGATCCCTCGACGTGGTTGCGGAAACAGAACGCCACCGCGCCGCGTTCGGCCGCAGCGACGTACTTCTCCATCCGGTGAATCCAGCGGTCCGAGTCGTCCGGCGTCTCCGAGGACGCGAGCGCGATTGCGCCGTCGAGCGCGTCTCCGGCGGCGGCGAACTCCTCGTACGTGCCGGTGCCGACGTCGACCACGCGTCCGGTCGCCTCGCCCGACGGCGACCCGGGGAGCGCGAGCACGTCCTGTTGTCCCCCGTGGTGTCGTTCGTGTGGCTCGTGGACCGCGAGCGTGGCAGACCCGCGCCACCAGCCCGGAATCTCGAACGACTCGATCCGTGGGTCGGTGAGCCCTGCGGCCTCGAAGGCGTCTTCGATCACCGCTGCACCGCGCCGCTCTCCGGTCTGTCCGGCCATCCGGCTGCCGACGTCGACGAGACTCGTCAGTGTCTCCCACCCGGAGAGACTCGTGTACGCGTCACCGACGACCGCCGCAGGCAGACTCGTCGTCCCGTTGTCTCCGTCCATGCCCAGTCTGTACGGGGGGAGCTACAAGAGTTGTCGCCCGATTCCGGCGACTGTGGTGTGGTGTGGTTCAGTGTGGTGCGCTGTGGTGCGGTGCGGTGTGGTGTGGTGTTCTCGTCAGCTACCCACCCGAGGGGTGGGCTTCCGCCTCGCTACCGCTGTGACCGCTCCCCGACGCGGTCGGGAGGTCTTTTGTCGTCGCCGCCCGAAGTGTCGGTATGGGCCTGTTCGACAGCGTGAAGGCGGCGTTGGGAATCCGTGCGGAGGCGGACGCGACGAGAGACGCAGACCCGGAGGATCTGTTCGGGATGAGCACGGCGTACGTGACGATGTACGCGGATCTGGACTTCGAGTCGGTCGGTGAGGCGGCGTTGTGTTTCTCCTCGGTCGACTCCACCGACTTCTCGGACACGGTCGAGGAGGTCGAGGACATGCTCCACGCCGGCGAGGAGGAGACTGGCACGTCGTTCAGCTTCCACGAGGACGGTCACGG
>CAKZQY010000021.1 GCA_937142015.1 uncultured Halobacteria archaeon
ACGTGATACCGCCCGATACCGCGACAGTCGCCGAAAATCACTACGCACGACCGTATCAGCCACCTCTCGTAGCAGCCGCGTCACTCCACAGAGAGGTCGGTGTCGTGGTCTACGTCACGATTCTCGAGGTACTCGCGGGTTCGCTGTTCTAGGTCGTCGATCCGGGGGAGCGCAGTCAACCCGCTCAACAGGAGCGTCACGCCGAGGTGATCGGCGTCCGGCCGGGGACGGTCGCCGGCCCGCACGGCAACCGCGCCGGTCTCGTCTTCCACGATGCCAGTCGCCTCCTGAATCCCCTCGCGGATCAGAAACGGTGCGGGGGCGTCGACGACGAGAGCGGCACGAGAGGCACCGCCGGTGCCGCCGGCGACGAACGCCTTCGAGTGGAGCGCCTCTCTGACGGTCGTCGTGACGAGCCGCGTCGCCGTCACGTCGTCTACGTCCGGAGTCGTGTCGGTGAACAGCCCTCGGACGGCCTCGACGAGTCCGCCACCCTGCTGGTCTTCGGGAATCGGGAGCTCGTTTTTCGCGCGAGCGATGGTCGCCACGCCGTCGCCTCGGAGCGTGTTCACGATCTCGCTCGCGTCGAGGGTTCGTTCGGGCGTCGGTCCGTTGCCGGCGGTCTCGCTGGCGGCCGCGAGCGCCCACAGAGCGTCTGCGAGGTCGGCGTCCAGACTGTCGTAGGCGGTCTCGACGGCGGCGTCGGTCCCACGCCACCGGTCGAGGTCGGCCAGCAACACGTCGGCGGTCACCTCTCGGAGTGCGCGCAGCGACCGCATCGCACGTGCCGCGTGTTCTCCGGCCTCCTCTTCGGCGTCGCTGGGTAACACTCCGACACCGTACAGCGGCTGGCTCACAACGTCGCGTAACAGTTCGGCGATACACGGCGCGATGGCTCCGCCGGTGCCGCCAGCGAGTCCGGCGGCGATCAGAACTGCGTCCGTCTGTGACACGGGGACCGCGTCGACCGCACTCCGGAGTTCCGCCTGCGCGTCGGCGGCAATCTCGACCGCGAGGTCCTGATCACCGTCCGTCCCGTGTCCACCCACGTCGACTTGCCCGATCAGGTGTCGGTGCTCCGCCGGCACCGCCGACAACGACCCGAGGTCGTCTCGATCCGTGTCGACGGCCACCGACGCGACGACCGGATCGACTCGACTCTCCGCGGCTGTCGCCGCGACCGTGTCTACGACCGCGCCGCCGGCTCTCCCGACGCCGATGAGACCGACCTTCATCCTGTCCGACGGTGACGCCTGCCACTGGTATAACCGTTCCCCGACAGTATCAGTCTCCGGCCGCGTCCTCGCGGATGTCCTCCACGATGTCGGGGTTCCGGAGCGTCGAGGTGTCACCCAGCTCGTGACCGTTGGCGATGTCCTCCAGCAGCCGACGCATGATCTTCCCCGAGCGCGTCTTGGGGAGCTCCGGGGTGAACACGACTGCTTCGGGGCGCGCGATGGGACC
>CAKZQY010000022.1 GCA_937142015.1 uncultured Halobacteria archaeon
TTTCCGTGACTTCTGCGGTGTCGGGCGGTATCACGTCGCTGCGGTGCCCGCTGCCAGTCGTCGGTGGGAACGATCTACGCACGACCGTATTAGTCCTCCGCCCAGTCGGGATCGGTTCGCGGCGGACTGAACACGTCGACACCGACGACAGTCTCCTCGCCGCGGTTCTCGGCTGCGTGCGGCTCTCCGCCCGGAATCACGTAGGAGTCACCCGCCTCGACGACGATCTCCTCGCCGTCGACGAGAAAGGTGAACGTCCCCTGTTCGACGTACCCCGCCTGCTCGTGCGGGTGGCTGTGTTCCGGCACCTCCGCGCCCGGCTCGATCTCGAAGTACTGGACACTGGTCTCGTCTGCCGCGGCCCCCTGCTGGAGGTGGACCTGCGGCACTGCCTCAACTCCCTCCTCGCCTGCGTGTGACGCTGTCTCCATAGTCGCTGGTTGGACCCCGCTCGAAAAGAAGGCGTGGATACCGGAATGTCGGAGTCGTGCCGTGGCGTCTCGAATTGCGAGGGGCTGCACCACTCTGTGTCGGTAGCCACGTCAGTTCGTATCGGTAGCCACGCGACTCCGTGTCGACAGCCACGCTACTCCGTGACCATCCACGTCGTCCCCGATGAGTAGCCCCACTTCTCCACGTCGACGTCGAACTCACCGTCACAGATCGCCGTCATGTTCGCGCCGACCTCCTTGGCAGTCATGTCGAGTTCCTCCGCGATCAGCCGGGACTTGAAGTACGTCTGGTCGCCGACGTGTTCCCGGAGGTGTGCGAGGATGCGACGCTGCTTCTGGTTGAGGTCGGTGCCGGTCCCCTGTGCCGCGGTGGTGCTCATACACTGCTCCACGGTGTACACCACAAAAGTGGATTTGGTACGACTGGTTAACACGCTGCCCTCTTGCGGTTCCGGCGACGGGACGGCCGGCGACGACGACGAGTCCGGCGAATCCGGCGACGAGACGGCCGGCGACGACGACGAGTCCGGCGAATCCGGCAACGAGACGGCCAGTGACGACGACGAGTCCGACAGAGAGTGGACGAACAGTGGATTCCGCGTGTCCGTCTCACGCCGACGGGTACGATAGTTGAACACTCGTGGACTGGTCTCCTCCCTGTCCGACATCGTCGGTCGACCTCTCTCGTGTCTAGTATCGTCGGCCGGCCTCCTCTCTGTCCGACATCGTCGGTCGACCTCTCTCGTGTCTAGTATCGTCGGTCGGCCTCCTCTCTGTCTGGTATCGTCGGTCGACCTCTCTCGTGTCTAGTATCGTCGGTCGGCCTCCGTTCTGGCCCGACGAAGTGGACTTCAGCCCGCTCCGTGTCAGTTGACCTCCTCCGGCCACGGTGGTTTCCGACAGACACCACCACCGTCGGCTGTGAGTTCCACTACCGATTTCACGCTCGACAGACAACCAGTCGAGCGATGGGTCCACTCGAAATCTGGCTTCGCATCCTCGCAGGGGTACTACTCATCCTGACGAACGCTTTTTTCGTCGCTATCGAGTTCGGACTGACGCGAGCCCGACAGTTCACCGAAGAGGAGTTCCTCGGCGGCGGGAGTCGCGGTCTCGAACGCGCGTGGGAGATGACACAGAACCTCGAACTGTACCTCACGACCTGTCAGGTCGGGATCACGGCGTCGAGTATCGCAGTCGGGATCGTCGCAGAGCCGGCGCTCGCGGCCATCTTCGAGCCGTTGTTCGAGGGATCGAGACTCGCTGGTGTCGGTGCCGGGGCGCTGCTCGCCTTCCTCTTGATCAATCTCGTCCACCTGACACACGGCGAGCAGACGCCGACGTACCTCGGCGTCGAGCGGTCGCGGATGGTGTGTCGCTACGGGGCGGGACCGCTGTACTGGTTCCACTATGTGATCTCGCCGATCATCAAACTCGGTGACGGCGTTGCGAAGCTGACACTCAGACTGTTCGGGATCGAGATGACTGGCGCGTGGCTGGAGGCCGAGGAGGACCGGATCGAGTCACGAGCCGACCTCCGACACGAACTGGGATCGGTGCTCGACGAAGGAGGACTCTCCGAGGAGCGCCGCGAGGAGGTGATGAACGCGCTCCAGATCGGCGAACAGCCCGTCTCGGAGGTGATGATCCCGCCGGCGGACATCGTCCCGCTGTCGACGGCAGTCGGCCCCGAGGAGAACTTCCGACGCATGGCGGAGAGTCCTCACACGCGGTACCCGCTGATCGGCGAGGAGCTGACCGACTTCCGCGGCATCGTCTACTTCCCGATTCTTGCCCGACACCGCGAGGAAGTCGCGGACGGCGACGTCGACTTCGCCGAACTGGCGGCACCGCCGACGACGCTGTCACCCGACGTCGACGTGAGCGACGCGATCGACCAGTTCCAAGCGGAGAACCAAGAGCTCGCGCTCGTCTTCGAGAGCGGCGAGGTCGTCGGGATGGTGACGATCACCGACCTCCTCGAATCCGTCATGGGTGACACCGAAGACCCGATCGACATCGAGTACCTCGACACGGAAGCCGATCACTGATACGGTCGTGCGTAGTGATTTTCCGTGACTTCTGCGGTATCTGGCGGTATCACGTCGCTGCGGTGCCCGCTGTCAGTCGTCGGTGGTAACGATCTACGCACGACCGTATGAGACAGTCGGTAACGAGTCACTATCACCGTTCCGTCGATGGTCTCCATCCCTCGCAGTCACCGACCTGTCGAGTAGTCTCCATCCCTCGCAGTCACCGATCTGTCGAGTAGTCTCCATCCCTCGCAGGGACCGTTCCGTCGGTGTTTCGTCGTGTCGGAAAGTACTTACTCGCCCGTAGACCAACACGTGACAATGACACAGCGGGGCGTCGAGGTGAGCGTCGTTCTCCCGGCGTACAACGAGGAGGCGACCATCGAGGAGACAGTTCGTGTCACGCTCGACAGGCTCCAGACGTTTCTCCCCGCAGACAGCGTCGAGGTGATCGTCGCGGAGGACGGCTGTGACGACCGGACGCCGGAGATCGCCGACGAGATGGCGGCGGCGGACGACCGCGTGCGCCACTTCCACAGCGACGAGCGGCTGGGTCGCGGCGGGGCCTTGGAGTTCGCGTTCGACCGCGCCGCCGGTGACACGCTGGTGTACTTCGACACGGATCGGGCGACCGACATGAAACACCTCGAAGAGCTGATCGAGCGCGTCCGCTCGGGGGAGGCGGACGTGGCGACCGGCTCTCGGTGGATGCCCGGCGAGGAGGCGGACCGCCCGGCGAAACGCGGCGTTCCCAGCCGCGGATTCAACCTGCTCGTGCGGACTGTGTTGCGCTCGTCGCTCCGCGACCACCAGTGTGGATTCAAAGCCGTCTCGCGCTCGGCGTTCGAGACGCTGCGCGGTGACGTCGTCGACGACCACTGGTTCTGGGACACGGAACTGCTCGTCCGCGCCCAGCGGTCCGGGCTGACGGTCGCGGAGTTCCCCGTCGACTGGGAACCGAAAGGCGACTCGAAAGTCGATCTCGTCCGCGACGTGTTCGGAATGGGCAGTCAGGTCGTCCGGCTGTGGTGGCAGTTGTCGGTCGCACCGCGGATCGACCGACGGGTGACGATCACTGCCGGCATCCTGTTCAGCGTCGCGGCGCTCGGACTGATGACGGTGTACATTCCGGTCGACGCGGTTCTCGACGCGTTCACCGCCGCCGACCCGGTTCCGGTCGCCGCCGCGGCAGCCGTCTACCTGTTGTCGTGGCCGCTGCGTGGCCTCCGCTACCGCGACATTCTCGCGGAACTCGGCCACAGGGAGGGCGTCGGCTTCCTCACCAGCGCGGTGTTCGTCAGCCAGACGGGGAACCTCGTCTTCCCGGCACGCGGAGGTGACGCCGTCCGCGCGTACGTGGTGAAGACCCGTCGAGGCATTCCGTACCCGACTGGCGGCGCGTCACTCGCAGCAGAGCGCGTCTTCGACCTGCTGACGATCACGGCGATGGCCGGCGGCGTGCTCGGCGGGCTGTTAGTGACCGGGAGCACCGCGGACCTCGCCGTCGCAATCTCCGGGAACGTCGGCGGCGACGTGCTCACCCCGACAGCGGTCCAGCGCGCGGTGCAGGTCGCCGCCGCCGTCGGCGTCGCAGCGGTCGGGGTGTTGCTCGTCACCGTCGCCACCGCGCGCTCGGACCGGAACTACGTCCGGGCGGTGATCGAGCGGCTGTCGACGGACGCGTACGCCGACTACGTTGCGAGCGTGATCGAACAGTTCACCAGCGGGGTCCAGACCGTCGCCGGCAACAGGGGAATCGCAGCGCGTGTCGGGCTCTCCAGTCTCCTCGTCTGGACGCTCGACGTCGTGACCGCGCTGTTGGTGTTGATCGCGTTCCCCGGCGTCACCCTCCCGACGACCACGCTGCTCGTCGTCGGGTTCTTCGCCGTCTCTGTCGGCAACTTGGCGAAGGTGCTCCCGCTGTCGCCCGGCGGGATCGGACTGTACGAGGCGGCGTTCACGGCCTTCGCGGTCGGTCTCGGCGGTGTGCCGGCCGCGACGGCGCTGGCTGCCGCGTTCCTCGATCACGCGGTGAAGAATCTCGTCACTGTGCTCGGCGGTGTCGCGTCCATGCTGTCGCTGAACGTCTCGCTGTCGACCGCCGTCGCCGAAGCGGAGGAAGTCGGCGAGGAACTGGAGACTGACGGCGAATCGTCGACGCCGACCGACGACTGACGGCGAGTCGTCGACGCCGACCGACGACTGATCGAGAACGGACGGCGGACGACCAGCAGACGAGACAGAACAGTGAACCGACGCAGACTCCTCGGCCGACTCGGACTCGCGGTGGCGGGAGCCACTGCCGGGTGTGGTGAGGTCGTCGACATCGGCGGGGTGGACGGACCGAGCGGAGAGCCGTCGCCGACGGTGAATCCCGATCTCGCGTCGACACCGACAGACACACCCACGCCG
This sequence comes from uncultured Halobacteria archaeon, assembly GCA_937142015.1. GTDB lineage: Archaea > Halobacteriota > Halobacteria > Halobacteriales > Haloferacaceae > JAHENP01. The sequence goes on from CAKZQY010000022.1 coordinate 4,898, forward strand.
GAGACCGCGGCGGCGTGGCGCGTCAGGCTCCCGGGACTGACCGGCGCACAGCTGTTCGGCGACCGACTGATCGCGGTAGAGGCCGTCGGCGCACGGACCAGAGTCACCGGACTGTCGCCGACGGACGGGGCCGAACAGTACACCCGGAGCGTCGGCGACGCGGCGAGTCTCGCTCCCATCGCAACTGCGCCGGTGCTCGACGGGACCGTCTCTGTCCGTGTGCTCGACCCCGCGACGGGAGACATCCAGTGGGCGAAAGGCGGGCCGAGTGTCGCGGTCGACCCCTCTCCCGGCCGGACACCGGACGCCAAGTCGGACAGACTGTTCGTCTTCGGCGGTGCGGGACGGTGGAGTTCTGTCGTCGTGTTAGAGACCGACACGTGGACGGAACGCGTTCGACTGAACGCGGGAGCCGGCATCGAGGCGTACGGCGACGGCTACGTCGTGACCGCGACCGTCGCCGACGACGGACCGGTGATGGTCTGTCGAGAGACGCAGGAAGGCCGTCGACTGTGGGCCCGCGAGCGGCCGCAGGTGCGAGAGTCGAACCTGAGTCTCCGGCTCGGTGAGACGGTCGTGTTGTTCACCGACCGGCGCGTGACGGGGCTCGACTTCCAGACCGGTGACGTGGTGTTCGACACGGAACCGGACGGGCCGATTCACTCGTGGGTCGGCTTCACTGACGGCGAGCGCGCGTACCTCGGCAACTGGCGCGGCACGGCAGACGCTGCGGGAGACACCGCCCGCCTGCTGGCGGTCAGTGCCGACGGGGTAGCGTGGGAACGAACGTACGACGCGGCGGCCGCTGCGCCAGTGTTCGGTGACGAGGCTCTGTACGCCCGACTGGTCGGTGTCGGTCGGGGTGGCAGCAGCGACACTGGTCGCGGTGGCAGCGGCGAGGGTGGTGCGGGTGACAGCGGCGGTAGTGGTGCGGGTGGCGGCGGTAGTGGTGCGGGTGGCGGCGGTAGTGGTGCGGGTGGCGGCGGTGGTGGCGGTGGCGGGGGTGACGGTGGTCCGGGTGGCTCCGGTGGCGGTGGCCAGGGTAGCAGTAACAACGGTAGTCGGGGCGGGTCACAGACGCTCCGTATCGACACGGAGCGTGGCACGGTGCGGTGGCGACGGCGGGGGCGACTGCTCGACGCGACAGCACGCGGGGTGACGATCCAGCGCGGCCCGCGACTCGGCGGGGTCGCTCCCGGCGGCAGACTGCTGTGGCAGTCGACAGTCGACCTGCGACTCGTCGGCTCCGCGAACGACACGGTGGTCGCAGTCGAGACCGACACCGGCGAGACGGTCGTAGTCGACCGAGTCCGTGGACTCCGCGGAGTGATCGGACAGTACCCCACCGGCGGTTTCGCTCCGCCGCCGAATCGAATCGTCGTGCGGACGACGGACGAACTGCTCGGACTGACGGTGTGATGCTGTCGCAGTGTGGGTCACCTCCGAGCGTGTGTCCGACCGGAGTTGTGGCGTTCGACAGCGAGAGTCGATCCGACCGGAGTCGTGGCGTTCGACAGCGAGAGTCGATCCGACCGGAGTCGTAGCGTTCAACAGCGAGAGTCGGATACGTGTGGTATGACCGACGATCTCGCCAGACGGGCACACGAACTCGACGCGACGCTCCGCGTCGGGAAGGGAGGCATAGAGTCCGTCACCGACGAACTGGACAGACAACTGAAGACGAGCGAGCTGGTGAAAGCGAAGTTCCTCCGGTCGGCGCGTGGCGGCGACGACGTTGCCGACCTTGCCGAGGAACTGGCCGAAGCGGCGAACGCCACTGTCTACGAGACGCGTGGGAACACCGCCGTCTTCCGTCGCTGACCGACACTCCGCGTCCGCCGCTGACCGACACCCCTGTCGTCCGTCGCTGAACGACACCACACCTCTCGTGCAGTGTCGAAGAGCCGTCGTCACTCGTCCACGTTCGTCGGTTCGGCCGCGTAGTGGCGGTAGACGGGTCCGACGAGCAGGAGCACTCCAGCGGCGGCGGCAGCGGCGACGAGTCGCACGTCGAACACGCCGTGGAGGCCGTCGACGGCGAGCCGGTGGAGCGACGTGCCGGCGACGACGGCGGCGACCGCCCACGGGAGTTCCCCGGCTGCAGTGCCGGCGAGGTACGGCCACAGCGGCACACCTGCGACACCCGCCGCGCCCGAGATTACGTCCGAGGGGAGTGGCGCGAGCCGTGCGACCAGCACCGAGCGGAACGGACCGGCGACGGCGAGTGCCCTGTCGCCCGCGGTGTCGAGTCGCGTCGCGGCCGCAGACAGCCGTCCGTCGCCGGCCAACAGCTCCGCACGGCCGCGCTCTCCGAACAGGTACGGCGGGACACTCGTGACCGTGAGCAGCCCGACCGCAGGCAGCGTCCCGGGGAGTCCGAAGCCGTAGCCGGCGATCAACGAGAGCAGACTGGTCGGCCACGCGAGCAGCGGTCTGACGACCGCGAGGAGACACAACAGCGCGAGCAGTCGCAGCGGGTCGTCCGCGACGGCGGCGACGCGAGCGAGCACGAGCTCCGGCGACGTGAGGACGGCGACGGCAGTGATGCCGCCGACGAGGAGGACACCCGCGAGCACGCGACGCCCGAACACGACTCTGGATGTGTCGGCGACCGGAATAAGCGTCTGGTTCTGTGGCCCCGCGCTACTGGTCGCTGCTGTCTCGACGCGTGGCGTTCTGGTCTGTGGTGTTTCGGCCCGTTGTGTCGTCGGTGGCGCTGGCGTCGCCGCCGCCATCGCGGTCGAGCAGCGTTCCCTCCGGTGGTTCTGCCCACGGGTCTTCGGGGTCGACAGGCTCCAGAGCGTGCTCGATGGCCGCCTCGTCGAACTCCGTCTCGTGGAACAGCATGTTGAGTCGCTGCCAGCGAGCGCTGAGCTCTGGCTCTCCCTCGGGACCGACGCGTGCGCCGCGGGTTTTGAAGAACCCCGCCTCGCGGTCCCGCTCGGAGCCGGCCGCGGTGTGACCGTCGAAGACGGCGTCGAACTCACCGCCGGGTTCGAACTCGCCGACTGGGAAGTCGTGTGGCGGCTCCGCCCCGCGCTCGGCCGCGTCGGCGCGGATCTGTGCCACGTTGCGGAAGTACTCGTCCGCGTTGGCCGCCTCCCGCGAGGATCGAGCCCGCGCACAGGCGAGTACAGCGTGAATCGCACACAGCCTCCCGCGCCACGACGAAGGCTCCCACCGCTCGGTTGCGAGCGTCTCGTACCGCTCGATCAGGAGCGCGACCTGCTGGCCGGCGGCGAGATCTTCGACCACGTAGAGGTGACAGCGATCCCAGACGTTCCACGCGAACCCCGAGCGGGCGAGCTCCCACGCCGCCCACGCTGCTGTCTCCTCGTCCGACCGTCTGACTGCCTTCTGGAGCAGGCTGGCGACTGCGTACCGCGAGAAGCCGCCGTCCGTCTCGTCTGCCCCCTTCGGCTCGCCGAAGTCGTTCGTATCCTCCGCCGCTGGCGACCGCTCTGAGAGCTGGCCGTCTGCCGCGATTGTCGCCTGTCTGTGGTCGTCGTCCGGGTCGCTCATGTGGGCGAGTCTGCTCACGCCAGTGAAAAGACTGCTGTCGTCCGTGGGCGTGGCCCTGTGCTGTCTCCTGTCGTCCGTGGGCGTGGCCCTGTGCTGTCTCCTGTCGTCCGTGGGCGTGGCTCTGTGCTGTCCCCCGCCGTCTGCGGGTGTGGCTCTGTGCCGTACCCCGGTCGAATGAAAACGGTTAAGTCTCGCTCGGCGGTTAGTTGCTCGTGACCGCCCTTAGCTCAGACTGGTAGAGCAGCCGACTGTAGATCGGCTTGCCCCCCGT
>CAKZQY010000023.1 GCA_937142015.1 uncultured Halobacteria archaeon
CTAGCAACTGGAGAATCTGCGCTTGGATCGTCACGTCAAGCGCGGTCGTCGGCTCGTCACAGATCAACACCTCCGGGTCACACGCCAGCGCCATCGCAATCACTGCACGCTGGCGCATCCCGCCGGAGAGCTCGTGGGGGTACTCCCCGAGCCGCCGCGGCGCGTCTGGGATGCCGACCGACTCCAACAGGTCGATTGCGAGTTCCGTCTCCTCGCGGTTCGACAGGTCGCGGTGGAGACCGATCGCCTCCCGAATCTGGTTGCCGACCGTGTAGACGGGGTTGAGACTCGACAGCGGGTCCTGGAAGATCATGGCGATCCCGCCGCCGCGGAGGCTCCGAAGTGCCTTCTCCGGCGCAGCCGTCATCTCGACGTAGCCCGACGACACGTCCCCGCCGGACCGATCCTCGATCACGACGAAGTCCGACTCACCCGGCGTCTCGTCGGCCGTCAGGTCGACCGTCCGCGTGCCGTAGCTGTCGGCGAACCGCCGGACGGTCGGGGTGTGGCGGAACTTGATGCTCCCGCCGTCGATCCGCCCCGGCGTGTCGATCAGCCGCATGATCGAGCGGGCGGTGACGGACTTCCCGGAGCCGGACTCCCCGACGATCCCAGTCGTCCGGCCGGGGTAGAGGTCGAAGCTCACGCCGTTGACCGCGTGGATCGTCTCCTTGTCGGTGTAGAAGGTGGTCTGGAGGTTCTCCACCTCGACGATGGGACTGTCCGTGCCCTCGCCGGCCGTCGTCGTGGCCGCCGAGGACTGCCGACGGGAGCTCACGCGCCACCTCCCGTGGCCTCGGCCTCTTCACTGCCCGCGCCGTCACTCTGCGGGTCGATGGCGTCCCGAATGCCGTCGCCGAACGCGTTCAGCCCGGTCACCAGCAGCGTGATCATGAGCCCCGGAATGAGGGCGATGTGCCACGCCTGTGTGGTGACGAGGTTCTGTCCCGACGCGATTGCGCGACCCCACTCCGGCGTCGGCGGCGAGATACCGAGCCCGAGGTACGACAGCCCGGCGACCGCGACGATGATCCCGCCGATCCGCATCGAGCCGTACACCAACAGGTAGCCGATCACGTACGGGAGCATGTGTTTCTCCATCGTCTTGCGCGGCGCTTGGCCGTAGCTCCGGGCGGCGTCGACCCACTCCTCTTCTGCCACCTGGAGCGCCGGTCCACGGATCGTCCGCCAGATGAACGTCCAGTTGGTGAACGCGAAAATCAAGATGAGCAGCAGTGAGCCGTTGAACACCGCCGACAGCCAGTGGTTGGCGAACAGTGTCATCGCCAGAATCAACAGCAGGATCACCGGGATCACCTGAATCGAGTCGCTGGTCAACACGACGATCAGATCCACGAGTCCCTTGTAGTAGGCCGTCACCAGCGCCAACGCGACTGCGATGAACCCAGCGAGGAAGATCGACGCACCGCCGATCAGCAGCGAGACGCGTGCGCCGTGCGCGAGGAACGTCATCATGTCCTTCCCAGTCTTCAGCGTCCCCGCCGGGTGGAACCGGTCGAAGTCGTCGTACGACCACGGACCGACCGCGTCGTTCGAGTCAGACGTCGACTGAACGTTGGCGACGCCAATCGGCGTGGTCTCGACGGTGCCAGTCTCCGAGTCGAGATACTCCGTTTCGTAGCTGTACGGCTGTCTGATGTTCTGTTCCAGCGTCGTCGGGCCAATCGCTGGCGCGAACAACGCCATCACGAGGAAGAACGCGACCACGACCAGCCCCGCACGGCCCCAGTTGTGGCTGCTGAACCGGTCGATCTGGTCGTCGACGGGGCTCCAGTCTGTGATACGGTAGTGTTCCCTGTAGGTCAAGTACCCACGCCACAGCCAGTACAACATCGCGGCCGCGTACACGTATATCAGGGTGAACCGGATCACCCACGCCTGTTTCGCCGACAGCCCGAGGAACGTGCCGTCCCAGCCCCCCCCGGGTGTGCGGTGACCGCGGTTGCCAATCAACTCACGCGACAACAGCGTCGGAATCTCCTCTGCCGCACTCACGAGCTGGGCCGCCGACTGGACCGCCGGGTCACCGGGAAGCAGCTTCAACACGCCCAGCAGTCCCTGCGTGAACGCGTGGATCACCGCCCCCAGCTCCGGCACCAACAGGAGCGTGAACACACTCCCCCACAGCACCGCCGGGCGTGGGTACGCCAGAATCCGTTGGCGTATCGATTGGTCGCTCCGTTCGAGCTCCGTCGACGTCGCTGTGACAGTTTCGGTACTCACGGTTCGGCCCTCCGCCTCGCAGTCTCGGTACGCCTTGCGGTCTCGGTACGCCTCGCGGTCTCGGTACGCCTCGCGGTCTCGGTACGCCTCGCAGTCTCGATACGACTCGCAGCCTCGGTGACAGTGACAGTTTCAGTACACATTGTTCAGCCGTCCTCGTAGCCGACACGCGGGTCGATGAGCGTGTACAGCAGGTCCTGTGCGATGTTGAGCGCGATCAGTAACACGGAGAACATGAACACCAACACACCCAGCAGGGGCACGTCGGCGTTCAGCGCCGCCTGGAAGAACAGGTAGCCCAGTCCGTTGATTGCGAACACTGTCTCGACGAGCACGCTGCCGCCGATCAGGAGGAACGCCTCGCCGGCGATGATAGGGACGAGCGGGATCATCGCGTTGCGGAAGACGTGTTTCCAGACGATGAGGCGCTCGGGCACCCCCTTGGCACGTGCCGTCTCCACGTACTGGGAGTTCACCTGTTCTAACACCGCCGTGCGGCCGATCCGCATCTCGTTGCCCATCGACGCCGACCCCAGTACGAGCGCCGCTGGGAGAATCTGTTTGAACGCCGCGAGGAACGAGCCGTTGTCGCCAACCGTGATCCACCACTGCTGTGGGTTCTCGACCGCGCCCATCGGGTCGTTGAAGAAGGCGAGGTTCGGCGGCGTGACGATGTTCGTCTGAACGAGCCAGCCGGCCCACTCGAAGCCGAGGAAGTCCTTCGACTGTGAGAGGACGCTCACGAGGATTACCGCCAGCCAGAAGTTCGGCATCGCCCGCCAGACGATCCCGCCGAAGGAGGCGAGGTAATCGCCCCCGGTGTTCGGGTTCAGTCCCGCGTAGAAGCCCAGCGGAATCCCGAACAGGATGGCGATGACCACCGACCAGAGGCCCAGCCACAGTGTCCGTGGGAGGTAGACCCACACGAGCGTCCCCGCGTTCGTCCCGCGCTGGATCACCCACGAGTTCTGGAAGTCGAACGTCCACAGCGACGTGATGTACTGGACGTACTGCTGCCACAGCGGCTGGTTCAGTCCGAGGTTCTGACGGAGCTGTTCTGCCGCCTCCGGCGTGTAACTCGTCCCGAGGATTGCCGACACCGGGTTCAACGGGCTCATGTACACGACGATGAACGACATCGTTGTCCCGAACACCAACACCGGGAGCGACAACACGAGGCGCTTGGCGAGGTACTGCCACCGACTCACGCTCTCCACCTCCGTGTGGTCTGGGTCATTACGACGGCTCTATCCGTATCGGACGCTTATTCTTGACGATTCGTTAGCGATGGGGTATTGGCTCTGTCGGTCGCTGAAAGTATTGAGACGAGACGCTGTCGGTGGGTTCGTTCCACGAAAAGTGTGGAGAGCCCACCGAGAGGCGGTCTGTGGGTGATGTGGGGTTTCCACCGAGAGGCGGTCTGCGGGGTGTGTGCGAGCGCCCACCGGGAAACGTCTCCCAGCGGGAGTCGCCCCCACCGTGTCGTCGGGTCGCCGCGGTCGTCAGGTCGCCGCGGTCGTCAGGTCGCCGCAGTCGTCAGGCTGCCGCAGTCGTTACCGGTCGACACCAGCGTCGTCCCACTGCGTGCGGCTCAGACCCATCCCACCCGGCGGCGTGAAGTTCTGGACCGTGTCGTACCAGAAGTTCTCGCTGATCGAGTGGTAGATGGGCAGGAAGCCCACGTCCTCCCAGTTGGCTTCCGCGATGGTGACGTACGCCTCGTTGCGGGCCTGCTGGTCTTCTTCCGTCGGTGCTTGGTTGTTGGTCACCGTCTCGTAGGCGTCGGCTGCCTTCTGTGCGACATCAGAGTCGGCACCCTCGGTCCCCCAGTTGATGTAAGAGATGGGTGCCGAGAGGCTCGTGTCCGTCTGTGGCGGGTTGAGCAGCTGGAGGAAGTTGTCTGGCGCAGGCCAGTCGGCGATCCACCCGAGGGTGTACGCTTCCAGCTTCCCGTTCCGACCACGGCTGAGCAGCGACGAGAACGGTGCCTGCTCGATGTTCATGTCGATGTACGCCGAAGAGAGGCGGTCACGCAGGATCTGCGCCATCTGCTTCCACGAGTCGCTCTGGTACTGCGTGAACTGAACTTCGAAGCGGTTGTCCGGCCCGTAGCCGGCCTCTTCCATCACTTGGACCGCCTTCTCCTGTTGTGCCTCACCGACACCGTACGGGTACTCGCTTTCGGCGTGGTTGGTGTACTCCTTGGCACCACCCGGGTACGTCGACGGCGGCATGAAGTGGTACGCTGCCTGCCCACGACCTTTGAACACCTCGTTGATGAACAACTCCTGGTTGGCGACGTACGCGAACGCCTGCCGCACTGGCTTCGGGACCTTCTCCATGTTGAAGCCGATGTAGAAGGCGTCGATCGTCGGGGTGCCGACGTAGTTGACGGTCTCGCCGTTACGCACCGGACCGTACGTCCCGAGCATCCGCCCGGCACTGTCCGTCCGCTCGACGTTCACCTTCCCCGGCTCGTAGAAGGTGGTCGGAATGGAGAACAGGTCGGCGTTCTTGTTCATCGCGTAGTTGTACCGCGGCTGGGACTTCTCGAGGACCTGCCAGTGAACGCCGTCGAGTTCCGCTCCACCGCGGTAGTGATCGTCACGTGCCGAGACCTTGACCTCCGTGCCGGAGCTGTACTGCTCCAGCGTGAACGGCCCTGCGCCGATGGGGTTGCTCGTTGCGAACTCCTCGTAGTCCATCTCGCCGTCGTACCCCTCGATGTCGCCGAGGGTTCCCTCCGGAATCGGCGCGAACGAGGTGTACGCCATCATCTGGATGGTGGCGTGGAACGGAGCCGACAGCTCCATCTTCAGCGTCTTCTCGTCGACCGCCTCCAGTCCGAGCGTGTCGGGCTTGTACTGCGAGCCGTCGTCCGTCTCCTCCGTCTCGTGGGTGACACCGATCGAGGAGAGGATGAAGTACGCGCGACTGGAGTTGTTCGACTGCGCGAGTCGCTCCCAGGAGTACACCACGTCGGACGCCGTCACCGGGTCGCCGTTGCTGAACGTGGCGTCCTCGGCGAGCGTGAACGTGTAGGTGGTGAAGTCCTCGGACACCTCGAAGTCCGTCGCCAGCTGTGAGACCGCCGTCGTGGTGGCGTTCTCGTAGATCATCAGGGTGTCGAACACGTTCCGGATCACGCGGCCGGACGCTGTGTCCGTCGCCGCGATGGGATCGAACGTCGTGACGGTGCCCGTGTTGATCCGGTTGAGTGTGCCACCCGAACTCGGCGTCTCCGCCTCCGTCGCTGTCGGGGTCTCCTCGGGCTCTGTCTCCGTGCTGCCGCCCCCGCTCGTCGTCTCGTCGGCTTCCGTCTCCGTGCCGCCACCGCCGGAACAGCCGGCGAGTGCCGCCGCACCTGCGACCGACCCGGTCGCGGCGAGGAACGAACGTCGTGAACTGGTACGATCTGACATACAGCCGGTATTGCCGCTTAGGAGCGTAAAAGCGTGGCGTTTCTCCGTAGACTCGACTGGGAAACGTACCCAAACAGTAACCGGATGAACAACAACTCACGGCCGGTTTCGACGTTTACTCGGATCTCGATTATCGAACAGCCGACATCGGTTCCGGCCGTTCTGTCTCTGTGCTGTGGCAACGTGTGACGTGAATGCCGGGGTCCGAGCCGCAGATGTTGTTCCATTGACACTCTTTCAGGTCGAGTGGTCGAACCTGTGTCACCGTTCACTGGGATACGTGTCGTACTTCGTACATGTCAGTGTTCGACGACTGCCGAAACGTTTTTATATCTCTTTCAATCAGCCGTGCGGTATCGACCCGTCACAGCGTCTCACGCTCGTCGTACTGTCGGCGGAAGACAGTCGTCGGGAGGCGAAGTTCGAGTCGACTCGGCGGGCGGCCGCTCGTTCGGTCGACAGTCGACTGGACGCGTTCGATCACGCCAGTCTCGGCGAGTTCGTAGAGGAACCGTTCGACGGTGTTCGCCGAGAGGTCGAGGTCGGGCGCTGCACACAGTCGCTCGGTCGCGGTGGTGACGGACTCACGCTCCGCTGCGGTCAGGTCGACGAGTCGTCGGAGCACCCGACGCTTGTTCGCCGGGAGCGCGGCGACCCGCGCCAGCGACACTGTCGAAGCCGGGACCGCCTCGATGCCGGCTGTCACGTCCGTCTCGGTCACCCGCGAGCGGCCGGCGCTGTCGGCGGCGTCGACGGCTGCGAACAGCGCTGCGAGCGCGTCGTGTGCGTCGCCGTCCGCCCAGTCGGCGAGTCGTCTTATCTGTCCGTAGCCGAACGCGCGTCGGCTCAATCCCTCCTCTGTGCGTCGCAACAACACGTCGACGAGCATCTCTGGCTCGTACGGCTCGACTGCCAGCGTCGAACTGGCGTGGCTCGCGACCGTCGTCTCGGCGGGTGGCCTGCGTCCGACTGCCAGCCACCGGACGTTGTCCGGGAGTGGTGTGAACCTGTCGCGGAGGGCTGCGGCAGTCGCGTCGCTGTTCGGTGTCGCCTCCTCCTCGCCGAGCCGGTCGACGTGGTCGACGGCGACGACCGTCCCACGTGTGTCGTCGAGTCGGTCACGGAGTCGACTGCGGAGCGTGTCGGTCCCGATGCCCTGCCGCGACACAGACGTGTCGAGCAGACTGTCGAGCACCGCGTGGTAGAACGCGAACTCGCTGGTCGCCGTCCGCGCGTCGACACGTGTGAACGCCGGGAGCGGCGGCGTGGTCGGCGGAGCGGGGGCGTCTCTCGTCGACGCTGTCTCCGTCGACCGGCGCTCCAGCCGGTCGAACAGCGCCGTCACGACCGCGGACTTCCCCGCGCCGCGTGGTCCCCAGACGTACGCGTTCCCCGGAAGCCGCCCGTCGAACACCGGATCGAGGTGGTCGAGCAGCCGCTCGAACACTGGCCCGCGCTGTGGCGGAGCCTCCACGTGTGTCGTCGGTGACAGCGATTCGTAACTCCGGACCAACGGCGGGGACTCGGCCGCACGCTGCCGCCGCCTGATCCGCTCGGCGAGACTGTCCTGCCCACCGAGCCGCTCCTCTCTCTCCGTCTGCATACCCGACGAACGAACAGAGAAGTGTATAGTAGCTCCGCATAACGTGAGCAGAACACTACAACCACCTAAAGGATGTTGTAAGCAGCGCCGAAAATCTGGGAGTACCTCGAATTCTCCTAGCGCGTCTCGATAGAGTCTGTCCTCCCAACCGAGTCGCCCCCGTCTCGCTCGGGCTTCCCGTCTCGGTCGCTCGTGACCCACAGGTTCATGTTCGCCGCTGGAGTTCACTCGCACGTGAGTACAGAGACGTTCGCGGCGATCCGCGACAGCGGCGTCGTCGCCGTGTTACGTGGCGTGGAGTCCGAGACACTACTCGAAATCGGTGAGGCGTTGCTCGCGGGCGGCGTGACCACACTGGAGGTGACGGCCGACACCCCCGGTGCGGCGGAGAAGGTCCGCACGCTCGCTACCGAGCTGGGCGAGGAGGCGACGGTCGGAGCGGGGACAGTGCTCGACAGCGAGACAGCACAGTCCGTCATCGCCGCCGGCGCGTCGTTCGTCGTCTCCCCGTCGTTGCACGCTGACGTGATCGAGACCGCCAATCGGCACGGAGCCGTCGTCGCGCCGGGGATCATGACCCCGACGGAGGCTGTCGAGGCGTACGAACAGGGAGCCGATCTGGTGAAAGTGTTCCCGGCGAAGACGGTCGGCCCGGAGCACGTCGCCGCGATGCGTGGTCCGCTGTCACAGATCCCGATGCTGCCGACTGGCGGCGTCGACCCCGACAACGCCGGTGCGTTCCTCGAAGCCGGCGCTGTCGCGGTCGGCGCGGGCTCGGCGCTCGTCCCCGGCGAGGCTGTCGCCGCCGAGGACTTCGACGAGATCACCCGCCGTGCCGAACGCTTCTCCGACGCTGTCGCTGCTGCCCGCGACGGGACGTGAACCTCGCCAGTGGTCCCGGCGGATCGGCTGCGTCCGACAGGGAGGGGAACGCGTGACTGCGTTCCTGCGTCACGAGAACGATACGCTTTCCAGATTCGAGATCGAACACTCGTTCGTGTTCACGGGAATCGTCGAGACGGCGGGGGAACTGATCGCACGCGAGGAGAGCACGGACGGGCTACGGCTCAGAATCGCGGCCGACAGTCTGGACGACCTCCACCACGGGCAGTCCGTCGCAGTCAGCGGCGTCTGTCTCACGGTCGAGGCGTTCGGGACGGTCGAAGCGACCGACGACGAGCGGGGGTGGTTCGAGGTGTTCTGTGCGGCGGAGACAGTCGCCAAGACGTACCTCGACGAGCTCGCGGTGGGTGACGCTGTGAACGTCGAGCGAGCGCTCCCGGCGGACGGGCGGTTCGACGGTCACCTCGTGCAGGGCCACGTCGACACGACGACGACGATCACGTCCATCGAGCGCGTCGGCGAGGACTGGCGGTTCGGCTTCGACGTGCCGGCTGGGTTCGGCCAGTACGTCGTCGGGAAAGGCTCGGTCGCGCTCGACGGGATCTCACTCACCGTCGCCGAGCGACACGAGGCGTCGTTCGAGGTTGCGATCATCCCGACTACCTACGAGCTGACGAACCTCTCCGAGAAGTCGGTCGGTGATCCCGTCCACCTCGAAGTGGACGTTGTCGCCAAGTACGTCGAGTCGATGCTCGACGGCTACACTGTCGATCAAAACTGTTGACAGGTTGTTACGTTTCACCCGGGGTTCCAACGCGTCTCACGACCAAGCCACGGGACTGTGCTCGCCGGGAGTTTCGTAGGTGATCGAGACAGATACACGACCACGCCGAGGCGGGTTTCGCCGTCCGTCACACGTCGACGCCCGTTGTCGGGGAGTCGAAGTCTGTTTTCGTGGCGACAGTCTGTGCGGCAGCAGAGATCGCTAGCAACACCGCGGCAGCAGCACAGGCACGTGGAACTGGGGTAGTGTAGTGAACTGCTGGGAGTCCCAGAAACCCAACGTAGCCTGCCGTGAGCCACCGGGCGCGGAGTGACCCGCGCTGGACGACACGGTAAACGAGAACTGTCGGGACGAACAGCAACACGGAAGCGAGGAGACGACTTCTCGATCCGTCCAGTTGACCTCCTCCCACGGCTGAAGACCGTGGGATTCCCACGGCACCGCACCGCTCGGTTGGGAGTGTCAGGTTTGCAGTCGTGGTCGACACGACCGGACTGCTGGCGGGGCCAAGCCGCCGTTACTCCGATCCCGGCGTGGGATTCAGAGTTACCGTGTGTGGAAATCCACATCCAGCGGCCCGAGGGGGATCCCTCGGGCGTGGTGTGGCCCGAATCCCGATCTTATCCGTTTACGTGTGCGGGGAAATCCGCCTCGGTGT
>CAKZQY010000024.1 GCA_937142015.1 uncultured Halobacteria archaeon
CGTCTCCTCCACGGACGCTCACTCGTCAGCGACAGCTGTCTCGTCGGGAGCAACACGACACAAAGCCTATCCCGGCGTTCGGCGAACCCGCGAGCATGGCACGTGAACGACGGTTGGCCGTCGCGGCGGTCGTGATCCTCCTGTTGGCGGGGGTCGCCGCGGTGGCCGTTCCCGGCGCGCTCGCCGAGCCGGAGGAGGAGGTGGTCCGCCCCGGCCCGGTGCGGATCGGCGAGGTGCCGGTCGCGCCGGGACAGATCAGCGGACAGACGGCCGAACTCCGGCTGTTGGCCCGCGTCGACCACTACGACAATCCGACGCGGAACGTCTCCGTTCGGTTCCGAGCGTTCGACGCGGAGTCCGGACTGCTCGTCGACGAACAGCGCGTCTCGGTCGGCACGATCCGTGGCGACCGGAGCGTCCAGGTGAACGGGAGTCTCCGCGTCGAGCGCGAGGGCGGCTACGTGCTGGAGACGACGATCTTCCGCGAGGGTGAGGTCGTCGACCAGCAGAGCCGACGCGTCTCCGGGATGGGCGCGCTGGTGCCGCCGTACGCCCGCTCGCCGGTCCGGTTCGCGGACGGCACCGCGCTCCCGCCGCTCGCGGTGTCCGTCGCGGACGCGGGTGAGAATCGCTCGACGCTTCAGGTCACTGCCTCGCTGACGAACGGCGGCGACGAGGCCAGCGGTGACCTCCGCGTGGAGTTCGTCCTCCGACAGGCGGACTCCAACCTCCGGGCGGCGACCACGACCGAGTCCGTCGGTACGATCCGTCCCGGGCGGACGGGTGAAGCCGACGCCGAACTGACCGTCCCGAACGGGTACAACTACTACGTCGACGCGGTGTTGTACCGCGACGGCGTGGTGATCGACACCGCTCGCTCCGTCGCCAACCTCGACCCGACGGAGACGATCTCCGCCGACGAGACACAGCGCGACGTGGAGTTCCAAGTGGAAGACTTCGAGGCCGACGACGAGACTGACGACCGACAGCCGGCTGGTGAGAGTACGCCAGCACCGACAACCTCGACGGGCGGCCCGGGACTCGGTGTGACGGTTGCAGCCGTCGCACTCCTCGCAGTCGCGGGGCTCGCTGGAATCGTTCGCAGACGGAGGGGTGACCGATGAGTGACACAGCGACGACCGACGACGCGGAGCACAGTGACACGACTGACGGCGTGGAGCACAGTGACACGACTGACGGCGTGGAGCACAGTGACACGACCGACGGCGTGGAGCACGGCAGCACAGCTAACGAGACAGAGCACAGTGGCACCGCCGACAGCGACACCTCGGAGGGTGACAGCGACGACTCCCTGCTGAACGAGCGGTTCCGGCGGTGGGTGAACTACCTCCTCCTTGCCGGGCTGTCGCTCGTCGCGCTCGTCTCGGGAATCCGGGTGTACACCGCCGTGGGCGCGCTGATCCGTCAGTTCGTCAATCCCGAGTTTCTGGACTTGTTCCAAGGGGCGTTCAATCTCGCGCTGCTGCTGCTGGCGGTCGCGGGTATCTCCTACCAGCTCCGCCGGATGCGGTGAGTCGACGTCCGCGGTTCGACAACCGTCGGCCCGTGGAGCCACCGTCGACCGTCGGTCCGTGTAGCCGCGACCGTAGCGTTCACACGCGCGGCAGGCGACCACCGGACGTGACAGACACAGCGCTCGTGATCGGCGGCACGCGGTTCGTCGGTCGCCACCTCGTCGAGGAACTCTGCAGTCACGACTACGACGTGACGATCTTCAACCGTGGGAACCACGACAACCCGTTCGCCGACAGAGCGGACGTCGACCGCGTCGAGGGCGACCGGACGGACGAGATGGATCTCCGTGCGGCGAAGTTGGCTGTCGAGCCGGACTACGTGTTCGACATCGTCGCGTACCACCCAGACGAGGTGGCGACGGCGACGGCGTTGTTCGCGGATGTCGACGGCTACGTGTACGTCTCCTCTGGTGACGCGTACGGAGCCGAGGAGATTCCGAAACGCGAGGGTGTGACGGAGTTGCGTCCGTGTACGGCGACGCAGGCCACAGACGACTCCGGAGCGACGTACGGCAACCGGAAGGCCGAGGGTGACCGGGAGGTGCGCGCCGCCGTAGCCGACGGTGTGAACGCCTCTGCTGTCCGTCCGTGTATCGTCTACGGTCCACACGACTACACAGAGCGACTGGACTACTGGATCAGTCGTGTGCTCGACGACGAGCCGGTCGTCGTGCCGGGCGACGGCGACAACGTCTGGCACCGCGCGTACGTCGAAGACGTGGCGAGTGCGCTCCGGATCGTCGCCGAGCGTGGGGAGGCTGGCGAGGCGTACAACGTCGGCGACCGGCGGCTCGTCACCATCGAGGAACTGGTCGAACTGATCGCCGACGTTGCCGACACGACTGTCGAGACCGTCACCGCGACTGACAGAGAGCTGTCGACCGCCGGACTGGCTGCCGACGACTTCGTGCTGTACCGCGAGTACCCGCACGTCCTCGCTACGTCGAAGCTCGCCGCACTCGGCTGGGAGTCGACCCCGCTGCGAGAGGCGATGGCCGCGGCGGTCGCCGACCACCGTGACAGTGACCGCGACGGGCGCGAGCACGACCCTGGGGCTGACGCGCGCGCGACCGTTCGTGAGGTGCTCGACACCGTGTGAGACGGTCGTGTGTCGACACCACTCACGACCGACCGCCCGTGGCGTACCGCCGACTCACAGACCGGAGCAACCCAGACGACACGACCCTCTCAGTTCCCCTGAATCGCGTCGATCACCATCGCGGCGGCGACGATGGCCTCTTTCGGGACGGAACTCGCGTCGTCGATGGTGATCTCGTAGCGGTCCTTCAGCCCGAGTTGTCCGTCGATGTTGCCGACGTGGCTGCCGTCTGCGTCCGTGATCTCGTACTTGTGGGGGATCAACTCCCCGAACGGGATATTGTTGCGCGCGAGGGTGACGAGCGCTCCGCGGGAGTCGATACGAGCGATCAGCGCCTCCGTGTCCGGATCGCGGATTCGCCACGTGTCCTGCAACAGCGAGTAGTCGTTGTCGAGCACGACCACGGGCTCGCCCGTCGCGGCGTCCGTCAGCGTGTAGTTGCCCGCGACGTCGACGATTCCGCCCGCCTCGACGGAGAACACGTCGTTGCCGTCTCCGTCGGTGAACGGGAACGACTCCTTCATCTTGAACATCTTCTGCTTGCCGCGGAGAACGACGTTCCCCCGTGCGTCCATCGCCTTGTACTTGTTTCGGACGAGTGACTGCTCGACGGTGTAGCTGTCGTCGTCGAGCGTGATACCCGTGATCTCTCTCACTCCTGTCGACATGTGTCGGTCACTACTCCCGTCGGCATGTGTGCAACACAACTCGATGGACGCCCGATAAAACTGGGGGCTGCGTGTCGCTTTCTGATGTGTCTCAGCGCTCTCCGATGTGTCTCATGTCTCCCGCGCTCTCCGGTGTCTCGCTCCCGTCTCCCGCGCTCTCCGGTGTCTCGCTCCCGTCTCCCGCGCTCGCTGGTGTGCCGCTCCCGTCTCCGGACTCGATAGCACGTGACCGACGGGATCAGCCGACGACACCGTCGGGGAGTCCGAGCACTTCGACGGCGGCAGCGGCGACAGGTGCCACACAGTCCGACGGCGCGTACACGCCCATCCGCCAGTCGTCACGGCGGGCGGCGCGCAGACTCGACACGAGCGCGGAGGCGTCCTCCAGCCGTTGGACGACTCCGTCGACGACGACGCGGCTGTTGGCCTCTTTGAACCGCGGTCGGGGTGGCACGTCGACGACGACGGACTGCTCGTCGACGCCGGCACGCTCGGCGATCTCCCGTTCGGCCGCACGCTCGTCTGTGTGGTCCAACTCCACGACGCTCGCCGGCACTTCGTCGAGACCGGCCCACACCGCACGCTTGTACAACTCGCGGTACTCGATCCGGCGACCGAGTTCGGGAACGTCCTCGCGGAGTCGCACGAGCAGGTCGTGATCCGCCATCCGCCGGAACTGCGCCACGTCGAGGTCGGTCTGGTCGAGGAGTCGCTGCGAGGCGCGTTCGAGCATCGCGCCCGCGATCCGGGAGACGTGGTGGCGGTACACCGTCGCGTCCATCAGCGCTCGCGCGAGCAGCAGTGACTCCGCGGTAGCGACGTTCCCAGCGCCCAACACGAGTTCCCCGTCCCGGTACTGGAGTTCACGCACCAGCCGCCCGTGGTCGATCGTGCCGTACGGCACGCCGGTGTGGTGGGCGTCACGGACGAGGTAGTCCATGCGGTCGACGTCGAGCTCCCCAGAGACCAACTGGCCGAGTTCACCTTCGCCGCGGACGAGCTCCGCGACCCGCCTCGGAGAGAGGTCGTGCTCGCGGAGCACCGACCCCAGCGACGTCGACTCCAGCAGCTCACCCAACTCGTCGTGGTCCGTCCCCGTCCGTCGGCGGATCACCTCCTCCGTCTGGTGGCCGTACGGACCGTGGCCGACGTCGTGGACCAGCGCCGCTGCCCGGACGTGCCGAGCGCGCTCTCCCTCGATACCGAGAAACGAGAGCGCACGCGAGGCGAGGTGGTACACCCCGAGTGAGTGCTCGAACCGCGTGTGGGAGGCAGACGGGTAGACGAGTCGCACCGTCGACAGCTGTTTGATGTGGCGGAGTCGCTGGACTGCGTCCGTGTCTAACAGATCCATCGCAACCGGACACAGCGTCACGTAGTCGTGAACCGAGTCCTTGATCGCGGTCATCGTGGTACCTGTCGACAGCGTCGGTCACCGGGAAACTCTGTCGTTTCGCCGAGTTCCGGCGACCCGAGAACAGTAGCCGAGCATATCCGTGCGGAGCGTTGACATACGAGCATGGAGAGTGAGGTGACACAGCACATCCGCGAGGTCCGCGACACGCTCCTCGAGGAGCCAGTGAGTCCGCGGGTCGAGACGCCGGCAGACATCGGCGAACACTACTGTCGGTACGTCGCTCAGACCGTCGCCGACCGGGTGAGCGACGAGACGGACGTGAGAGTCGTCCAAGACGGCGGCGCGGGACACGCACACGTCTGGCTCGTCTCCGACGGCCGCCACTACGACGCCGAGTGTGTCGAGGGAGTCGACGACTACCACGACCTCCCGTTCTTCCAGCGCCACCCGGAGGCGGCTATCCACGTCGAGCCCGGGGGAGCGGATCAGCGGCAGATCCGACACAGAGGCGGCGAACCGCTGTATCCCGATTTGTAGCTCGCCGTGGTGTCGCTCGTCGTGGTGTCGCCCGTCGTGGTGTCGTTCGTCGTGGTGTCGTTCGTCCTCGTGGAGTGGTTTGATGGAGCTCCCCCCGAGCGGCCAGAACGTTCAGGTGGCACGGTACATACCCACACGCATGGGATTGTTCGACATTGTCAGACAGATTCTCGCGGCGGTAGCGTTTCTGTTCAAGCTCGCAGTCGTCGTCGCGGTCACCGTCGTCGCCTACTACGTCGTCAGTATCGGAGTCGCAGCCGGTCAGATCGCGGTCGATCCGTTCGGCATCGCCGCGTACGGACTCCCAGTGACCGTACTGGGGTTCCCGACGACGTACGCTGGTGGCATTCTGCTGTTCGACCTGTTCCTGCTGTTCGGCAAGGGCGGGTCGAGCGGCGGACGGTACGGCGGGGACGACGACTTCGACGGTGGGGGCGGGTTCGGCGGCGACGGCGGCGGAGGCGGTGGTGGCGGCGACGAGTGAGACTCTGTCGGCGGTCTCGGCACGCCGGAGAGTGTCGGTCTCGGCCCGGGAGTTCACTCGGTCTCGGCCCGAGAGTTCACCCGGTCTCGGCCCGGGAGTTCACTCGGTCTCGGCGCGCGGGAGGTCGACACAGAGTCGACTCGCGTACGGTTGGTCCGGCGGAATCGACAGCCGCCCGCCGAGCGAGCGGAGCGACAGCGCAGTCTCGACCACGTCGAGTCCGTGGCCGTGGTTGAGCGCCGTCTCTCGGCCGGTCTCGACGACCGCGCGCTCGCCCGGCGGCAACAACGCCTGATCGCCGCTGATCTCGACGGTCACGTGTGGTTTCGGGACCCGACCGGACACGGTGAGTGTGGGTTCCTCGACGTGGTCGACGACGAAGGCGACGAGCCGCCCGAGGGCGTCTTCGGCTCGTCGTGGCACCACAGCACGCGACTCGGGGACTGTCGCCCGAACCGTCGCGCTCGTCGCCGTCTCCTCGATAGTCCTGGCGAGCGTCTCCACCAACGCCTCGACCGTCACCGAGCCCCCGCTGTCGTCGGACTCTCGGAGCGCGCTGCGGAGTCGCTTCGACTGCTCGCTCAGCTGGATGAGGTCGTCACTCGCGGCGACGATGCGTTCGGCGGCCGTGCGGTCGAGGTCGCCGCCGATTCCAGAGCCGTCGGTGAACTCCGCAGCGAGCCCACGCACCACCGTCAGACGGTTGCGGAGGTTGTGCCGCAGGATGCGGTGGAGCACGCTCAGCTGACGCTCGTGTTGTTCGCGCTCCGTCACGTCGATGGCCGCACCGACGACCCCAGTCACCTCGGAGCTGTCCGTGAGCGGCTGTGCGTACAGGTCGACAGTGAACAGCGAGCCGTCGCTCCCGCGGTGGAACGTCTCGTGGCCGAGCACCGGCTCCCCGTCGAGCAGCCGTCCGAACAGCTCGACGAACTCCTCGTCGTCGACGAACAACGGGTACCGCTCGCCGATCACGTCTGCCGCCGCGTAGCCGAACGTCTCGACCGCCTCGTCGTTCCACCGCTCGACGACCCCGTCCGTGTCGAGCACCGCCACGGGGAGCGGCAGGGTCGCCAACAGCGTCTCCAGCCGCTCGGTCGCGGACTGGAGCCGACGCTCGCGGGCGAGTCTGTCGCTCGCGTCGCGGAACACGCCGACGATCAGCGACCGCCCGTCGCGCTCGACGTGATCGAGGTTCACTGTCACCGGCTTCTGCCGCCCGTCGACAGTCTCGATCTCGACCGGGTCGCCGCTCGGCAGCTTCTCGACGTGCCGCCGCTCGATACTGGCTCGAAACCGCCCGAGCAGTTCTTCGAACGTCCGCCCCGGGTGGAGGGCGGACACGTCGAGACCGACGAGCTCCGACGGACGACAGTCGAACAGTTCGCCGGCCGCTGCGTTCACCTCGACGACCTGCTCCGTCTC
The DNA here is from genome assembly GCA_937142015.1 of uncultured Halobacteria archaeon. Taxonomy (GTDB): domain Archaea; phylum Halobacteriota; class Halobacteria; order Halobacteriales; family Haloferacaceae; genus JAHENP01. The sequence goes on from CAKZQY010000024.1 coordinate 7,106, forward strand.
CGTGTCGGCCACGACGACCGGGTCTGGAACCGTCGTCGCCGAGACGACACTCTGTGTCCCACTGCTGGGTGTGCTCGTCCCAGCCGTCTCCTCCCCCCGAGACATCGATGTGAACACAACAAGGGTCTCCGTGACAATAAGGGGTTCGACGGTGTGATCTGTCACCTTTCTCTACTCTTGATATGAACTTTTTTCGAGTGTGAGCGTACGCTCCACGTGACACACTACTCTCGTTCGTGGACACTACTGCCGCTTCATACGGTCGTGCGTAGTGATTTTCGGTT
>CAKZQY010000025.1 GCA_937142015.1 uncultured Halobacteria archaeon
TGCTGTCTTCGACTTCGGGGCTGCTGTCTTCGACTTCGGGGCTGCTGTCTTCGACGATAGACGTTGTGTCGCCACTCTCGGCTGTTTGCGTCGCGTCGTCATCTGCGGCGAGATTCGACTGGGGTTCCTCCTCATCGACTACCTCTGAGGCTTCCTCGTCGACAGTCTCCGATTCTTCTCCTATCTCGACCGACTCCTCTGTCTCTTCCGACTCTTCCGACTCTTCGGACTCCGTCTTTTCCGACTCTTCCGACTCTTCCGACTCCGTCTCCTCCGCCTCGACCGACTCCGACTCCTCCGCCTCGACCGACTCTGACTCCTCCGTCTCGACTGACTCTGACTCCTCCGCCTCGACCGACTCTTCCGTCTCGACTGACTCCGGCTCCTCCACCTCAGGCTCGGCTGTGGTCGACTGCTCTCCCTGCTCGACGGTCTCGGGTTCCTCGCTCGGATCGCTGGCCGGCTCCACCGTCTCCTCGCTGCCCGCCTCGGCAGTTCGTGACTCGTTCCGCCCGTCGTCGGCAGTCGTCGACTCTTCTCCGTCTGGTTCGGCTCCTCTAGCCTCTCCTCTGTCGGCTGTCTCGCGTTCTCCCTCGTCGCCTCCGCTGGCTCCCGACACTGTCGTGTCCTCACCGCCGCTCTCGTCTGCGTGCTCGTCTGTCTCGACGTGGCCGCGGTCTGTCTCGTCGTCCTCGGGAGCCTCGGCCGAGCGCCGTCCGGAGCGTGCGCGGCTGATCCGGTCTGCGCGGCCCCGACGACCACCACCGTCGTCGCCGTCTTCACCATCTGCATCGCTCCGGCGGCGGCGAATCCGGTCGGCGCGCTGCTGGCGGTCGTCGTCTCCGGTGTCGTCTCTCTCGTCGTCTCGTCCCGACTGGTCTTCTTCGTCTGCCGTCGTCTCTCGCTCCTCGTCTGCCGTTCCGTCGTCGCCGGACATCAGGCGTCCTCCCCGAGGCCGAACTGGCTGTCGATGTCGGCGGCGATGTCGAGGAACACCGCCGCCATGTCGACGCTGTCGTCGTACTCGAAGACGGAAGTGCCCGCGGAGAAGGCGCGCTGGAGCGCGACGCGCTTGCGAATCTCCCACACCGGCACGTCCGGGAAGACGGTGCGGAACCACTCGAGCATCTCGGCGTCCTCGTTCGTCGTCTCTACTCGGTTGGCGACCACGCCCACGTCGTCGACAGTGATCCCCGTCTCGCCTTCCAACACGGCGACCTGGTCGAACAGGAGTTCGATCGCTCGCTCGGATGTCGCCTCTGTCAGCGCGGGGATCAACAGGTTCGGCGCGGCGTACATCGCGTTGTCCGTCAGTCGCCCGTAGAACGGCGGCGTGTCGACGAGGACGTAGTCGTACTCGCTGTCCACGCTCGCGAGCACGCGGTCGAGCTGGTCGACTGCGTGTCCCCCGCCGCGCACGATCTCCGGGTCGACGTTGATCGACAGCGCCGACAGTGTCGCCGGATCGAGGTCGATCTCCGGCTCCGCGGCGACGCGTGCCATCAGATCCGCAATCGTCAGCTCGTGTTCTGCGTGCAACAGATCCGTGTTGCTCGGCAGGAGGTCGAGTTCCGCGTGCTCCCGACGCAGGTCACGCGCCACGTCGCGGTGGGCCGTCGAGGTGAGCGCGTCGAGTATCGTCGGCGGGTCGGCGTCGTAGGCGTCCGGGAACCCCAACCCCTCCGTCGCGTTCCCCTGCGGGTCGAGGTCGACGAACAACACGTCCCGCCCGCGCTGGGCCAACGCTCCCGCGACGTTGATCGCAACTGTCGTCTTGCCTGTCCCCCCCTTCGCGTTCGTGACGCAGATCCGCACGGCGTCCGACGCTGCCGCGTCGCTCTCCATGCCACCGTCTACCGGAAACCACTACTTAAACCTCGCCCGTTCCATCGAACGACTGTGACCCGTCGAAAACTGTCGGTCTCGTGACAGCCGGCGGACAGTCGAGACGATCAGGCTGCCGGCGCGGCGACCGCACCGAGCGACGCCGACTCCTCGGCAGTCACCGACGACTGGCTGCTCGTCTGTGCGTCGACGAACTGATCGTAGGTGTCCTGCTCGACCACGACGACGCTGAAGTACATCTGTGAGTGTGCCTGTCCGCAGTACTCCGCACAGTAGCCCTGATAGACGCCAGTCTCCAGCGGCGTGGTCTGCAGCGTGTTCGTCTGGCCCGGGATCGAGTCCTGTTTGAGACCCAGCTTCGGCACGTGCAGCGCGTGGATCACGTCCTCCGAGGTGGTCGAAATGTACACCGTCTGTCTTTTGGGCACGACGATGATCGGCGTCCCGGAACTCAAATCCGCGTCCGCGACGGCGTCGATGTCCACGTCACCGGCCGTCACGCCGGAGATGTTCTCGTTCGGGTAGTTCATGTTCCAGCCCCACTGGAAGGCGACCGCTTCCACCTCGACCGCGTCGCCGGTCGGCTGTGGCTCGCCGCCGGTGTACGTCACGTCCGGGTTCGCCAACACGCCGTAGGAGGCGACGCCGACGAACAGGAGGATCACCGCCGTTGCGACGGTCCACGTGATCTCCAGCCGCCGGTTCTCCTTCGTCTCCTTCGCCTCGTCGGCGTTACGGAACTTCAACACCGTGTACAGCAGAATCGCCTCGACCAGAATCGTGATCGGAACCGCGACGTACAGCAGGTCCCCGTTGAGACTGTTGATCAGCTCCGCGGTCGTCGAACTCTGTGCGGCCGCCGGCACGGCGAACGTCGTCGCCGCGAGGAGTCCGACGAGGAGCCGCCGAGCGAGTGCCCCGTGTCGCTTCTCCGTCATTACTCGCGCTTGGCGTAGGGGACGTAAATACCTGCTGTTGTCGGGCTCCCCCCCTCACGCCGGGTGGTTTCGTGAACCGCCCCGGGGTCAAGCCCCGGGGCTTCTGTCTTCCCGCAGGTTAGTCTGACACTCCCACTGTCCTCGACGCCACACCCCGGGACGGGTCACGGTCGTCTCGAACGGACGAGTGGGTTGCGGTCGGGGCGTCCACGGCCCCCGATGCCTGCCGTCGCACCTTCCGAACAACGGGAAGGCTGTTGAGAGCAGGCACATTCCAATCCTGATGCTTCTTGATGCCTTTC
>CAKZQY010000026.1 GCA_937142015.1 uncultured Halobacteria archaeon
CGGAGCGAGCGGTGACGACGCCCGTCGTCGGGAACACGTCACCCGTCCTCGTGCGTTCGGCGGTCGACCCACTCGGGACCGGGGTCGGGGTCGACAGACAGCAGCGTGATCCGGGTCGCCTCCACGTCTTCGATCAGCGCCCCCCACCCGCCGACAGAGGTGACACCGTCGTTCGTCCGGAGGTCGACAGTGACCTGCCCGACTAAGTCGACGACGTGTGTGTCCGGTTCGATGGGGACCGGGCAGCGAATTCGTTCGACGGAGCCGACGAGTTCACGCTCAGCGCCCGTGTTCACGTCGTACCCCTCCACTTGGAGTCGGGCGTCGTACACCGACAGGTCGAGCGCAGAGAGGTCACGCGCGCAGTTGCGGATGTCCATGTACTCCACCGGGAAGCCGTTCGTCTGGTCGTCGTGGACCCGCTCCCACTGTTCCCAGAGGCTCGTCAGGAAGTACCAGTAGAACACGAACGTGTGCGTCCGGTCGTTGATCAACACGCCGTACTGGTCGTACGCCTCCGGGTGGTGGGCGAAACACGCCCGTCGACGGTCGGCGAGGGCCAGAAACGGCGCTGGGAGCGGCCGGTGGCGCACCTCCGTAGCGACGCCCGACACGTCTGGGAGCACAGTCGTGTTGTCGTCCCGCTCCGTGTGCAGCGAGACACGCACACTCACCCCTCGGTCGTAGGCCGCTTTCAGACTCGGCTTGAGCTGTTCGAAGTGTTCGACCGTCGTCGACAGCAACACTTGGTATGCGGCGTCGTCGACGAACGTCTCCGCGCGTTCGAGGACGGTTCGGAACCGGCTGACGATACTCGCCTCGTTGCCCTCCAGTTCCGGCTCCTCCCAGCGGTCTTCGACCTCCTCGGCGGCCCGTTCGAAGCGTGTCGACCGCTCGCGGAGATCGTCTAACACGTCCGTCGGGCTGTGGGCGCGTGCGTGGAGTGTGTTCTGTTCGTACGTCTCGATGTACCCCTGGTCTTCGAGAGAGTCGAGCACGTCGTAGATCCGCGGTGCAGGCACGTCTCCGGCGTCTGCGACCTCCGTGGCCGAGGCGACGCCGAGCTCCAGCAGCGCGACGTACGCGTTCGCTTGGTACGGCGACAACCCGGCATCCTGGAGCGTCTCGACCAGCGCGTCCGTCTCCATGCCCCCACGTGGCGGGTCACGTTACAAAGCAGTTCCGTGCGCGAGTCGGCGCTGCACACGAGGAATCGGGAGCCCAGCGCCGTGCGCGAATCCGGAGTGGTGTAGTCGTCGGCGTCTGTCGCTGGCGGCTCGTCGTCTACTGGACCACGTCGCTCGACGGGATCTCGTCGCCCACCGGAACTCCGTCGCTCGACGGAACCTCGTCACTCTCTGGCGTCACTGGACTCCGTTTCGACGACGCACCACGAACAGCGAGACGGCGACGAGGCCGAGGAGCGCCAGCCCGAAGCCGAACCCGTCCGTCCGCGTCGCCGTCTGCCGATCACTCGTCGTCGCCGACGAGGCCGCGGCCGACGTTACCGATGGTGTGGCGGTCGGCGTCGGCGAGGGAGTCGCCGTCGGCGTCGGTGAGGGAGTCGCCGTCGGCGTCGGTGAGGGTGTAGCGGTGGCCAGCGGATCACTGCCACGGTCGAGTTCGGTCCCGTCTGACACTCCATCACCGTCCGTATCGGGGTCGAGCGGGTCGGTCTGGTTTCGGATTTCTGCCCAGTCGTCCAAGCCGTCCCCGTCCGTGTCCGTGACTGTGGCGTTCGTCCCCACCGCTGCCTCTTGCCCGTCGTACAGTCCGTCACCGTCCGTGTCGGGGACGAGAGGGTTCGACCCGATGGACTGCTCACGGCCGTCAGTCAGCCCGTCACCATCCGTATCTGCGACTGTCGCGTTCGTGCCGATCTCCAGTTCACGCCCGTCGGTGAGTCCGTCGTCGTCCGTGTCGGCGACCGTCGCGTTCGTGCCAATCTCCAGCTCGCGCCCGTCGGCGAGACCGTCGCCGTCCGTGTCTGCCAGCGTCGCGTTCGTGCCAACTTCCAGTTCACGTCCGTCGGCGAGACCGTCGTCGTCCGTGTCTGCCAGCGTCGCGTTCGTGCCAACTTCCAGTTCACGTCCGTCGGC
>CAKZQY010000027.1 GCA_937142015.1 uncultured Halobacteria archaeon
TATCTTCGATGTCGGCGCGTGCGCCGTGGTCGAGAAGCAGTTCTGCGATCTCGTGGTGGCCTTTGTCGAGCGCGAGGTGAAGTGGTGTTTTCCCGCCGTCGTCCTGTGCGTCTGGGTCCGCGCCACGGTCGAGGAGTTCGACAACGAACTCCATCCGTCCCATCGTCGCTGCCTTGTGTAGTGGAGTACGGCCACTTCCAGCCCTGTGAGTCAGGTCGGCGTCGTCGACGAGCTGCTGAAATGTTTCAGTGTCTCCTTGGATGATTACGGACTCGAACTCTGTGTGTGTGTAGAGGTCGTCTGGTTCGTCAGTCATCGGTGTACTCCTCGATTTCTCCCCACTTGTTTTCCCAGTATTCACCATCACCTTCGTACTTTTGGCTTTGGTTTGGTATTGGTGCCTCTGGACGATAGTGGTCGGGGTTCTGGTACTCCTCGATGAACTCGTCTTTCGTTATTATTCCCAGCATATAATATCTGTGGAGGTACTGGTACTCACGATCAGGTTTGTGACCCATGTGCCATTGCTCAGTCCGGTCTCTACTCCGATCCCACGTCAGTAGCTGTCCGGTGTTCGGGTCTTCGACGATGTCGTCGTCTCCCTCCTGTTTTGCCCGTCGCCACACTTCTTCGACCTGCCCCGGGGCGTATTTCGGTCGGGAGTCAGCGTACGGCTTGTCTTCGTCGTAGGCTTGATCGGCGTCTTTCTCGCCGAACTCACCGTTGTCTCTCCGTGGCTGATCCTCCCAGCGTTGTAGGTGAATATCGGTGTTCTGCATCCGCCGGATGTTCAACTCGCCACCGGACACCACCCGCTCGGCTGTCTCCTCGGCCTCACGTTCCAGCTCCGAATCGGGGTCGATTTCGAGCGCCAGATCCTCCTGTGGCAACATCGAGAGCGCGCCACCAGTCTGCTGGCGGACGTGCGCCAACTCGTGAGCCAGAACGTGCTGGCCCTCCGCCGACTCGGGGTCGTACTCGCCGTGGTTGAAGACGATGTGGTTCCCAACCGTGAACGCGCGAGCGTTCAACTGCTCGGCAGCCTCGGCAGCCCTCGGATCGGCGCGGATCTGCACGTCGTCGAAGGAGTCGCCCACGCGCTCTTCCATCTCTACCGTGGTTCGAAGTCCGTGACAGAGAGAACAGAACGCAACACAACACTCTAGGTCGTTTTGCGACGCTATCAAGGGTTTTGACTGCCTCAATGGTCATCACTCGTCCAGCGATTTCATCTCCGGAGGCGTCTGTTCACAGTCTTCGATGGCTTCGTCCAGTTCTGTGACCGCGTCTTCGAATTCTTCGACTAGAACTTCGTTCCCAAGCAGGTTCACCGAGTTGATCTCGTCGAGATATCGGTTGCCAGCGTCGCTCACGGCGTGACAGAACGTACAACGGTCAACGAGATATCCACGCGCACTCTCGGGGACAACGAGCAGTTGATTCATCGAATTTAATCTTTGGGGCCGTGTCCGAATCGCAACCCGCAGCTGCTGTGGCGCAACTGGCTCTAGTAGGAGATATACTATTGTTGATCCAAAAGTCAATTTTATTGGTTCATATATATCTATATCTCCACTCGCAATGTCAGTAGTAATGCTTATTAGCTCTACTAGATCAGTCCGAATATAGTTCCCAATATACTTTGGGTACCAATCTTGCCCAAAATCTACTATATTTTCATCTATGAAAGAATTCAATCTATCACTATTGATTAAAATTTGGATTCCGCCACGCATGTCAGCAGGATCAATTGATTTCTCTGGAACGTGATACACCACCCGTTCTGAAATGTGGTACCTGATGTCTACAGCCTTGCTATTCATGTTTTGGATAAAATGAGTGAATGATTCCTGTCTCTGTGTTGCGATAGAGTGCTACCTGATCAAACGAGTATTTTTCGAACCCCGTATCCGGATATACGAGTTGTCCCGCGTCTCGTCCTATGCTCCCATCTCTCACTGTCCGTCTGATGAGATCTTTGATTTTCTTTTTATCCCATACCTCCGGAAACACTTCCTCTTGCGGCGCGGGTTCGCTCCCAGGAGGGACGGGCCAGTCACCATCAGCATCAGGATGTGCATGCTTGCCAGCGATGTGTTTAATATCATGCATCCCATCGCCGGCTAATCCGATCTCCTCTTCCCACTTATTCGTTTCAATCAGAAAGTGCGGACGGTCCTCACGGAGTTCAATCAGTACTATATCTTTTCCAGATATTTTTCTATTTATTTTTTCTTTGTTTTCTTTCAAATTAATATTCGCTCCAACAAGCTGTCCGGCCATCCGGCGGAGGAATTCCTCCATACTGTTGTATTCATCCGCACGATCCACAATATCCTCTACTCGACTTTCCCGCTCAGGGTCAAGCTCGTCTCGTAATTCACTCGGGGACTTCCGTCGCTGAACGTGGATTGTGGTATTCGATAGCCGTTGAATCCCGAGTTCCCCACCGCGCACAACTCGCTGAGCGGTCTCCTCTGCCTCACGCTCTAACTCCGGATCGGGATCGACCTCCAAGCCCACATCCTCCTGTGGCAACATCGAGAGCGCGCCACCAGTCTGCTGGCGGACGTGCGCCAACTCGTGAGCCAGAACGTGCTGGCCCTCCGCCGACTCGGGGTCGTACTCGC
>CAKZQY010000028.1 GCA_937142015.1 uncultured Halobacteria archaeon
TAGTGATTACTGCGAATAGTTCCACGGACGGCATCGAAAATCGACGGCTCAGACGCTCTGATCGCCGACGCGAGTCACCACGGCGGTAAAGACTCGCAGTAATCAGTATGAGCCCGTCGTACGGGCCCGCTCGTCGCGCTGTTCATACTGCTCCGGCCCGTACAGTTCGTAGTGGTCGAACACCGCGACGGGGACGAGGTCGACCTCCTCGACTCCTCGATCCGGACGACAGGTGGCGCAGTAGTCTCCACGACGCTGTACGTGTCGACTGGTGTCGTCTACGCGTTCGTCACCGACCCAGCAGCGACGGGTCGGTACTTCTTCGCGGCCATCGGGATCGCGCTGTTGTTGCGGCCAGTTCGCGGGATCAGCCAGACGCTCCAGAAGATCGGCAGCGAGCGAGGAGAGAACGTGCGTGCGTACTTCGGGCTCGCGGTCCTGTTCGGAGTCGCGTACCTCGCAGCCGGCGGGCTCCTCACGGGACTGTCGCTGGACACGCTCGCACGACTCACCGCGTTCGACCGGTCGCTGTGGCTCCCGGCTGGACTGTTGGCCGCCTCGACGGCTGCGTCGGTCGTCACCGACAGCCTGTTCGGCGCGGTCGGCTACCCCAGCTACCAGACGTGGCTCAACGCCGCACAGAGTGCCCTCCGGCTGACGGTCCTGCTCGTGGCGAACCCGTCGGTGACGACGGCCGGTGACATCATGCTCGTGGTCGCCGGGACGCGGGCTGTGACGCTCCTCCCGGTGTTGTTCTATCTCGGAACCCGACCGCAACTCCCCGACAGGTACCACGTCGAACGCGCGTGGGAGTTCGCCAAGTGGAGTGTCCCCGACCAGATTCTCGACCGATTCTCCTACAACATGCCGACGCTGGTGTTGGGCGTCGTGGCGACGCCAGCGGCAGTCGGCATCTACGAGGCGGCAGACCGGTTCGCGGACTTCGGGGCGACGATCTCGTGGCGGCTCTCTTCCCCGTTGTTGACTCGCGTGAGTGGTGACGCCTCCGCCGGGGAGACAGAGTTCGCCTACCTCGGCGCGGCGATCACCGGTGGCACGGGTGTGACGTTTCTCGTGGTTGGCTACCTGCTGGCGGCACACGACGTGATCGCGCAACTCGCGTTCGCGTCCGCACAGCGAACGTTCTCACTCACCGTGCTCGCTGTCGGCGTGGTGAACGTCCTCCGTGGGTTCTGGACGCTGTTGTCACACGCGCTGGAGGCGGTCGACCGCCCGGAGCTCAGCTTCAAGACGAAGCTGTACGGGCTCGCGGTGAGTACACCGATTCCGGCGCTGTTCGGCAGCCAGTACGGAGCGGTCGCCGGCGCAGCGGGCTACGCAGTGATGAACGTCGCCGTGTTCGGGCTGGTCGTCTACTACGCTCGCGGGACGTTCGGGCGAGTGCCACGCGACGGTCGGCTCACAGTCCAGCTTCTCGGAGGACTCGCTGTCGGCGCGCTGGCGACGCTCGGGGCGACAGAACTGCTGGCACGGACGGGATTCTCGCCGACCGTCGTCGCCGTCGGCGGCGCGGTCGCGTGTCTCGTCGCGTTCGTCGGACTCCTGTCTGCCGTCTCCGCGCGGACCCGGGCGACAGTCCGCCGAGCGTACCAACTCACCGACGTCTGGCTGCGAGGCTGACCGCCGGATCACAGCCACAGCATCGTAGACAGAGACAGCTGTTCGGAACCGGTGCCGACAGACTACTCGCACAGCCCAGAGTGGACAGGGGCGACAGCCCTCTCTGGGGGAGACGACCTGCCGTCGGGACGGTCCAACTGTCGGTCGGAGACGTTCACGCCGCCGTCCGACGTGGGCGTCGGTCGACTCGGCGTCGTCTGGTCGTCGAGAAACCGACCGAGCGGGTCGTCGAGTGTCGCTTGCTGTGCGAGGAACGCGTCGTGGCCGTACGTCGACTCGACCGTGTGGTGGCGCACGTCGACACCGGCCTCGCGTGCGGCCTCCGCGATCTGCTCGGACGCCGAGACCGGGTAGTGACGGTCCGAGGTGTACGACACGAGCAAGAGATCGCCGTCGAACCCCGCGAGCGCGGCAGCGTCGGAGCCAGCACCTGCCGCGAGGTCGTACTCCTCCATCGCCCGCACGAGCCAGAGGTAGCTCGCGGGGTCGAACCGCTCGGCGAACCGCTCGGCGTTGTAGTCGAGATACGACGCCACCGCGCGGTAGGTGCCCTCCGCCGCCGTGGGGTCGCTGACCGCTCTCGATCCAGAGCGGCGGTTTGCCGCGTCGGTGCCGAACTGGTCGTCGAGCGACGCCTTCGAGCGGTACGAGAGGTGGCCGAGTCGTCGGGCCTGTGCCAAGCCGTCGGTCGGGCGCTCGTCCGTCTCGTGGTAGTCGCCGCCGTGCCACGCCGGGTCCGTCGTGATCGCTCGGCGTGCGACGGTGTTGGTGGCGAGCATGTCCGCGTCGAGTCGCGGTCCGGTTGCGATGGCGGCGACCCGGTCGACCAACTCGGGGAACTGTTTCGCCCAGTCGAGCGCGTTCGTGCCGCCGACGCTGCCGCCGATCACCGCGCGCAGACTGTCGACGCCGAGGTGTGCGAGCAGCCGCCGCTGGGCGCGTGTCCAGTCGCCGACTGTCACTGTCGGGAAGTCGCTGCCCCACCGCGGTGTGTTCGCGGCCTCACGCTCGCTGCACTCCGTTCGTGGCGTGGCTGTGGTGTCCTCGTCGCCTCCACCGTCGTCGGTTGCACTCGGTCGCGGGCTCGCGGGACCGGAGGAGCCGTGACAGGAGCCGGGGACGTTCGCACAGATCACGTACTGTTCGGTCGTGTCGACCGGACAGCCGGGACCGACGACTTCGTCCCACCAGCCGTACGCCGACGGTGGGCCGTCGACGGACTCTGTCGGCGGTCGGACGTGGTGACTGCCGGTGAGCGCGTGACAGATCAACACGGCGTTCGACCCGTCGTAGCGACCGTACGTCTCGTAGGCCAACGCTAGCTCTGGAATCGTCTCGCCGCTCTCGAACGTGAACTGACCGAGTTGTGCTCGCTGTGTCACTGTGACTCACCTCGTTCGACTGCCGACTCTGTCGCTGTCTCGTCGCCGGTCGCTGTCTCGTCGCCGGTCGCTGTCTCGTCGCCGGTCGTCGTCGCCGTCTCGCCGGCCGTCGTCTCTCCCCCACTGTCGTCACCACCCTCACTCACAGTGTCGGTCGCGGCTGCAATTGCGCGGTCGATGTCCGCGATCAGATCCGACGGGTCTTCCAGCCCGACGGAGAGTCGGAGGAGGTCGGGTGAGACGCCCGCTGCGCGCTGTTCCTCCTCGTCCAGCTGCGCGTGGGTGGTGCTGGCGGGGTGGACGACCAGCGAGCGCGTGTCGCCGATGTTGGCGAGGAACGTGATCGTCTCGACCGACTCACAGAACGTCACGCCCGCGTCGTAGCCGCCGTCGAGTCCGAACACCACGACACTGCCGAACCCCGACAGGTACTCGCTGGCGGCGTCGTGTGTCGGGTGGTCCTCGAATCCGGGGTAGCGAACCCACGCGACCGCCGGGTGGTCACGCAGGTGTTCGGCCACGATTCGGGTGTTCTCACAGTGGCGCTCCATCCGCACCGGGAGCGTCGAGACACCTTGGAGCGTCTGCCACGCGTCGAAGGGCGACTGTCCGTCTCCGAGCGCGCGGACGCCGCGGTGGCGAACCGCGGCCGCGAACGCCGTGTCACCGAACCGCTCGACGAAGTCGAAGCCGAACGCCGGGTTCGGCCCGTTCAGCTCCTCGTAGTCCGCGTCGGGGTGGTCCCACGGGAACGTGCCGCCGTCGACGACGACCCCGCCGACGGTGGTGCCCGCGCCGTGGAGCCACTTCGTCGTGGAACTCCAGACCACGTCCGCGCCGTGTTCCAGCGGACGACACAACGCGGGCGTGGCGAAGGTGTTGTCGACGACGAGCGGGACGGCCGCGTCGTGGGCCACGTCTGCCACAGCTTCCAGGTCCGGCGTCGCCAGCGAGGGGTTCGCCAGCGTCTCGACGTGGACGTACGCGGTGCGGTCGTCGACCGCCTCGGCGTACGCCTCCGGGTCGGTTGTCTCGACGGTGCGGAGTTCGACGCCGCGGCGACTCGCGGTGCGCGCGAGGTAGCTGCTCGTGCCGCCGTACATCTCCGCCGACGCGACGACGTTGTCGCCGGCACGCGCGAGAACTGTGGTCAGCGCGTCCAACGCCGCCATCCCGGAGCTCGTCGCCACCGCGTCTGTCCCGCCGGCGAGTGCGGCGAGTCGCCGCTCCAGCGCCCGCGTGGTCGGGTTCGAAATCCGAGTGTACACGTCCCGGTCCCGCTCCAGCCTGTATGTCGCTGCTGCCTCCGCGGCGCTCGGGAACGCGAACGACGCCGACTGGTGGATCGGCGGCGACCGTGACCCTGCCGCTGGCCCGGCGTCGAACCCCGCGTGAATCGCTGTCGTCGACTGTCCGCTCTCCGCGCCACTGCCGTTCTCCACGCCGCTGTGACCGCTACTCTCGACGGGCTCTCCGTTGCCACTCTCGACGGGCTCTCCTTCGCTCCTCTCGACGGCCGGACTCCCGTCTGTCTCCGTCGTGTTGCGACCTGCTCCGTCTCTCCCGTCGCCGCTCATGTTTCTCGGACATAACTAGTGGTGGTGTTATGCATAAGAGTAACGACTCGTGCCGATCTTCCGGGCTCGACCGTCCAGTTTCGAGTCGCGATTCGACGAGGTGGAGAACGAGCGACCAGCGGCCTTCGGCGGCAGACAGAGGACACTCACCGCGTCTCCGCAGTCTCCCGGACGACAGTCGCCAGTCGGTCGTCGAAGTCGTCGACGTACTTCTCGGCGTCGTCGACGGTCGGGCGCGCGTTCGTCTCGGAGACCACCGCGCGCTCGTCGGTCACGAGGAGGTCGACACCGACGAGTCGGATTCCGAGCACCTCGGCGGCTCGTTCCGCGAGTCGCCGCAGTTCGGGATCGAGGTCGACGCCCTCCGCAACCGCCCCGCGGTGGACGTTGTGTTTCCACTGGCCGGCAGCGACAGCCGCCTCGGGGAGTCGTCGCCTGACCGCGCCGACGTACTCACCGTCGAGCACCATCACGCGGTAGTCCGTCGCCTCGGGCAGGTACGCTTGCAGGAGGTACGAGCGGTCGCCCGTCGCGCGGTAGTCGTGAACCAGATCGAGGTAGTCCGTCACGCCCGCGACGGAGTCCGGGTCGTGTGCTTTTGCGACGCCGACACCGCGCGTCGTGGAGTTGGGTTTCACGACGACCGGCCACCCGACATCCTCGGCAGCCGCCTCGACGGCAGACTCCTCGGCGGGGTTAGAGACCGCTCGTGTCGCCGGCACCGGGAGTCCCGCGTCGGCCAGTGCCGCCAACACGCCGGCCTTGTTCCGGGAGGTGAGCACCGCGTCGCGGCCGTTCACCCACGGAACCCCGAGGTGGGTGTCGACCACTGCTCCCTCCATCAACCGCGAGGGGTACACCCACCCCACGTCTACGTCTGGGAACGGCGACTCCTCGACCGGGAGCACGCGCTCGGCTGGCCGAACGTGGACGACGTCGATGTCGCGGCGGGCCAACGACTCCTGTAACCGCTCGAACGTCTCCGCGTTCGTCGTGACTGCGAGCCTGAGTGTGTCTGCCACGTGTCGTCGACACAGAAGAGACGGAGACAGATTCGCGTTACGCCTCCGAGCGACGGAGACGGATTCGTGTCACGCTCCCGAGCGACGGAGACGGGTTCGTGTCACGCCTCTGGCAGTTCGACTTCTTCGCCGTCTGCGTACACAGTCGGCTCCGTGACGATCCCGTCGAGGTGGATCGGAGCCTCCGTCTCGCCGCCGATAGAGGCGTTGTCGCCGATAGCGATGTGGATCGTTCCGGCGGCTTTCTCGTCCAACAACACGTGGCCGACCAGTTCCGTCACGCCGACGTTGGTGCCGATGCCCAGCTCCGCGAGGTTGTACGCGGCGTCGCCGACCTCCGCCGCGGCGGTCTCGACCTGCTCGCGGATCTCGTCGTCGGAGATCTCCGTGACGAGGCCGTCCTCGACCTCGAACCGCAACGCCTCGTCGAGACGGCCGTGTGGCATCATCGTCCCGTCGACGACGTAGGTGCCGTCCGCCGAGCGCGGGCTGGTGAACACCTCGCCGGCCGGGAGATTCGAGAACGTGCCGGGCTCGCTCACCTCCCCGGTGTCCTGGTGCCACTCGCGGTCGCCGACCTCGAAGCTGATGTCCGTCCCCGCGGGTGTGGTGACACGGACGGTCTCCGCGTCGCCGACCTGCTCGTAGATGGCGCGTGAGTGCTCCGCGATGGCGTCGTAGTCCGCGTCGAGACCGGTCGTGAACACCGACGGTGTGATTCCGGGGAGCGTCGCGCCGCGTGCTCCAGAGTCTGTCGCCGCCGAGCGAGCGCGCGTGTGGCTCAGACTCGTCGTCGTCGGCGCGAGGAAGGCGTCGGCGTCGGCCATCGCCGCCGCGACCGGCGCTGGCGGCTCTGTCCCGTGCTGTTCGCCCGGAGGGTACCGCACCAGCGTCGCCTGCTCGGTGACCTCGCTGGCGACCGCGTACAGCGCCTCGCCGATCTCCAGCCGCTCGTCGTCCGTGACGACTGTGAACGACTCGTCGCTCTCCAACGCGAGTGCCTGGTGGATCGCGGTCGCTGCGGCCCGCTCCAGTGCTGCCGACTCGTCGGGTGACTCGTGTGTGCTCACACCCGACTGTCGGAGGGCTGGCGTCGTATGTGTTGTGTCACGTCTCGCGTCTTCACTCCCGTGGGTCGGGTTCCGTTTTCACTCCCGTACGTCGCGTTCTGCTTTCGCTTCCGTGCGCCGCGTTCGCACGTGCCACGACGCTTCTTGCCGGGAGCGGCCGTACACCAGCGTGCAATGTCACACGAGAACACGAATCACGGATCGAGTCGGGCGGCCAGCGACGAGCAGTGTGCGACGACAGATTCGTTCGCCGAGTACGGCGTCACGGACGGCGCGGACCTGATCAGAGACGCCGCCCGCGAGCTGGGAGCCAGCGAGACGGTGACGGTCGACCGTGCGCTGATCGACAGCGTCGAGCACGCGTTCCGGACCGCGTTCCTCCGGGAGAGCGGGAGCCAGACGCTGCCGGACGACGTGGACGCGGCGCTAGACGACGCGGCGGCCCGCACTCACGAGCGGCTCGGCGACGAGACACACGATCTCCGGACTGACGTGGTGCCGGCGTTCTACCGGGCGTTCGCGGGGTTCCACTGTGCGTACCGGACTGCGACGCCCCCAGACGAGGACGCCTTCGAGACGGCCAGCGGCGGTGGCTGATCGACTGGGCACCTCACTCGTTGCACTGGAGTGTCGTCTCTTGGTAGACGGTCTGTAGGCCGGAAAATCGCCAATTTGTTCGACCGCATATCTCGTGCGAACCGTCTCGCGCCTTGGCGGCAGACTCTCAATCGTGCAAGTGACCTACGACCCCTGCTCACGAGACGGTTGCTCGTAACTGAGATTCATCACCTCTTCGTTCACTCGACAGCCGACGTCAACGTGCAACGCTGAGTACACGCCCAAGCGCGGGAGTTGGCTGAACATGGCAGAAATCGAGATCGGCGTCCTCAAACGACAGTGTCTTGATTGTCGTGTCTACGACACAGCGACCCTTCGTGCGGAGGTCGCTGCGTGGCAACAGCGCCGGAATGAAATCAATCGAGCCATCGACTGGCAGTTTACCACTGACGATGCTCGAATCAAGCTACGCCAGCTTTACCCAGTTGAACTCAAAGAGGATCTACAGATTCAGAGTTGAAGCTACACTCAGTACGTCACCGACCACGCTTTCGAAGGCGAGTACGTCACCACCAGCAAGACCACACTCAACGACGAAACGTACG
>CAKZQY010000029.1 GCA_937142015.1 uncultured Halobacteria archaeon
TTTCACGAGCCCGCGCTGTCCCAGCCATTCCGCCTTCGGGGTAAACACGTACGTGTGAACTATACTGTCGGTCACAAGCCATCGAACCCGGGGGTCGACAGAACCGGGGTGAGACGCGTTGGAACCCCGAGTGACACGCAACAACCAATCACCACTTGTGACCGACAGTATACATGCTATCTACAGTCTATAGACGAGCTTCCCTCGGCAGGGCCGTTCTCAGCCCATTCCGGGCGGCGGGTCGCGGCCGAAGTCGTCGTCTTCGGTGTCGACATCGAGTCCCATCTCCTCGCGGCGTTCACGGAGCGTTCGGATCTGTCGGAGGTAGTAGACGACACCGCCGCCGGCGATCACCGACGCGATGGCGAGGACGATGCCGAGGATACGGAGGTCACGCGGCATGTAGAACTGGACGACGACGGAGCCGCGGTCCACGTCGGAGATGGTGATGTGAACACGGTCCTCGCCGTCCGGTTCGGACATCTCGTCGGCGGGCGGCGAGACCCGGCCGAACACCGGCAGCGACGCGCGACGGCCCGGCGGGAGCAACACTTCGTAGTCTCCGTCGACGAACGTCGGGAGCGCGAACCGCTTGGCAGAGCTCCCGGCGGTGAACGCGATCTTGTCGCCAGTGACGTTCCCCGCTGGGAACGTGATCGTCACGGCGTCGTTGTTCTGGCTCACGCCGCCGCGCTCTCGCAGGGTACTCCCGTCGATGACAGTGCCGTTGGGGTACTGGTAGCGGATCGCCCGCGCAGAGACGGGATTCCGACCGCCGAACCCGTCACGACGGTACAGTTGGATCTGTTCACCCTCCGCGTCGTACACCCCCTCGAAGGTGGTGTTCTGGTGGATCGTGATGTGGACATCGGCACTGGCGTTCCACTCGTAGTCGCCACCGGGAGGCGTCTGGTTCAGCCGGTCGTCGCTGACCCCGCCGCCGAACAGTCCCGTACAGCCAGACAACAACAGGAGGAGACCGAGGGCGAGAGCACCGCGTGTGCGTCGTGTTCCGAACATTGTAGGCGTGGACCTGTCGTCTCCTCTTAGGGGACGACACACTTGAGTTCCGCGGGAAGACGGTCTCCAACCGCGGCCAACAGCCCCGGCGGGTCCGTCTCCGGTCGACAGACGACGCTCTGTTCTAACAGTCCGAGTCGCTCGACAGTCACGATGTCGCGTGCGTGACCCGCGCGGTTGACGGCAGCCCGGACTTCCGCTCGCGTCGCGCTGTTGACGTTCACACGGCCGTCGCCGCGCGTCCAGTCGTACAGCCGGTCGCGCGTCTCGTCGGCGAGTTCGTGGTCGCCGTCCGCGTCGTAGACGAACGACAGCGGCAGGTGTTGGACGAGTCCGAACCGGTCGCGGATCTGTCGTGCCGTCCCGACACCCAACCCGAGTCCGTCCGTGTCGACCTCGATCTCCGTGCCGGCGTCGAGGACGAACTGGTCGTCGTCCCACGACGCGAGCGTGCCAGTGTACGTCTCCCCGTCGTCGAAGTGGTCCGTGACAGTCCCCCACTGCTCGCGGAGGAGGTTGCGCGCGACCGGCGCGTCATCGCCGGTGACCGTGACGGCGACGAACTCGTCCTCGCGGACGCCGACCTCCGCCTCGACCGTCAGGTCGCCGAGCGCGTCCGCGACCAGCGACTCCATCCCGTCGAGTGCGCGTTCGCGTGCCTCGCCCGCGACGTAACACTTGGTTGCGAGAACGACCATCTCAGGCCTCGGCCCGGCGTTCGCGCTCGACACCGAGTTCCTCGCGGAGCTCGACGATCCGTTCCTCGACGGCGTCCAGCAGGCGACTGTTCTCCATCGACTCCAGCGGGGAGCCACACTCCGGACACTCGAACCCGAACTCCATCGCCTCCTCGAACTCGAACCGGATGGAGTCGACCTCACACAGGTAGAACTGGTGGTCCCGCTCGTAGTCGCGGCGGCGTTCGAGGCCGTCTAACAGCCGGTACAGCTCTTCTTCGAGGTTCTCCGGAATGTTGTCGTACTCGAACGTCCACAGGTACGTGAGCCACCCGGAGTCCTCGTCGCGGACCCGCCTGTAGGAGGCGAGGTCGTTCTCGTAGAGGATGAACAACGCTCGGCGAACGTCGTTGAGCTCCAACCCGAGCTCCTCGGCGAGCTCCTCGTCTGTCACCTCACCGTCCGGAGGTGCTGCTGCCACCGGCATCCCAGTCGGCCCGACGAGTTCGTGGAGGTACTTCTGAATCACCGGGTCCTCGAGGAGGTCCTCAAAAGCCATTACGGAAACGTACGTCTGTCGCGTTTTTCAGGGTTCCGGTTGCACCGAGAGACTGAATACTCGCGCAGACGAACGGTCACTCGTGCAGGTCGAGTGTCGTCTCTTCGGCCCGTTCGCCGAAGACACGGGGACGAAGACGGACCGGCGGGAGACGGACGCCGAGACGGTCGGCGAACTCCTCGCAGAGCTCGAACGGGAGTACCCGGCTCTCGACGGTCGACTGCTCGACGAGGAGGGTGCAGACACCGCCGGCTCGACGGTGGTCACCCAGAACGAGCGCCACGTCCGCCACCTCGACGGGCTGGAGACGAGACTGGAATCCGGTGACGTGATCCGACTCACCCCGTCCGTGTACGGCGGCCGTCGCTGACGCTGTCTCCGTCGAATCGATACCGAGCGAGACCGTGGTCGACGCCACAGTAGACAGGGCACAGAGTCACGCAGACTCCATGCTGTCTTCGCCGACGAACGTGCGGTACTTCAGGTCGTCGTCGCGGATCTCTTCCACGATACGGTCGACGAGCACGTCTTTCGGGCTGTGGAGTCCGGCGACCCGGTCTTCGATGCCGTCGAACGACTCGAAGGGGCCACGCTTCCGCTCGTCTAACACGTTGTTGCGGAGTTTCTTCCCGATACCGGGGAGGAGATTCAGCTGGTGGAGCCGGAGCGTGATCGGCTGCGCGTCGTTGTAGAAGTCGACGAACCGCCGCTCGGAGCGCTCGACGATTTCCTCGACCGCGTACTCCAGCTCTTGGCGTGCGCCGCGGGTGAGGTCGTCGTAGTCGATCACCCGCGAGCGTGTCACCGCCTCCCGGTCGCTCTCCGGAGACACGACCAGCCGGTCGCCGATACCGACCCGCTCGTCGTCCGTGAGCGTGAGTTCGTACAGTTCGAAGTTGGCCTCGCCGAGCGCGTGTGCGACCGGTGACTTCTGGTACTGCGGCCTGTCGTCGTCCGGGTGTCCGTGTGCGAGGTAGTCTAAGACGACGGCGTGGTCCGTCTCGTCGTCCGCGGCGGACTCCTCACTGTCGCCGTCGGGCGTCGTTCCGTCGGTCATACCTCGCAGTTGACCCGCCGGGGTGATAAACACAGACCCCGCCGGGGCGATAAACACGGACCCCGCCGTCGGATCGGTGCGTTTATTTCTCTCGGCGATTTTGTGTACTTGTGACAGAGCCGGTCGTCTACGCAGGGAGTCTCCACGCCGCCGACTGTCCGATGCTCGACGACGCCGACGGCCGCGAGGTGTCGCTCTCGGAACTCGAAGAGTGGGACCGTCCAGGCCGCCCGGGTGGGAGCCGCTACCGGAACGACTGTCCGTGGTGTTCTGTCGAGCGGTGAGGCGAGTCTCACGTGAGCGCTCTCTCTCGCCGCGACACCACGTCGACACGACAGTTCTCTCTCGCCGCGACATCACGTCGACACGACAGTCCTCCCTCGCCGCGACACCACCGCCGACGCGACGCTTTTCCCGCTCGGTCGGCCAGAGAGGGTATGGTCGAGAACGTCGCCAGCACAGTCGCCGAGCTCGAGCCCGAAGACTTCTACCTCCTCTCGGGGCTCGAGCAGGGGATGCGCTTCTCCGAGTGGGTCGACCGCGAGAAGCTCCCGGAGTTCACCGAGATGACCCCGGAGGAGACAGACTACCGCCTCAACCGGTGTGCGGACCGCGACCTCGTCGAGGGGAAGACGATCCAGTACGACGGCTATCGGCTCGCCTTCGAGGGGTACGACGCGCTCGCGCTCCACACGTTCGCGGAGCGTGACACCGTCGCGGGTGTCGGCGCACCGCTGGGTGTCGGGAAGGAGTCCGACGTGTACGAGGTCTCCTCCTACCGGTCGTTCGCGCTGAAGTTCCACCGGGAGGGGTACACGGAGTTCCGCGAAGTGATGCAGGAACGTGACTACACGGCCGACCGTGACCACGTCTCGTGGCTCTACACCGCGCGGAAGGCCGCCGAACGCGAGTTCGAGACCCTCGAAGCGCTGTACCCCGACGTGTCTGTTCCCCGTCCGGTCGACCACAACCGTCACGCGATCGTGATGGAGAAGCTCCCCGGCCCGGAGCTCGCGGACGCGCGCCTCGAATCCCAGCAGGTCGTCGGCGTGCTGGACCTGATCTTGCGCGAGGTGACGACCGCCTGCCGTGTCGGCTACGTCCACGCCGACCTCTCGGAGTACAACGTCGCCGTCGGCGAGGAGGGTGTGGCGATCTTCGACTGGCCGCAGTCCGTCCCGACGGACCACGAGAACGCGAGTGAACTGCTCGAACGCGACGTGGCGAACCTGCTCGGCTACTTCTCGCGGAAGTACCCCCGCGAGACGCCGGATGTCGACCCCGAACGAGTCGCCGACGCTGTCGAACGCGGCGAGTTCGACTCTGTCGAGGCGTTCGCGTGATACGGTCGTGCGTAGTGATTTATTGCGGCTCCGGCTCGACCTCGTAGCGCGACTCGGCGACGGCGAACGTGAGCGTGGACAACACACCCAGCAGCGTGCCGGCAGTGAGCGTGACCGCGAGTCGCTGGATCGGAATCGGTGCGAATCCGGAGACGGTCGGCAGGAAGTAACCGGAGACGCCGTGGAGCACGATAGCGATAGCGAGCACGTAGAATGGGGCGTTGACGTACTGCCAGCGGAAGCGGTCCGCGAGGTACTCGTCGGTCACCTGCCCGAGAGAGGTTGTGACACCCGCGACCGCGAACCACCGGACGGAGGCGTACACGAACACGGCGGTCGCCCGGGCGGCGGGCAGTTGTCCTGTCGCAGCGACTTGTGCCGCCGAGAGTCGGTCGAACCCCTGAACGACGCCGATCACGATCAGCGCCAAGGCGACGGCGTACGTGACGATGGTGACGCGGCCGGCGTACAGTCCCCGACGGAGTCGTGCCGCGGCGTTGTCGACTGTCTCCTCCAATCCCAGTCCGTGAAACAGCGAGTAGAAGCCGAGCGCGCCCGAGAGGATGCCGAGCACCGCCGCGCCGGGGATGTTCAGGAGCGACGCGGCGATGGTGATCGGGTAGATCAACAACAGGATACCCAACGGAACGAGAATCGTCCCCCGAGTCTCCGGATCGTCGAGCACCTGTTTCATCGTGTAGTAGATCGACTCCAGATCCTGTGCCTGCCGGACGACGACACGGCGCGTGCCGTCGATTGGCACCCGAGAACGGATGACCGGGAACACGGACTCGTCTTGTGCGCCGTCGGTCACCAACACCGCGCGCACGTCCTCACCGGTTGTCAGCGAGGCGAGTACGGTGTCTACCTCCTCACCGACGCGACGGTTGGCGGCCACGTCGCCGCTGTCGACGCCGGTGACGACCGCCACCTCCACCTCTTCGTCGACGCTGGCGACGAGGTCGTCGTAGGCGTGAATCGCTTGGAACAACACGTTCACGTCCGAGTCCTCCGGGTCGGCAGTGGCGAGCCGCACGGCCGCCTCTTCGACCGCGTCACGGCCGATGACCGGCGTCTCGACCCCAGTCTTGCGACCGAGGTCGTCGTCGAGATCGACCGGGAGGACCAGCAGCATCGGCGGTGGATTGCGTGGCCGCGCTTAACAACTTTCGGGCGTTCGAGCGCGTGACTACGACACCGAGTCCGGGCCGAGGCTGCGACACCGAGCCCGGGCCGACGCCGTCTCGTCCCCAGACGATTCATACCGCTCCGCCCCGCAGTCGAACACATGCGCGTCGGCTTCCTCTGTAACCACATTGCCGGGATGGGCGGCCGGGTCGGACTGAAGGGGACAGACGGGAAGGTACAGGCGGCGCTCGACCGCGGCGCACAGCCCCGTGCTCCGGATCGGGCGCGGCGTGCGCTGCGGGCGCTGGCGGACGACGACACGACAGCAGTCGACCTCCTCGCGTGGGGAGAGCCGATGGGAGCGTCACTCGCCCGCGAAGCCGGCTTCGAGCCGACCGTCCTCGGGTCGCCGGCTGGGCCAGAATCCGCCACTGGCTCCGAGTCGCCAACTGTAGTCGAGCCACGGGTCGACGCCGAAGGGCGAGCGACAACGACCGACGCCGATGGGCGAGCGACAACGGCCGACACCGAAGGGCTGGAGACAACGGCGGCAGACACCGAGCAGGCAGCGCGGGCGTTCCACGAGGCGGGAGTCGATCTCGTTCTGTTCGTCGGGGGTGACGGCACGGCGGCGGACGTAGCCGAGGCGTTAGAGGGGACGGAGACGCCGATGCTGGGCGTCCCTGCGGGCGTCAAAGTGTACTCTGCCGTCTTCGCCGTCTCTCCAGAGGACGCCGCAGCGGTGGTCACCAGCTTCGACCGGACGGAGCGTCGGGAGGTGACAGACATCGACGAGGACGACTACCGCGAGGGGGAGGTCCACCCGGAACTCCGCGGGGTGGCGTTCGTCCCGGTCACCGACCGACTCCAGTCGTCGAAACAGACCGGCAGCGGCACGGTCGAGTCGCTCGCAGCCGGCGTCGCCGACGAGGCGCGCGCGAACCCGCAGCGGACGTACGTGCTCGGACCGGGGTCGACGCTGGCGGCTGTCAAGTCCGAACTCGGGTTCGAGGGCTCGCCGATCGGCGTCGACGTGTGGCGCGACGGCGAGGTACTGGCGCGTGACGCCGACGAGGCGACGTTGCTGGACTGTCTCGACCCGGACGGCGACAACGAGATCGTCGTCACCCCCATCGGCGGTCAGGGGTTCGTGTTCGGCCGTGGCAACCCACAGCTGTCGCCGGCCGTGATCCGGCGCTGCTCCGTCTCTGTCGTCGCCTCCCGCGACAAACTCGACGACCTCCGCGTGCTGCGTGTCGACACCGACGACCCGGAGCTCGACGCTGCCCTCGCCGGCTGGGTCCGTGTCCGTGTCGGCCGCTTCGAAACCCGAATGACGAAGATTGTCGAGTGAGGTACCTCCCGACCGCGACCTCACCGAAACAGATACTATCCGTCGGTACATCACTGCCACACTGTGGCACATCGGAACTTCTGGTAAAGGAACATATGTTCACATACAACTAGAGGCATCTAGCTGGATTTCCTTGGAACTGTATTATGACTGGGGTCAATCTTAAGTCAGAGCACAGCCAGAAGGCGTGTATGGAGACGCGCAAGGTGCAGCGGCTGGGACCGTCCACGCTAGCGATGACGCTCCCAGCGGAGTGGACGCACGAACACAACGTCGAGAAGGGACAGGAGGTTTCGCTCCGGATGGGCGGGAAGGGGACGCTGACCGTGTTGCCGGAGTCGGCGACCACCGAAGACACGGAGGCGACACTGCGTGCGGACAACTTGGACGCCGACGGCCTCGAGCGCGCGATTCTCGCACAGTACGTGCTCGGACGGCGAGTGATCAACGTGGAGACTGACGAGGGGCCCATCAGCTCCGAGCACATCAACGCGGTGTACGAGGCAGAGAGCCAGTTGATGGGACTGGGTGTCATCGAAGAGACACCACAGAGTATCGCCATCCGGTGTTCCGTCGACCCGGAGGACTTCACGCTCGACAACCTGCTCAGACGGCTCGAGAGCACCGGGTCGACGATGCGCGGCGAGGCGGCGAAGGCGCTCGCACACGGCAACCGCGACCTCGCACAGCGAGCGCTCAACCGCGAACGACAGGCGAACAAGATCTTCGTCCTCCTGTTGCGGCTGATCTTCACCTCGTTTCAGAACCCGAACCTCGCCCGTGCGGTGGGACTCGACTCGACGTTCCCGCTGATCGGCTACCGCTCCGTGGCGAAGAATCTAGAACTGATCGCAGACAACGCCGAAGACATCGCCGAGACGATTCTGGAGACGGAGGACGCCCGACTCGGAGTCGACTCGTCGACGGTTCGCCGGATCAGGGAGTTCACCGATCAGGTGGACGAACTGACGGAACTCGCCGTCGACTCCATCGTCGAGCGTGACTACAACTGTACGATCGAAGTGCGCGAGCAGTTCGCGGAGCTGAAAGACCGCGAGGCGGAGATTCTCGACGACCTCGAAGAGATGGACAACGAGTCACTCCTCCGCGTCCGCGAACTCCTCGTCAGCCTCCAGGAGACCGGGCAGTACGCCATGCGGATCGCCGAGATCGCCGCGAACCTCGCGTTGAACCAGGACAACGAGTTCGTCACGATTACCTCCGGCGACCAACAGACTGGCAACTGATACGTGCTGTCGGTCTCGTGATCGACGGCCCGTGACCGACGGTGACTGTCGATTCCGTGTTCGACGACCCGTGACCGACGGTGACTGTCGATTCCGTGTTCGACGGCCCGTGACCGACGGTG
>CAKZQY010000030.1 GCA_937142015.1 uncultured Halobacteria archaeon
CCCGTGACCGACGGTGACTGTCGATTCCGTGTTCGACGGCCCGTGACCGACGGTGACTGTCGATTCCGTGTTCGACGGCCCGTGACCGACGGTGGCTGTCGTCCACAGGTACTCGACAGCGACCGAAACAGACGACACGTCGGGGTCCATCTCTCCCGACCGTGTACACGCGCTCACACCTCCTCGTCTCCGTCGCCGTCGGAGTCGGTCTCCTCGCCACGCCGCTCGTCGGCGGGGTCTCCGCACCCACCGTCGTCGCGGTCGCCGCAGTCGCCGGGACAGCTATCGACCTCGATCACTTCCTGATCGCGCGTGCCCGGACCGGGTCGTGGCGCGCCCTCCGACGTGGTCTCGCTCGCCCACGACGGCTGGTGCTCGACCAGTCGGAACTGTTCGACGACGGCGACGTCGGTGTGCTCCACCGCCTCCTGAGTCACGTGCTCCTCGGCGGGGCGACGGTGGCGATACTGTCCGTTACCGCTCCGACGGTCGCCCTCGTCGTCGCCGTCGCCGTGTACGCACACGTCCTCGCCGACCTCGTCCACGACGTGTCGACGGTCGAACAGGTTGTCACTGCAACTGGTGAGGAGTAGCCGCTCCGCAGAAGGGACGAGAGAGAGGCGTCGACAGAGATGTCCGCCGCCAGTTCGTTCACTCGACATTCGTACGGGCGTTCACTCGACATCCGTACGAGCGTTCACTCGAATCCGTACAGGCGTTCACTCGACATCCGTACAGGCGTTCACTCGGCGTCTGCACGGGCGTCTGCGAGAGTGTCGCGTGCATCGGCAGCGAGCCGTGTCGCGCGCTCGCGGTCGCTCGCCTCGGCGTACACCCGCAGTTTCGGTTCGGTTCCGGACTCTCGGAGCAGCACCCACGCGTCGCCGTAGTCGAGTCGGTAGCCGTCCATCGTCTGTGGCTCCGCGTCGGCTGCGGCGGCGTACGTCTCGGCGGCAGCGAGCATCGCCGTTCGCTGTGCGTCCGACTCGTAGGCGAGATTCTCGCGGACCGTGTGGTAGTCGGTGTACGGCGCGACCAGCGAGCTCGTCGGCTCGTCGCGCTCCGCGAGGAGTTCGAGGAACTTCGCGCCGACGAACGCGCCGTCCCGCGAGAGCCGGTGACTCGGGAAGAAGATCCCGCCGTTCCCCTCACCCGCGATTGGGACGGTCTCGCCGTCGGCCCACAGCTCGCGGACGCGGGTGACGATGTTCGTCGCGCCGATGGGGGTCAGTTCCAACGTCGCACCGACCCGGTCACACACGTCGACCAGCCGCTGGGAGACGTCTGCCAGTGCCGCGAACGAGGTCTCTCCCGAGACGAACGTGCCAGTCTCGTCGACGAACACCGCGCGGTCGGCGTCACCGTCGTGTGCGATGCCGACATCCGCGTCGCTCGCGGTGACCAGCCGCTCCAAGTCGCCGAGTGCGTCGCCGACCGGCTCCGGCGACCGGCCGGGAAAGTGACCGTCCGGCTGTGCGTTGACCGTCACGACCTCACAGCCGAGTCGTCGGAAGAACTCCGGCGAGGTGTGTGCGCCAGCGCCGTGTCCCGGGTCGAGTGCGACACGCAGGTCGGCGTCGGCGATGGCCTCGCGGTCGACGGCGGCGAGCAGTTCCGCGACGTAGTCGGCCGACGCGTCTGTCACCTGCCGGGAGTCACCGACCGCGTCCCACGCCGCCGTGTCGAACCCCTCCGCCAGCAGTGTCTCTTCGATCTCCTCCAGCCGAGCGACCGGGAGACCGCTCCCCGACGCACCGATCAGCTTCACACCGTTGAACTCCGGAGGATTGTGGGAGGCGGTGATCTGGACACCCGGCACCGACGCCTCGTCACAGTGACGGACGGTGGCAGGCGTCGGCGCGACACCGAGTCGGGCCACGTCCGTCCCGGTGGCCGTGATCCCCGCTGCCGCCGCGTTCGTGAACAGTTCGCCACTGGTCCGCGTGTCCCGAGCCAGCGCGACCTCCTCGGCGTCCCAGACGGTCGCCGCCGCGCGAGCCACCCGGAGGACGAACTCCGGCCCGAACTCCGCTCCGACTACGCCACGGGTACCGCTGGACCCGAATATCTGCATTCGCCTCCGTGTGGTTCCGGCGTGGACATAGTGGTTCCGAACCAGACCCGTGACTCGCCGGTCGTGGGGAGAGAGTGGAACTCCGCGCGAAGTGGTGGAGCGGCAGGAAGTCGGGCGTGGGAGTGGGAGCGGGAGCGAAGCCCCGACCGACACGACGGATGGGCAACAGGCCGCCGTCGTGTCACCCCGCCGCTCCAGACAGCTGACGGGAGTCGTGTCCCGCGACCCGCGACCCGAACCGGTGCTGGACCCGGAGCGGTCCACGTGATCACGCTGGGGGTCGTGATCACTGCTGCCGGCCGCTACACGCCGACCGACACTGGACGGCTCGGACCGCGGCGTTCGAAGTGGGGTGTGTCTGACAATTTAAAATTTCTCCTCGATTATCAGCCTCGATAGCTAACTCTTCGCTGCGGGCGTCACACGTCGGCTATCGGTCGGGCTCCCGACGGGGTTCGGCGTCAGTCGTCAGTCGAGACGAGCGACGAGCGGCCTTCGAGGGAGCGGGAGCACTTTTGTCTCGCCTGTCGAACTGGCTCGTATGCTACCACGGGCGACAGCGGTCGACAGGCGGGACTGGGAGTCCACAGACGCGGACACGTCGGGAGACGCGAGCGGGCGTGAGGACGACGATGTCCGGTTCGCGGTCGTCGGACTCGGCGGGTACGCTCGGGCGGTCTCGCTTCCAGCGGTCGCAGCGGGCGACTACACGACAGTGGGGGCGGTCGTCAGCGGCGACCGTGAGAAAGCCCAACAGATCGCTGGGGAGTACGACGCGGTCGGTCTGACGTACGAGGAGTACGCCGCCGGTGGGGCGGCGGACGCGTACGACGCGGTGTACATCGCAACGCCGAACCGCGAACACCTCCCGCACGTCGAGACCGCAGCGAGTCACGGCAAACACGCACTCGTCGAGAAGCCGCTGGACGCGACCGCGGCCCGCGCACAGCAGGCGGTCAACGTCTGCCACGAGGCAGGTGTCGAGCTGATGACCGCCTACCGGATGCAGACCGACCCCGTGATCAGACGAGTCAGAGAGGCCGTCGCGGACGGGGTGTTCGGAGAGCCGGTGAAGCTGTTCGGCGACTTCACGTTCCCAGTGCTGGCCGGCTCCCGCGGCCCGGACCAGTGGCGACTCGACGGCGATCTCGCTGGTGGCGGCGCACTGTACGATGTAGGTGTCTACCCGCTGAACACCGCGCGGTTCCTGCTCGACGCCGATCCAGTCGCCGTGTCGGCGACCGCAGTCGGTGGGGGTGGAACGGTCGCCGACACGACGAGTGCGAGTGGTGACGACACGACGGGCGATACTGTCGACGACGCCGGGAGTGAAGCCGGAGCAGCGACAGACGGAGAGAACAGTCAGTCTGCAGCGGGCCCGTTCGACGAGGTAGACGAACACACGCACTTCCACGTCGAGTTCCCGGGTGGCGTCGTCGGGAACTTCTCTGCGAGTTTCACCGGACACAGCACGACGTTTCTGGAACTCGTCGGGACGGCCGGACGGGGCCGAATCGCAGACGCGTTCGGTCCCGGCGACGACCGTCGCGTCACGGTCGAGACGGACGAGGGACGGGTCCGGCTCGGCGGCGCGGGAGCCGACGAGACCCGCGAGGAGTTCGACTACTTCGCACACGCGATTCTCACCGGCCGCGAGGTCGAACCGGACGGACGGGACGGCGTGACCGACCTCCGGGTGCTGGAGACGATTGTCGAGGCTGCCGAGGCTGGCGAGCGTCGTGTGGTAGCGTAGGCTTCGGGTGCAGTGGGCGGCACACGGAGACACACGAGCGGTCCCGTCGTGTCCAGTGACACACGGTCGGGGCGTGCATTCAAGCGGTCCACGGTCGAACGGGGTCGTATGGACGCCGACGAGTTCACACAGAGAGTCCGCGACGACAACGAGACACCGCTGTCGAGGCTCGGCTCCTCGAAGTCGCTGTACGCGCTCACCGGCGGCGAGATGGACGGCGACGCCGTTCGTGCTGCCGTCGCACGGGAGGCGACGCTGACTGCGGCGGCCGTCGCCGACTGGACGGACACCGACGGGACAGACGAGGCGACGGCAGAGCTGTACGACGACCTCGCGGCGCGCGCCGAGTCACACGCCGAGACGGCGGGCGCAGCGCCGAGTGACCGAGCGTACCCGGAGCTCGACCGCCTCGCGGCTGCGACGTCGACTCCCGAACGACTCGGCGCGCTGCTGGCTCGCCAGATTCTCGCCGAGACACGCATCGGACAGGCTGTCGGCTTCTTCGTCGGCGACGCCGACCCGACGAGTGCCGACGAGTTCCGGAGTCTCCGTGACGACCACCAGACGGACTTAGAGCGTGTCGCCGACCGACTCGACGATGTCTGTGCGGAGGACGACTGGACGACTGCCCGCGAGGCTGCCGACGACCTGCTCGAAGCCGCCTACGACGACTACGTGGCGACGCTCGAATCGATGGGCGTGAAGCCGAAGAACGTCTGCTGATCGAGTCCTGTTCTTCTAGCTGAACGTCGGGTTCCGTCGGTCTTCAGCCGTGGGAGGAGGTCAATTGTACAGACGATTCACCCCGTCTGCCACCAGTCACTGTCAGTGGAGGCTGCTCGTCGCCGCGCGAATCTCGGTCACGTCGGCGTTGGTTTTGAACGCTGTCCCGGAGTAGTGAGCCCGTGTCGCGTCGAATCCCGCCGCACGCAGCGCGTCGAGGAACTCGTCCATCGCCGCAGCCGGTCGTCCCCACGCCTCACACAGTCGGTGTTGATCGTAGTGTGTCGGCGTGTCGAGTTCCGTGGCGACGGTACCGAGGAGCTTACGCGCCTGTTTCGCCTCTCCCATGTCGTCTGTCACCGCGGCTCGGACGCGCTCGGTGAACGCCGTGTCTGCGACGGCTCCGAGCCAGATCGGGCCGGCCGTGACGACCCGGCGCGAGTTACAGGCGGAACACCTCGCAGGTGAGTCGGCGAGCAGGCCGTACTCGCTCTGGCGAGCGAGACAGTCCTGACAGTGAGAGACGTGTCCCAGCTGTGCGACAACGTCGTTGGCCGCCGTCGCCGAGCGCTCGACGTCGAGGTACGTGCGAGCGTAGTGTCGAGAGACGTGTGAACAGACCGGCCGGAGCGCGATGTCGTGTTTCGCTCCGGTACGGACCATCGCGGACAGCAACACACGGAGTCCCATCTCGGGGTGGTACTCCGTGTTCCGCGGGGTCGTCTCGTAGCGGCGGCGTCCGCTGTCGAAGTGTGCGCCACACAGCGGTGCCGTGTCGGTCGCCGTGACACACACCAGCTCGCGCGCACTGCGGACTGCGGCGTCCGCGAACGGGACCGGGGAGCCGTACGGGTCCACGTCGACTACGTCGAACTGCTGCTGGTGGAGACAGACGTTCGCGTCCGCGTGTCTGACTGTCGACTCCGTTGGCTCACTCGATACGTCGTTCTCGCCGTGTCCGTCCGTCTCACGGGACGCTCCGCTCTCGCCGTGTCCGTCCGTCTCACTGGACACACTGTTCTCGACTCGCGTGAGGTTCTCGCGTGCCAGTGCGACGGCCTCCGGGTCGACATCGGCCGCCGTCACGTCGTACCCCTCGACGAGAGCGCGCGCAGCGCGAATCCCCGACGCCGTGGTCGCGTCGAAGTACGTAAGCGGCTCCTCGTCGCCGGTGAGTGCGCGGAGGACGGCGACAGTCACGTCGCGGTTCAGTTCCATCTCCGGGTTGTAGAACACCGCGTCACTCGTCCCCGCACTTGCCCCGTCGCGGGCGTCCTCGACGCGGACGGTGACGCCACCCTCCGTCACTGTCGTCCCCCCGTCCGTGGTGTCGGTCATGGAGCCACCTGCGTGACTGCCGTGGAAAACTGTTGTCGTGGCGATCCGACAGTCGACGTTCTCACCGGGGTCCGCAGCCCGAGAGCAGACGCGTCCGCCGGCTTCCACAGATTCTTGCCCACGAGCGCAGACACGTGAGACGTGACAGCGTTCACACTCCCCTCGCCCGGTCTCGGAACCTCGGGGAACGACGAGTTCGAGCAGTGTGCCCAGACGGTCGCCGACGCGGTCGAGGTGGGCTACCGTCACGTCGACACCGCACAGATGTACGAGAACGAGGCGGCGGTCGGCGAGGGCATCGAGCGTGCGGACGTGCCACGCGAGGAGGTGGTCGTCGCCACCAAGATCCACCCCGACAATCTCGCGTACGACGACGCCAAGCGGACGACACGCGAGTCGCTGGAACGACTCGGAGTAGACACCGTCGATCTGCTGTACGTCCACTGGCCGATCTCGGCGTACGACCCTCCGGAGACCCTGCGTGCGGTACAAGAACTGTACGACGAGGGACTGACCGATCACGTCGGCCTGTCGAACTTCACGCCCGAGCTGTTAGACGAGGCGCGAGCGCTGCTCGACGCGCCAGTCGTCGCTCACCAGGTCGAGTGTCACCCGCTGTTGCCACAGGAGGAACTCCTCACGTACGCTCGGGAGGCCGGTCACGCGCTGGTCGGCTACTCGCCGCTCGGCGGCGGGGAACTGCTCGACGACCCGCTGTTGTCGGAGATCGCAGCGGAGTACGACACCTCGACTGCTGCGGTCTGTCTCGCGTGGGCGTACCAGCGTGAGGGACTCGTCCCGATTCCGAAGGGCGTGGGTGACCACGTCCGAGAGAACTTCGAGGCACAGGAGCTGACACTCGACGAGGACGATCTCGACCGCATCGCCGCGTACGACGAACGAACGCGTGTGATCGACCCCGACGCTGCTGCGTGGAACTGATAGTGATTACTGCGAGTCTTTACCGCCGTGGTGACTCGTGTCGGCGATCAGAGCGTCTGAGCCGTCGATTTTCGACGCCGTCCGTGGAACTGTTCGCAGTAATCACTATGAGACAACAGCACTGCTCGAACGTCTTCATCGCTCTGTGCCTCCGAGTCGCCGTCGCACCCGCCAACAACCACCGAGGCAACGATGTCGCTCGCTCGCCCACCACGCTACGAGAACAGTTCTGCACCACTGGCTTTCCTCCCGTAGAGGTGACACGGACGTGACGAGGCGGTAACGCGACGCGGACGTGACGAGGCGGTAACGCGACGCAGCGGTGACAGGAACGAGCAGGTACTCGACAGCGTGGGTCACAGCGTGCGCTGGCGACACACCCGACCACGCAATTGAAGCCTGCGTGTCGACACCACCCATCCATGCTCGGAGTCGTGCCGGCACAGACCCCACCGCCGGGCGTCCAGCGGGCGGTACTCGCGGTTGCCGCGGTGCTCGCGGTCGTCGTCTTCCTCGTCGTCGAGCGGCGCGCCGGTCGTCGGCCGGTAGCAACGCTCCGCGAGCGGTTTCTCCTCGGCGTTCCGTGGGGGACACTCACAGCCGTCGCGGTCGTCGTCGCGGTGTACCTGTTCGTGCAGGGGGGGTGGAGTCACTGGTACAATCCGGTCGTCGTCCCGTTCCGTGCGTGGTCGTACCTCGCGCCGCTCGGGATGGTGACGGCAGCGTTCGGTCACGTCGGGCCGGGACACCTGATCGGCAACCTCGTCGGGACGGTGACAGTCGCGCCGTTGGTGGAGTACGTCTGGGGCCACTACCCGGAGGAGCGTGGCACGTCGCTGTTCGGGAGCCTCCGGTCGAACCCGTACGCACGAGCGTTCTTGTTGTTCCCCGGCGGGGTGATCCTCGTCGGGCTCGCTACCGCGCTGTTCGCGCTGGGGCCGGTGATCGGCTTCTCGGGAGTCGTGTTCGCGTTCGTCGGGTTCGCAGTCGTCTACTACCCGCTCGGGACTGTCGTTGCGCTGTCGGCCGGCAGCGTCGTGCGACTCGCCTACCGCGCGTTCCAGCGGCCGTCGTTGACCGCCTCCGGTCGGCCCGCGTACATCACGCCGTGGTGGGCCGACATCGCAATCCAAGGCCACGCGCTCGGACTCCTCCTCGGCGTCGTTGTGGCTGGCGTGCTCGCCCGTCGTCGAACTGCCGCGCTCCCCGCTCCCGGGCGACTGTTGTTCGGTGCGCTGTTGGTCGCTGTCGGCCAGAACCTCTGGGCCGTCTACTGGTTCCTCGGCGGCGGTGAGTACGTCCTGTTCCGGGCTGTCGGACTCGGACTCGTGATCGTTCTCGCTGTCGTGATCGCCGGACTCGCTGCCGACACGGACGAGGCCGACGATTCGGCGGACGGACGTGACTCGGACGGTCCAGACGACACCGGAGACTCCGGCGACGAGTTAGCGGACACCGGTGCGGCAGACGACCACGTGACAGCCGACGACGACACCGTGGGCCCGACGCCGACTCGGGCAGACGGTGCGGGAGACGACGAGAGTCGTGACCAGACGGACGGTGCGGGGGACAGCGAGAGTCGTGACCAGACGGACGGTGCGGGGGACGACGAGAGTCGTGACCAGACGGACGGTGCGGGGGACGACGAGAGTCGTGACCAGACG